>NZ_LMHO01000003.1:0-354130 GCF_001428185.1 Mesorhizobium sp. Root695 | reverse complement strand
CCGCCCGGCCAGACATGCGCGTCCAGCCAATCTTTCGAAACATCAACTCCACAAATAATCTTGTTCACGGTAACCTGCCTTGTGCGTACGGTTGGAACAAGCGACTGTTCGGTCGTGCGTGATGAAGGCGAAGGTCCCAAGCTCTCCCGCGGCTGTAACCTCAGGTGGTACGGGCGACTTCGCCAAGCCAAGGTCCGGGCGGCCACCCGGACCTTGGCTCAATCGCTCTAATCCCACGAAATCTCTCTCGTGTAGATACAAGGTNTGGTACGGGCGACTTCGCCAAGCCAAGGTCCGGGCGGCCACCCGGACCTTGGCTCAATCGCTCTAATCCCACGAAATCTCTCTCGTGTAGATACAAGGTGGCGCCGCGAAGCGGCGACGGAGTGGGGGAAGCCCGCCCCGCAACACGCAGCCGCCGCAAAACGGGCACCACCCAGCGAGCCAGAAAACTCAGGCAAGATGACAACCAGGCCGAAGCGCTGCTTTGGCTTGAGTTAAAAGCCCGCAGACTTGGCGGCTACAAGTTCACGCGACAGTTCTCTATCGGACCATACTACGCGGACTTCGCCTGCCGCGAAAAATGGCTTGTCGTGGAAGTCGACGGGCCCCAACACGCCGGCAGTTCCTATGATCGCCGCCGCGATGATTTCATGCGCGCTCAAGGCTATTCGATCCTGCGTGTTTGGAGCGATGACGTCCTGAGACAGCGTACCTCGGTCTGTGAAACCATCCTCGCCGCGCTTGATGGCAGGCTGGTCGAGAACATCGCCGCATCCGATCTCCGCTTTGTTTTCATGCCGCACTCACCCGATTCAATCTCTTCAAAAACGGACCCATCTAGATGAAATCTCATGTAAAAGCGGTTGTCATCGGCGGCGGCGTCGTCGGCTGCTCGGTTCTCTACCACCTGGCCAAGGCCGGCTGGACCGACATCATGCTGATCGAGCGCTCCGAACTCACCTCTGGCTCGTCCTGGCACGCGGCGGGCGGCTTTCACACGCTGAACGGCGACCCCAACGTCGCCAAGCTGCAGGCCTATACGGTGCAGCTCTACAAGGAGATCGAGGAGATATCAGGCCAATCCTGCTCGCTGCACCTGACCGGCGGCGTGATGATGGCCGATACGCCCGAGCGCATGGACTTCCTGCGCCTTGCCCACGCCAAGGGCCGCTATCTCGGCATGGACACCGAACTGATCACCCCGTCCGAGGCCAAGGCGATGTTCCCGCTGATGGACGAGACCAATTTCGTCGGCGCCATGTGGGATCCGGTCGAAGGCCATCTCGACCCGTCCGGCACCACGATCGCCTACTCCAAGGCGGCCAAAAAACTCGGCGCCGAAATCGTGCTGCGCAACCGCGTCGTCGAACTGACGCAAGAGGTCGACGGCACCTGGAACGTCGTCACAGAACAGGGCACGGTTAAGGCCGAGCATGTCGTCAACTGCGGCGGCCTGTGGGCGCGCGAGATCGGCCGCATGGTCGGCGTCGAGCTGCCGGTGTTGGCCATGGAGCACATGTATCTCCTGACCGAGCCGATGCCGGAGGTCGAGGAATTCAACAAGTCGACCGGGCGCGAGATGATCGGCGTGCTCGACTTCAAGGGCGAGATCTACACCCGCCAGGAGCGCAACGGCATCCTGCTCGGCACCTATGAGAAGGCCTGCAAGCCGTGGTCGCCAGTCAACACCCCTTGGGATTTCGGCCATGAATTGCTGCCGCCGGACCTCGACCGCATCGCGCCGTCGCTGGAAATCGGCTTCAAGCATTTCCCCGGCATCGAGAAGGCCGGCATCAAGCAGATCATCAACGGCCCCTTCACCTTCGCGCTCGACGGCAACCCGCTGGTCGGCCCGGTACAGGGCCTGACCAATTTCTGGTGCGCCTGCGCCGTGATGGCCGGCTTCAGCCAGGGCGGCGGTGTCGGTCTGGCGCTGTCCAACTGGATGGTGCATGGCGACCCCGGCTTCGATGTCTGGGGCATGGATGTCACCCGCTTCGGCGAATGGGCAGGCCTGCGCTACACCAACGCCAAGGTGCGCGAAAACTATTCGCGTCGCTTCTCCATCCGGTTCCCCAACGAGGAACTGCCGGCCGCACGCCCGGCGCAGACGACGCCGCTCTACGACACGATGCTCGCCAACAATGCCGTCATGGGCGACTCCTGGGGTCTCGAAACGCCGCTCTGGTTCGCACCGAAGGGCAAGGAACCGAAGGACATTGTCTCCTTCCACCGTTCCAACGATTTTGGACCGATCGGCGAGGAAGTGCGCGCCACGCGTGATCGCGTCGGCGTCACCGAGATCGCCAACTTCGCCAAATACGAAGTGTCGGGCCCTGGGGCGGAAGATTTCCTCAACCGGCTGATGACCAACCGCATGCCGAAGACCGGCCGCATCGTGCTGACGCCGATGCTCAACGAATTCGGCAAGCTGATTGGCGACTTCACCATCGCCAAGGCATCGGAAGACCGTTTCATGATCTGGGGCTCGTCGGCGGCGCAGAAATACCACATGCGCTGGTTCGAAAAGCATCTGCCGAAGGACGGGTCGGTGCGCATCCACCGCTTCGACCAGACGCTGGTCGGCCTGTCGATCGCCGGGCCAAGCGCGCGGGATTTGCTACAAAAGCTCGTGGACGTCGACATCTCGACCAAATCCTTCCGCTTCATGGATTTCCGCGAGATGGCGGTTGGCGGCGCGCCGTGCCTGGTCAACCGCATCACCTACACCGGCGACCTCGGCTACGAGATCTGGATGGCGCCGGCCTACCAGCGCCTCGTCTATCATCAGATCAAGGACGCCGGCGAGGAATTCGGCCTCGTCGATTTCGGCATGCGCGCTCTGCTGTCGATGCGCCTGGAAAAGAACTTTCCGACCTGGTTCCGCGAGTTGCGGCCGATCTACGGACCGTTCGAAGGCGCGATGGACCGCTTCATCAAGCTGGAGAAAAACGATTTCATCGGCCGCGAGGCTGCCGCCAAGGAACAGGCCGAGGGACCAAAACTGCGCCGCGTCTCCTTCATCGTCGATGCCGCCGATGCCGATGTGATGGGCGACGAGCCGATCTGGGCCAAGGTCAGCAAGGACTATGGCACGGTGGAAAAGCCGCATGGCTACGGCGCGCCGCGCTTCGACAAGGCCGGCAAGGAAATACGCGGCTCCAAGGCTGCCGAAGGCGCGTCCGCCGTGCGCGGCATCATCGATGGCGACTGGCGTGTGGTTGGCTGGGTCACGTCGGGCGGCTACGCCCACTATGTGCAGAAGTCGATGGCGCAAGGCTATGTGCCGGCAGCCCTTGCCGAGGACGAAAGTGCGGGCCTGTTCGAGATCGAGATCCTCGGACACCGCCGGCCGGCCCGCATCAATGTCGAGGCGCCCTTCGACCCAAGCGGCGAGAAGATGCGGACGTGAGGTTCGGTCATGGAGAACGGGGCGCCAAAGGGCAGTTTTGGCCGCCATCGCAAGATCATGCCGTTCGAGCCAGGCTCGATCGAGGCTCTCCGCGACGCCTCCCGTCACAAGGCGGCGTCGCTCAACCAGCATGTGCTGGGCTATGGCGCACAGGCAGAGGCTGAATGGTTCGCGGCAGGCATTGCCGCTCCCGATCTGCCCGTCATGCGCCAATATCGGCTGGACCGCATCCGCGCCGAACTGAAGCGCCGTGGCTATGCCGGCGCCTTGCTCTATGACCCCGTCAACATCCGCTACGCCACCGACAGCACCAACATGCAGCTGTGGGTGGCCCACAATCCGACGCGGCATTGCTTTGTCGCCACTGAAGGCCCGGTGGTGCTGTTCGATTATTTTTCCTGCGAGCACCTGTCCGATCATTCCGGCGTGGTCGACGAGGTGCGGCCAGCGGTGTCGTGGATGTATCTTTATGGCGGCGAGCTGACCGAGCAGAAAGTCCGCCGCTGGGCCACCGGTATCGCCGATCTGGTCCGGGAACATGGCGGCGGCAACAGCCGCATCGCCGTCGACCACATCAACCCGGAAGGCGTCGAGGAACTCGCCCGACTCGGCATTTCCATCGGCAATGGCGAAGCGGTGATGGAAAACGCGCGGCTGATCAAATCACCCGACGAGATCCTCGCCATGCGCCGGGCGATCGTCGCTTGCGAGGCGGCGATGGGCGAGATGGAACAGGCGCTGAAGCCTGGCATTTCCGAGAACGAACTGTGGGCGGAACTTCATCGCGGCAACATTGCGCGCGGCGGCGAATGGATCGAGACCCGGTTGCTGACGTCGGGCCCGCGCACCAATCCGTGGTTCCAGGAATGCTCGTCACGCAAGATCGAGGCTGGCGACCTCGTCGCGTTCGACACCGACCTGATCGGCCCCTACGGTTTCTGCGCTGACCTGTCGCGCACATGGCTGTGCGGCGATACAAAGCCGACCAATGAACAGCGCGACCTGTTCCGCATCGCCGCCGATCAGATCAAACACAACACGGCTCTGATGCAGCCCGGCATCTCTTTCCGCGACCTTGTCGAACGCTCGGCGGTGCCGCCCGGCGACTGCTTCTCGACGCGTTACGGCGTGCTCTATCACGGCGTCGGCCTGGCCGATGAGTATCCGACGCTGCCGCATGCCAGCGACTGGACATCAGACACGCCGGACGGCCTGCTGGAACCCGGCATGGTGCTATGTGTGGAGAGTTACATTGGCCGGCTTGGCGGGCACGAAGGTGTCAAGATCGAGGAGCAGATCCTCATCACCGAGACCGGCAACGAACAGCTCTCAACCTACCCGTTGGATGCGAGGCTGCTCAGCTAGCCCAGCAATGGCCTCACGCAGCGCCCGGACCGTCTTTTCCGGCGTTGTTGCGGCGGTGATGTAAGGCAGGCCTTTGCGCCGTCCCGTCCAGCCGACGACCGCCACTTTTTTCGCCGCTTGATCGAAGCGTTGCGCCAGCGCCCAGCTCTCGCAGTCGATCGCCGCAACATCGGCGCTGCCTTCGGCAACGGCGATGATCGAAGCACGGTGGCCGTCGCTTTCGCTGCGAGACGAGAAGATGTCCAGGCTTTCGCCGGCCGCTTGCAGGTCGCGCGTCAGTCCGAGGAATCCCGACATCGAATCGAGGCTGTTGAAGGTGAAGCGCTTGCCACGGATCAGATCCAGCGGGAGCAAGGGGCTGCCATCCGCAGACGATCGAACTTCCGGCCCCTCGCCTTTCCGCATCACCAGAGCGCTCGAATAGAGTTCGCCCTGCCCGCCTTCATAGGCGTCGTAGCTCGGCTGGCCGACCACCTGCACATGCTTGGACAGGCCGAACTCCATCGGTCCCCAGCAGGTCTGAGCGAACAACAGTGCTGGGTGCAGCCACAGTCTGTGAAAATCGAGTTCGTCCGGCGGCAATGTCGCCGGGTCGGGCGCAACGAGTTTCCCCTCAGCATCGCGAATACCGCCCGGCACCGGTGGCAGGTCACCATTGCAGCGCACCAGGGTTTGCGGCGCGTCGATGCCCTTTTGCCGGAAGGCATCGCGCAACCGCGCCCACTGGGCGTCGACCTCGTCGCGCACTTCGGGCCCATCATACATCGGCAACGCCGCAATCAATTCGCTCATGTCGGAATCTGACCATTATGCCCGGGATTGAAGGGAACCGACCGCAGCCAGTCTAGCAGGCAGCACATGGCTGCCGCAAAAACTCATTCCTTGGGCGGCTCGGCGGGGACCGGCGCGCTGCCAAGCCCGCTGATGCTGCGCGCCCTGATGCGCGGCTTGAAGGCCCTGCCCGGTTCCGGTGCGCGCCGCAGCACCGGGTGCACGATCGGTTCTTTCGCCTTGAAGGCATAGGCTTTGATCAGCGCGAAATAGTTCGGATAGGCATAGCCATTGTTCATCCGCAGCCATTCCTCACGGCGGTCACGAAACAGCTTGGGCAGCTTGTACCAGGCTACGGTCGGCGTCTTGTGGTGGACGAAATGCAGATTGTTGTTGAGGAACAGGAACGACAGCGGCGAGCGCTCGACGATCACCGTGCGGCCTTCCGGATGTTCCGACCATTGATGCTCGGCGAAAGTGCGGATCGAGATCAGCGACTGGCCGAGCCAGACCGGCACCAGAATGTAAAGCCACAGCGGGATGCCGAAGCCGAACTGGACGATCGGTATCACGATGGCAAGGCCGATCGCATGCAGCAGCCACGCCTTGCGGATCGCCTGGTCGCCGGCGATCATTTGCCTGGCGTCGTCGATGAAGAAGCCGACGCAGGACAGCCAGGGGCCGAGCACGAAACGGCCGGCCATGGTGTTGTTGATCTTGAGCAGGAATTTCATCGTCGGCGGCAGCTCGTCATGCTGCCAGAGGGCTTGATAATAGCTCTCGGGATCGTCCAGCGGATCGGTCAGCCGCTCGTCGGCGTGGTGGCGCAGATGGATGGTCTTGAAGCGGCGGAATGGCCAGACCAGACCGATCGGCAGGAACACAAAGGCTTCGTTGACCCGCGCGTTGCGCGTCGGATGACCGTGCAGCACTTCGTGCATAATCGAGGACTGCAGTGCGGCGGTGAAAGCCAGGACGGCGAGTGCCAGGACGGGGTAGGATGGCCAGAGTAGGAAACCCGTGGCGAGCCATGCTGCGTAACAGAAGAAGGCGAGTACCACGGTCGGCCACTCGATGGCCGGTACGCTGTGTCGCCTGATGCTCTTGCTCGTCATGCTATCGACCACTGTCCCTCAGTCGCCGGAATTGGTTCCTGACAGCATTGTGTCAGGAGAAATGATTCCACTCAACGAGACAAAGTGCACAAACTGTTGCGATTGCGCATTTTTGACCGCACATGTTATATATTGTAAACAGACTTAGGGATTAATTTACGCCTGAAGCAGCCCCAGAGCGGCTTCGGCGCAAATTTTTCCTCAATCGGCCTGGAGCACGGACATGGACAAGCGCGACCTGTCGACGATCTTCCGCGAACGCCTGAAAATGCTCTTGACACGCTCCGACCTCAACCAGTCGGCCTTCGCGACCGCGGTCGGCATCGACCGCTCGGCGCTGTCGCAGCTGCTGTCGGGCGCCTCGACCCGCCTGCCCCGCGCCGAAACGCTGCTCAACATCGCCGCCGAGTTCAAGGTGTCGCTGGACTGGCTTCTCGGCCTCAGTCAGGACGAAGGCCTCACCGGCGAGATCCGCGAGAGCCTGGAGATCGAGGAAGCGCCCGACGGTTTCGACCGCACGCTTCTGGCCAAATGGCACGCCGAGGCGGCAGGTACCAAGATCCGCTACGTGCCGGCCGGCATTCCCGACCTTCTGCGCACCGAAGCGCTGGTCGACTACGAGGCGGGCATCGCCAACAAGAGCCGCCTGGCGCAGGCCGGAGAAACGCAATACCGCATCGATTATAACAGGCGGCCGGAAACCGACATGGAAGTCTGCATGCCGCGCCACACGCTGGAGATCTTTGCCCGCGGGCTGGGTGTCTGGGACCGTTTCCCCGAAGCCGACCGGCGCGCGCAGCTGCTGCACATGGCGACGCTGCTCGACGATCTCTACCCGACCTTCCGGCTGTTTCTCTATGACGGGCGGATGCGCTATTCGATCCCCTACACCATCTTCGGGCCCTATCGTGCCGCCATCTATGTCGGCGACATGTATCTGGTGCTAAACGCCACCCAGCCGATCCAGACGCTGATCCAGCACTTCGACAATCTCATCCGCGCCGCCGACATCAATGCACATGAGGCGGCCGGCTTCGCGCACAGACTGGCCGGCATGTCGTTCCCAACAGGCACTGTCTGAGCTTCCGCAATCATGATCCCTCGGATGGAAACCCGCCGCCGCATTGGCGGCCGCGCTGCCGTTATTTCATTGACTACACATAAAGACTTCTTTATATCCTTATTCGACTTCGAAACATGAAAGCCCATCCGATGACGACCACCAACCCGATCGATGCGCTGCTGGCTGAAAAGGGCGTGCTGTTGGCCGATGGCGCCACCGGCACCAATTTGTTTGCCATGGGTCTGGAGGCCGGCGAGGCACCCGAGCTGCTGAACGAGACGGCGCCTGACACCATCACCAGCCTGCACCAGAATTTCGTCGATGCCGGCGCCGACATCATCCTCACCAACTCGTTCGGGGGCACCCGTCACCGCTTGAAGCTTCACCATGCGCAGGATCGCGTGCATGCGCTGAACAAGCGCGCCGCCGAGCTCGCGCGCGCCGTCGCCGACAAGGCCGGCCGCAAGGTGATCGTCGCCGGCTCGGTCGGCCCGACCGGCGAATTGCTGGTGCCGCTTGGCGCCATGACCTATGACGAGGCGGTCGACGCCTTCGCCGAGCAGATCGAGGGCCTCAAGGAAGGCGGCGCCGAAGTTGCCTGGATCGAGACGATGTCGGCTCCCGATGAGATCCGCGCCGCCGCCGAGGCTGCCATCCGCGTCGGCCTGCCCTACACCTACACCGGTTCCTTCGACACAGCCGGCCGTACCATGATGGGCCTGCTGCCGAAGGACATCCACGGCGTCACCGATGGCTTGTCGCAGACGCCGCTCGGCGTCGGCGCCAATTGCGGCGTCGGCGCGTCCGACATCCTGGCCTCGCTGCTCGACATGACCGAGGCGAAACCGGAGGCAACGGTGATCGTCAAGGGCAATTGCGGCATTCCCGAATTCCGCGGCACCGAAATCCATTATTCCGGCACGCCCGAACTGATGGCCGACTATGTCAGGCTCGCCGTCGATGGCGGCGCCAAAATAATCGGCGGCTGCTGCGGCACCTCGTTCCAGCACCTTGCCGCCATGCGCAAGGCGCTCGACGCGCACACCAGGGCGGATCGTCCGACGGTTGCCGCGATCGTCGAGCGCATCGGTCCGATGCGCAACAAGGTGGCGACGGAAAACACCGTCGAAACCAGCGAAGCCCGCCGCGAGCGCCGCCGCAGCCGGGCCTGACCTTATCGGTTTTCGATTATTCGCTGTTGTCGGCGTAGCTTGACTGCGCCGACTTGAAATCGACCACATTGTCGCCGCGCCTCGTCATCAGCGCGCCGGATGAAACCGGATCGGTTATCTGCTCCAGCATAACGCGGAAGCGGTCGTTGGTCAGCGCCGACATGGCGGTGTTGCGCGCCTGTGCGACATCGTCACTGATACGCCTGGATTCTGATGATGGGGCTGATGAAACCGAGACGTCCCGTGCCGGGGGCATCGAGTTGGCGATACTTCTGATCTGCAATTTCGGCTCCCTCAAGCCCAGTACACCTGTCCCGTGTAGCAAGAGGGAGTTGCGATCCGGTACCGGAAATGCCGTGCAATTTAACGACCAGGAAATTCCTCAAAAAAAGGCCGGCAAGAGAATGAACCCCTCGCCGGCCTGCCTCACCCGCCCGTTGGTCGGTTTCCCGTATCAGAACGATCCCATCTGAAAGAAACCGGCCTTCATCACCACTACCGGTTACCGCCCAGCGCCGAGGCAAGGCGCACAAGCGAGAGGAACTCGGACCTGTACCCAAACGGGTCGGCTCCTCGAGCGGCAGTGGCGATCTCCAGGATCTTGTCGTAACCGAACTTCGCGGTCGCATCCTCGTCGCGCAGCTTCTGGCCGAAGGCGGCGACAGCGACCGAGAAACGCTGGTCGGTGCTGGCCTGGTCGAAGGACGAAATCTCGTTGGCGGAGGTCACCGGCGTGGTGATCAGCTTCGAGACGTCTTCATTCGGCAGCTTGTAGCGGATCTTGACGAAGGCATATTCGTCCGCATTGGCGACGCCGCCATTATTGACCGTAGCCTGGCCATAGCGCAGCGGATCGATCTGCTCGCCGCCACTGCCCTTCGGCGTGATCTCGTAGATCGCGGTGACCGAGTGGCCGGAGCCGATATCGCCGGCATCGACGCGGTCATTGTTGAAATCCTCGCGGTTCAAGGCGCGGGTCTCGTAGCCGATCAGGCGATATTCGGAGACCTTGTTCGGGTTGAACTCGACTTGGATCTTCACGTCCTTGGCGATGGTGAACAGTGTCGAGGAGGCGTCCTCGACCAGCACCTTTTCCGCTTCGGCCAGCGTGTCGATATAGGCGGCGGTGCCGTTGCCGTTCTGGGCGATGGTCTGCATCATCTGGTCGTTCAGATTGCCGCGGCCGAAGCCGAACACCGACAGGAAGACACCGGTCTTGCGCTCCTTTTCGATCAACCGCTTCAGATCATCGTCGTCGCTCTGGCCGACATTGAAGTCGCCGTCAGTGGCAAGCATCACCCGGTTGACGCCATCCTTGACGAAGGATTTTTGCGCCAACCTGTAGGCTTCCTTGATGCCCGCCTCGCCGGCCGTGCTACCGCCTGGCGTCAAATTGTCGATGGCACTGAGAATCTTGTCCTTTTCAGACGCCTTGGTCGGCTCCAGAACTGTGCCGGCGTCACCCGCATAGGTGACGATCGAGATGGTGTCGTCCGCCTTCAGCTTGCTGACCAGCAGTCGGAAAGCCGATTTGAGCAGCGGCAGCTTGTCCGGCTCGTCCATCGAGCCCGAGACATCGATCAGGAAGACCAGATTGGCCTTCGGCTGCTCGGCCGGCTTGACGTCAAAGCCCTTGATGGCGACATGCATCAGCCTGGTCTGCGTGCTCCACGGCGTCGGCATCACGCTGACGGTCGAGTTGAACGGTGTCGATGCAGAATCCGGACCCTTCCAGTCATAGGGGAAGTAGTTGATCATCTCCTCGACGCGCACCGTATCGGCCTGCGGCAGGGTGCCCTGCTTCAGCGAGCTGCGCACAAAGGAATAGGAGGCCGTGTCGACGTCGATCGAGAAGGTCGAGACTGGATCCTCGAGTGCCGCATGCACCGGATTGGTCTTGAAATCCTCGATGCGGTCGCGGTTTTCCGGTTGCGGCTGCATCTGGTCGGCCGGCGCCATGGCCGGTTGCTGTTGCACCATCAGCTTGGACTCGGCCGGCATGCGGGCCCGCGACGTGCTGGGCGCACTTGTCGTGCCATCGAGCGCAAACCCACCAGTCGGGGCTGGCGTGGGCGCCTTCTTGTTGGTCTGCAAAGTGCCGTATTCTGTTTCGTTGATTTTCGCCGGAGCTTCGGATTTCGGCGGCGAAGCTGGCGCAAGCAGCGCGTCAGCAGCGTCTCGGCTTTCCGCATCCGCGTCGGCCTTCTTGTCCTTGTCCAACTCGGTGCGGACCGGCTTCGGCTCGGCGGTCGTCGGCTTCACGGTCGCCGGCTTGTCGGCCAGCGTCTCGCTGATCTTCTCGTCGCCGCCGAATTTGGGCGGCTGTTCCCTCAGCAGATGGAAGGTGGCGTATCCGGCGATCGGCAGGGCGACGAGCCCGGCAAGGGCCGGCGTGGCAATGAGTTTCTTTTGCATGATCTCGCTCCAGAGCTTTTGTGCTCGCTCTGTGAGACGAAGCCCGCCAACCGATCCTTGGGTGACAGAAGAAATATTTTCCTGATCGTAGGCGCGCAGGGCGGCGTCGAAGGCGCGCGCCTTCGCGCCCTCGCCCGGTGCCGGTGCTGCGATGTCGCGCAGTCTCTTGAGTTCGTTGTCGTCGACCATGGTCACACTTCCCCGGCCGAGCGCATCAGCGTCTTCAGCCGTTTCTTCGCTTCATGGATGTGCCAGGAAACCGTCGTCTCCGAGATCGCCATCGCCTCGGCGGCGGCCGCGTGGCTCAACCCTTCGCCATAGACCAGCAGCACCGCGTCGCGTTGCTTGTCGGGCAATTGCCGAACCGCTACCCAGAGCGCTTCGGCCGGGTCCTCCGGTTCGACTGACGCCTCGCCCGAGATCAGCGCATGGACGCCGTAGGCCTCGGTCTTGACCGTCTCGCGTGCGGTCTTGCGCATCATGTCGCGCGCGGCGTTCATCGTCACGGAATAGAGCCATGTCGTGAAAGCGCCGCCGCCGCGATAGTCGCGGATCGCCTTGCCAAGCCTGACGCAGACTTCCTGGGCGATGTCTTCGGCATCGGCCTTCCTGCCGCACCAGCGATAGGCGGCGCGATAGACGAAGTCATAGTGCCTTTCCAGCAATGTGCTGAAGGCCCCCCTGTCTCCGCCCTTCGCCCGCCCGATCAGTTCGGCGTCGGAGGCTTCGCTTTCATCCAGCATCATCGCCATCATTTGCCTGTTGGACGAAGGCTAATGGCCAATCCTTGGGGCAATGGAAAGATTTTTTTGGAAACGGCCGGATCGTGCCCCATCGACGCCCCGCTTGACACATACATATCTCGACGGTTATACGTCGATCAATAGCCACCGGGTTATCAATCCCAAATGACCAACGCTCACGATGTCCTCTTCAGAACGCTCTCCGATCCGACGCGTCGGGCGATCTTCGAGCGCCTGTGCCAGCAAGGCGAGCAGACCGTTGGCGCTTTGACGGCTCAGTCCGGGGTCTCGCAGCCGGCGGTGTCGAAACATCTCGGCGTGCTTCGGCAGGCCGGGCTGGTGCGCGACCGCCATGAGGGACGGCAGACCCATTATAGCGCCCAGCTGGCAGCACTTTCCCCACTGACCGACTGGACGAACCAGATGAACGCTTTCTGGCAGAGCCGGTTCGACGACCTCGAAAATTTGCTCAAAAGAATGGACCAATGACCAACACTGCGACCGAAACGCGCTCCGTCGTCGTCGAACGTGAGATCCCCTATCCGCCGGAGAAGATCTGGCGGGCGCTCACCCAACCGCATCTGATCGAGGAGTGGCTGATGAAGAACAACTTCAAGCCAGTCGTGGACCACCGCTTCAATCTCAGCGCGGACTGGGGCGGCGTCGACTGTCAGGTCCAGACGGTCGAGCCCAACAAGACGCTGTCCTACACCTGGGACACCAAGGATCTCGAGAGCGTGGTCACCTGGACGCTCACCGCTACGAACACGGGAACCCATCTGCGCATGGAGCAGACGGGCTTCCGGCCGGATCAGCAGCCATATTTCCGCGGCGCCACGGTCGGCTGGCAAAAGTTCCTTACTGCCCTGGAAGGCGTCCTGGCGCGGCTGGATTGAAACCGCCGGCAGGCGGATCGATGGATCCGCTTCGGCTCTGCTTTAACGGGAGGTGTCATTGGACTGGAACAAGTGGATCCGGAAAATTCATCGCTGGCTGTCGATCATCTTTACGCTGACCGTCATCGCCAACTTCGTCACCATGGCATTTGGGCAGCCTCCCGCCTGGGTGGTCTACTCGCCGCTCTTGCCGCTCTTCCTGCTGCTGTTCAGCGGCCTGTACATGTTCGTGCTGCCCTATGCCGCCAAGGAGCGCGGCGTGCAGCGTGCCGGCGGATAGGAGTGGGCGGGAATGGCCAAGACGTTGGGACAATCGACCAAGGCCAAGGCTGCGCCGGTCCTGCTCTCGGGCGGCAACCCGCAAATCGCCAAGGGCGAAGGCGACGCCCCGGTGCAGGCCTACATCGCCGCAATGCCGGGCTGGAAGCGCGGCCTCGGCGAGCGCCTCGAGGCGCTCAACGTGCGCAACGTGCCCCATGTGCGCAAGGCCGTGCGATGGAACTCGCCGTTCTACGGCATCGAGGGCCAGGGCTGGTTCGTGTCGTTTCATGTCTTCACCCACTACGTGAAGGTGACTTCTTCAGCGGCATGTCGTTGCAGCCGGTCCCACCCGGCGGCACGGTGAAGAGCAAGGACCTGCGCTGGATCGACATCCGCGAAGACCAGTTCGACGAGGCTCAGATGGCGGGCTGGGTGAAACAGGCCGCCGCCCTTCCCGGCTGGATCCCGTAGCGGCCGCAACGAAGTCTGCGAGCAAAATTCAAATTCTTTCCTGCCGAAAGGGCGGGACCGAAGACGACAAAGGAGAAGTAGCGATGAAGATCAAGCTGACCAGCGTGTATGTGGACAACCAGGAAAACGCACTGCGCTTCTACACCGACGTGCTGGGCTTCACCAAGAAGGCCGATTTCAGCAATGGGCCTTTTCGCTGGCTGACCGTGGCCTCGGCCGAAGATCCTGATGGAACCGAGCTGCAGCTCGCGCTCAACGACAACCCGGCTGCCAAGGCCTATCAGGAAGCCATCTTCAAGCAGGGTCAGCCCGCGGTCATGTTCTTCACCGACGACGTCAAGGGCGACTACGAGCGCATCAAGGCGAAGGGTGGCGCGTTTATCAAGCCGCCGACCGAGGTGACCGGTTCGACCATCGCCCAGCTGAACGACAGCTGCGGCAACCTCGTTCAGATCACCCAGCTGGCGCGCTGGTAGTAGGACAGCGGTTGAAACGCGTCGAGGCAGAGGAAGGCAAACAATGAACCCGTCCGAACAGATCGACCAGTTGATCGCCGGCCTCACGGACTGGCGAGCCGAGACGCTCGCCGGTATCCGCAAGACCATCCTTGCAGCCGACCCGGACATCGTCGAGGAGTGGAAGTGGATGGGCAGTCCTGTATGGTGCCTCGACGGGAACATCGTGGTCGGCAACGCCCACAAGGACAAGGTGAAGCTCACCTTTTCCCATGGTGCCGGCCTGCCGGACCCCGACAAGCTGTTCAACAACGGTTTTGGCGGCAAGGTCTGGCGGGCAATCGATATAGTTGAGGGCGATAGGCTCGATGAGCGTGCCCTGAAAGACCTCGTCCGTTCCGCCATCGATTACAACCAGGCCAAAAAGAAGAAGAAAGCGCCTGCGGGGACTCGAGCGAAGGTGCAGAAGTAGCATCATCGCAATTTTCGAATTGACGCGTTTGACCCTAAGCCGCCTGGCCCGCCACCCAGCCCGACGACCACGCCCACTGGAAATTGTAGCCACCCAGCCAGCCTGTGACATCGACGGCTTCGCCGATGAAGAACAGGCCCGAAACGGATTTCGCCTGCATCGTCTTCTGGTCCAGTCCGTTGGTGTCGACCCCGCCCAGCGTCACTTCGGCGGTGCGGTAGCCCTCGGAACCGGCAGGCTTGATGCGCCAGTCATTGACCGCGGCGGCGACAGTCTTGATCTGGGCGTCGGAAAGATCGGCGAGGTTGCCGTCGATCCCGGTTCGTTCAGTGATCGACTGTGCAAGCCGCTTCGGCAGATGATTTGCCAGCACGGTCTGCACCGCCTGCCGCCCATTACCGCGCTTGGCGATACGAATGAGGTCCGCCACGTCAACTCCCGGCAGCATTGCGATGCGGATTTCGTCGCCCTCGCGCCAATAGGACGAGATCTGCAGGATGGACGGTCCGCTGACGCCGCGATGCGTGAACAGCATCGCTTCGGAAAACCGCGTCTTGCCGCAGGCGACTTCCGCGTTGACGGCATTGCCGGCCAGCGGCGCCAGCCGCTCGAGCGTGTTGGCATCGAAAGTCAGCGGCACCAGTGCCGGCCGCGTTTCGACAATGGCGAGGCCGAACCGTTCGGCAAGCTCATAGCCGAAGCCGGTCGCCCCCATCTTGGGGATCGACTTGCCGCCGCAGGCCACAACAACGGACTGGCAGAAAACCGTACCCGTGGAGAGGGTGAGCACAAATCCCTCCACGGTTTTGCGAACATCCTCAACACTGGTCGACAGTGCCAGCTCCACGCCCCTGCCCTGCATTTCCGAGACCAGCATGTCGATGATCTGGCGCGCGGAGCCGTCACAGAACAATTGTCCCAGCGTCTTTTCGTGATAGGCGATGCGGTGGCGTTCGACGAGCGCGATGAAATCGCGCTGCGTATAGCGGCTGAGCGCCGAAATGCAGAAATGCGGATTGCCCGACAGAAAGTTCTTTGGGCTGGCATGGATGTTGGTGAAATTGCACCGGCCGCCGCCGGAGATGCGGATCTTTTCGCCAGGCATTGCCGCATGATCGAGGATCAGCACCGAACGGCCGCGCTTGGCCGTCTCCACGGCGCACATCATTCCGGCGGCACCCGCGCCGATGATTACCACATCAAAGGATTGCATCAGGCTATTCGTTCCCGCTCGACCCGCTCATCCGGGGTCGCGCCATTTGTGCTGCCTGATAGCGCGAACGGGCCAGACAGCCAACAGCTGAACGAAGGGCTCAGATCAGTGTTTCGGCGAACAGCGTCGTCAATCGCTTCCAGTGGCGTTCGGCACCCGCGGCATTGAAAACGCTATGATCGGGTACGCACCAGCCATGTGCCACGCCGACATAGTTCTCGATGACATGGTCGACTTCCGCGACCCTGAGCGCTTCGGCCAGGCGCGCCGACTGTTCCGGCGGGAAACTCCTGTCGACGCCGGATGTGCCGACATACACTCGCGCCTTAATGGAGGCCGCCATGCGATGCGGGCTGTCGGCGGCGTCGCTGGCCAGATTTCCACCATGGAAGCTCGCGGCCGCCTTTATCCTCTCGGGATAGATTGCAGCCGCATTCAATGCCCGGCCGCCACCCATGCAGTAACCAACGGTGCCGACCGGTCCGGTGACACCTTCAGCCGAGAGCGCGTCGAGGAACGCACCGCTGTCGCTGATGGTCATCTCCTGCGGGGTGCCTGTGACCAACGCCATCAGCGCCGCCTTGGTCTTTTCCTCTACGAAGGCGGTCTTGGCGTCGAAGGGCCCGTAAGGCGCATTACGGTAGAACAGATCGGGCACCAGCACCGCATAACCATCATTCGCCAGCCGCTCGGCCATGCTGTCGAGCGCCGGCCGCGGACCGAAAGCGTCCTGATAAAGAATGACACCAGCCTTGGCCGAAGATGCGTTTGCCGAGCGGAAAAGCCCTGCATTGGCGACGCCATCCCTGGTCTTGATCTGGAGGTCCTGCTTCGTCATCGCCCGCTCCGTTCCGTTGTCGTGCGATACATATCCGGCCAAACCAATACGGCAAGGCGTTCCCTGAACGCGGCGGTCAACATTTCGTGCAGGATTGCGTGACGGGTTACAGAACCGCGAATGCTGCCATATGAAAAGCCTGGACCTCCGGTGGGTAGCGATAATCGGTACCATAGGGACAGGCATTTCGATCAAGGCAACCGCCGGTCCGGCAGGGTTCGCCATTCGCTCCCCGCACATGCGCCAGGCAGGACGGGTAGACGAATTCCTGCGGAGAATAAGCGTCTACCGGACAGGATTTCAGGCACGGTTTTTCGACACAGGTATCGCAAAGGTGGGGCGCTGGCTCGGCGGCTTGAACCGGAAGCTCGTACCCGAACAGCAGCGCGCCGCGATAGGCGTGCCAGAGCCCGTATTGCGGGTGCATGAGGATGCCGAGCGGTGAAGGCTTCAGCCCCTCCGCCCGCATCGCCCATTGCTGGAACGGCAGATAAGGTCTGTCAGATGGCGAAACGGCCCTCGCCCCGAATGTGTCCGCCACGGCGCCGATCACTTCGCGCGACCACGTGTCGAGCGGATTGGCGATGCTCCGTGGTTGCTTTTCCCGCCAACGCAGGAAATGCGGCCAGGGTGCAGCGCCCGCCTGCCCCACCAGCAGGACGGCCGCTGCCGGTGCACCTGATGATCCTGTTGGCGGCGCATCGCCTGGGGCAAAATTGAAGCCGCCGCGAAGGACAAGGCCGTTGGCGTGAAGCGCCGCAGCAATGCGGTCAACGCTGCCGGCGGGCACAATCATTCCTTCTTGATCGGATCGGAGAACGCGCTCCGCCAGACTTCCTTGTGGATGATGTTGGCGACTTTAGCCCCGCCTGACTCGGGCTCCTTTCAAGTGAAGGCGTCGGGCATCGACCCCTTCTTCTTGGCGATGAAGTCCTTCAAGGCTTCGTCGATGCTCGGATCGAGATGCGGCGCCTCGTAGCTTTCCAGCCAGCGGCGGGCAAGTTCGTTGGCGCGCTGCGGCGCGGTCTTCTCGCCCTCGGCCAGCCACTGCTCGTAGGAATTGTTGTCGGCGATGTTGGAGCGGTAGAAGGCGGTCTGGAAATTGGCCTGGGTGTGGTCGCAGCCGAGATAGTGGCTGCCTGGCCCGACCTGGCGGATGGCGTCCATCGCCTGGCCGTTTTCCGACAGATCGACGCCCTCGGAGAATTTCTGCGTCATGCCGAGCTGGTCGATGTCCATCATGAATTTTTCGTAACAGGAGGCGAGCCCGCCCTCGAGCCAGCCGGCCGAATGCAGCACGAAATTGGTGCCGGCCAGGATGGTCGAGTTCAGCGTGTTGGCACTTTCATAGGCTGCCTGCGCATCTGGAACCTTGGACGCGCAGAGTGAACCGCCGGTGCGGAACGGCAGGCCGAGGCGGCGGGCCAGCTGTGCGGCGCCGTAGGAAACCAGCGACGGCTCCGGCGTGCCGAAGGTCGGTGCGCCCGACTGCATCGAGATCGACGAGGCGAAGGTGCCGAACAGCACCGGTGCGCCGGGGCGGATCAGCTGCGTGAACGACGCGCCGGCCAGCACTTCGGCCAGAACCTGCGTCAGCGTGCCGGCGACCGTCACCGGGCTCATCGCACCGGCAAGGATGAACGGCGTGACGATGCAGGCCTGGTTGTGGCGCGCGTAGACCTTCAGCGCGCCGAGCATGGTCTCGTCGAACACCATCGGCGAGTTGGCGTTAATCAGGCTGGTCAGCACCGTGTTGTTCTCGACGAAATCGTCGCCGAACACGATCTTGGCCATGGCGACGGTGTCTTCGGCGCGTTCCGGCGCGGTCACCGAGCCCATGAACGGCTTGTCGGAATATTTGATGTGGCTGTAGATCATGTCGAGATGGCGCTTGTTGACCGGCACGTCGACCGGCTCGCACACTGTGCCGCCCGAATGATGGATCGACGGCGCCATATAGGCGAGCTTCACGAAATTCTGGAAATCCTCGATCGTCGCGTAACGCCTGACACCGTCGAGGTCACGCACGAAGGGCGGGCCGTAGACCGGCGCGAAAACGGTGGCATTGCCGCCGATCTGCACCGAACGCTCGGAATTGCGGGCGTGCTGGGTGTAGATGGAGGGCGCGGTCTTCAGCAGTGAGCGGCACAGACCCTTCGGAAAGTGCACGCGCTCGCCCTTGACGTCGGCGCCGGCTTCTTTCCACAATTGCAGCGCCTCCGCATCGTCGCGGAAGATAATTCCGATCTCCTCGAGCACTGTATCGGTGTTCTTCTCGATCAGCGCCAAGCCTTCTTCGTCCAGCACCTCATAAACGTTGATCTTGCGCTTGATGTAGGTGAGCTGGGTACCCGGACCGCCGCCCGAACGTGCTGCCCGCCGGGCAGCAGCCCCGCCGCTGGCGCCGCGCCCACGTCGCGCGTTTGACGCTTCCTGATCGACTGCCGCGTGTTCGCTCATGGTGGTTCTTCCCTGAATCTGTTCTTGTCTGGAATCCATAGCGGCTGCCTCTCGCCGCTTCTTGCCAGATCGTAGCCATGCACCCTATTCGAAACGGCCCGCCAGCGCCAACGCCTGTCGCAAAATCGACAAGAATTCCAAGAGAGTTACGGTCGCTTTCCTTTTGCGGGAAGTCGCAAATCAGCTATGGATACATGCCCCCAGCGGGTTAGGTATGAACGCGAATATTTTGTGCCTTGCGACATGGTCGCGATGCCGGCAGGAGCTCGATACAAATGTCCGACGACGAGATCATTCTTTCCGAACTTTCCGACGACGAGTTGGTGCAGCAGATGCACGATGATCTCTATGACGGGCTGAAGGAAGAGATCGAAGAAGGCACCAACATCCTGCTCGAGCGCGGCTGGGTGCCCTACAAGGTGCTCACCGAGGCGCTGGTCGAGGGCATGCGCATCGTCGGCGAGGATTTTCGCGACGGCATCCTGTTCGTGCCCGAAGTGCTGTTGTCCGCCAATGCGATGAAGGCCGGCATGTTCATCCTGCGCCCGCTGCTCGCCGCCACCGGCGCGCCCAAGCAGGGCAAGATGGTCATCGGCACCGTCAAGGGCGACATCCACGACATCGGCAAGAACCTCGTCGGCATGATGATGGAAGGTGCCGGCTTCGATGTCATCGATCTCGGCATCAACAATGCGGTCGAGAAATATCTCGATGCGATCGAGCAGCACCAGCCCGACATCATCGGCATGTCGGCGCTTTTGACCACGACCATGCCCTACATGAAGGTCGTCATCGATACGATGAAGGAAAAGGGCATTCGCGACGACTATGTCGTGCTGGTCGGCGGCGCGCCGTTGAACGAGGAATTCGGCAAGGCCGTCGGTGCCGATGCCTATTGCCGCGACGCGGCGGTGGCGGTCGAGACCGCCAAGGACTTCATGAAGCGCAAGCACAACGTCCGCGCTTCCGCCTGACCCAAGGCATCAGGATGGACCGACAAGAAAAGCCGCGCCTTGCAGCGCGGCTTTTTTGTTCCCAGATGATGGACGAGGCTGCCAATCAGTTGGCGACAGTGTCCTTGACCGCCCTGGCCGTCGATTTGACGTCCTTGCCGACGCCGCGAACGGTGTTCGCGCAAGCCGTAAGGGCAAGGACACAAGCAAGAATGGCAATCGGTGCGATGCGAAGCAGTTTCATGGACGGTGTCTCCCTCAACAGATAAATTAGCGCGACAGCAACGAAGGCCGGCTCGACGGGTTCCATGGCCAAGACGCAAAAAACGAAACCGAATCAAGACGACAGGCTGCTCGTTATCGCCTGCGGGATGATTGCGCGCGAAGTTCTGGCCGTCAAGGAACAGCTCGGACTGGATCACCTCGACCTGACTTGCCTGCCGGCGGAATTCCATTTCTATCCCGACCGCATCGCTCCGGCCATGGACAAGGCAATCGAAAAGGCCAAGGCCGAAGGCTACATCAACATCTTCGTCGGCTATGCCGATTGCGGCACCGGCGGCCTGCTCGACCGCATCTGCGAAAAGCACGGCGTCGAGCGCATGGCCGGCCCGCACTGTTTCGCCTTCTATCAAGGCATGGAGGCCTACGCGAAAATCGCCGACGACGACATGATGTCGTTCTACATGACCGACTTCCTCTGCCGGCAGTTCGACGCTTTCTTCATGAAGCCGCTCGGCCTCGACAAGCACCCGGAGCTGATCAAGGACTATTTCGGCAACTACGAGAAGCTGATCTACCTTGCCCAGACCAACGATCCGGAACTCGACAAGGTCGCCGAAAAGGCCGCCAAAATGCTCGGTCTCGTCTATGAACGCCGCGCCACGGGCTATGGCGACCTCACGGCCGGAATGGCACACGCCGCTGCTGTCACGGGCTAGGCAACCCCTCTTCCACCCGCAGCGCCGCAAGCACATCGGCAAAGCTCGTCTTGCAGACAAAACCCAGCCTGTCCCTCGCACGCGACGCGTCGTAGACGCGGTCGATGGAAGAAAACATCGTCCAGCCCTTTCGCGCGTAAACCGTCGGAAAGTCCGGGAAATAGCGCGCGACGACCGATGGAGCGTCGGCGATCAGCGCCGCGCTATCATCGGGCCGGAAAGGTGTCAGCGCCGAGACGATGAAAATGTCAAATCCCAGTTGCGGCGCCTTCTCCAAGGCTGCGACATGAGCCTCCGCCGCATCTTCCACCGTCAAGCGCCGAAATAGCAATTCGTTCGCCTTGGTATTGGCATCCGACTGTTCGATCGCATGCGCCATGTCGTCGGCTTCGGGAAAGAAGCGGGCCGTGCGCAGCACCATCACCGGCAACCCGTGCTGGATATGATAGAGGCGGCACAGATGCTCAGCCGAAAGCTTGGTGACGCCATAGATGTTGCGCGGCTCGGGCGACATCGCCTCCGTCAGCCATGCCGCTTTCCGAGCACCACCGCTGAACCCGTCGCGTATCGCTTGCGAAATCATCAGCGAGGTCGTCGAGGTGAAGACGAAGCGCTGCACGCAGGCCGCCACCGCCGCGTCGAGCAGGTTCAGCGTGCCTTGCACGTTGGTGGCAACGAAATCGCTGTTGGCGCGGTTCTCGATGTTGGGCTTGTGCAGCGCGCCGCTATGGATGATCGCCTCGATCCGGTTGTCGCGGACGGTGCGCATGACAAGGTCGCGGTCGGCAATCGAGCCGATCATCTGCGTTTGCGCCGATGGAACGGGATCGATCCCGGTGACATCGTGCCCAAGTGCGCGCAGACGCGGCGCCAGCGCGCTGCCCAGCCAACCCGACGATCCCGTGAGCAAGATTCGCATTCGTCACACCATGATTTTTGACCGTGACGCTGTTAAGCACGGATGACAGGCGCCAGCGACCCGATAAACTATGCACCAGATGGCAGCGGCGCTGCGCCAGACATCAACCGGGAGGCCTCCGATGACACTTCGCCCTCTGCTCGCCCTTGTCGGCCTGCTCTGCTGCACTCTCCCCGCACTCGCCGATGGCGAGGTGCAGACACTGATCACCGCCGCCGACAAGGCGCGGCTCGACAAATATGGCGAGACCCGCAAGGCAGCGCTGGCCGAAGCGAAAGCCGGCGACCCCGCCGAGGTCAGGCAACTCGATGCCTTGCTGACAAAGCCGCTGGTGGCCTTTTCCGACGAGGACCTGACCGGCAACTGGCGGTGCCGCACCATCAAGGCCGGGGGACCTTTGCCGCTCGTCATCTATGGCTGGTTCAAGTGCAAGGTGACCGATGACGGTTCTGGCTGGCGGCTGGAAAAGATCAGCGGCTCGCAGCGCACCAAGGGCCGTTTCTTCGACGATGGCGAGAAACGCTCGATCTATCTCGGCTCCTTCTATGTCAACAGCGATCCGGCAAAGCCCTATGGCAGCGGCCCGCAGACCGACCAGGTCGGCTATGCCTTCCGCAACAGCGCCAAGGAATGGCGCATTGAATTCCCGGCACCCTATTACGAATCGAAGCTCGATATCATCGAATTCAAGCGCTGACCGTGTATCGAAGAGCTGATCACCAAGGATTAACCCGGACGTTCTAGCATCCCGCCCATTGTCGAGCACGGGTCGCTTGGAGGGGGAGAGATCCATGGCAGCGTCGCAATCCAGTCCGCGACCGATCGTGATCGTCACCGGAGGCGGCCCGCATGTCTGGGCTATCGTCAACGCGATCGCCGACCGCGTCGGCCCTGTCAGCGTCGTCCTCGAAACGCCTGAATCCAAAAAGCAATTGCTGCGTGGCCGCGCTCGCCGCCAGGGCTGGATCTCCGCCATCGGCCAGCTCGGCACCATGGTGCTGAGCAGACTGGGCAAGCGGCTCCTCGCCGGCCATGCCGCTCGGCTGATAGCCGAGGAGAAGCTCGAGATCGAGCCGCGGCGAGGCCAGGAGATCATCCATGTTGCTTCCGCCAACGGGCCGGAGTGCCTCGCGGCGATCGAGAAGCTCCAGCCTGGCGTTGTCCTGCTTAACGGCTGCAGGCTGTTGTCGAAGGACATGTTGGCCAGGATGCCTTGCCCGGTGCTCAACTATCACGCCGGCATCACGCCGAAATACCGCGGTATGAATGGCGGCTACTGGGCGCTGACATCAGGCGATCCGCAGAATTTCGGCACCACCGTTCATCTGGTCGATGCCGGCGTCGATACGGGCGCCGTGCTGAAACAGGTACGGGGTCAGCCAAAACGCGGCGACACCATTTCCAGCTATGCACTTCGCCAGGCCGCGTTCTCGCGCGACATTTGCGTCGAGGCGGTCGGCGACGTGCTGGCCGGAAAACTCACTACCGTCGACCCGGGCCTGCCATCGCAACAATGGTACCACCCGACGATCTGGTTCTACCTCTGGACAGGCCTGAAAACCGGCATCTGGTAGCGCGTCCTTCGTCCGGAACAACATGCCGCGCGCCGGCTTTTCGGATGCGTCGACTGGGCCATCGACACACGCCGCAAACGAATAAACCCACCTTTCATTTTACGACATCCAAATGCGTCGCTTTTGAATGCGCGCGCGTCGTCCCATAACAAGCGGCCCACCTGCGCTTCCGGCAATGCTCCGATATCGAGGAGTGAGAATTCATGGCCGATCTGATCGTCGTCTACTGGCGCGACATCCCTGCCCAAATCATCGTCAAGAAGGGCCGGCAGAACGCCAAGCGCGAACTGCCGCTGCGCTTCACCGAGGCGATCGACATGTGCGCCATGCGCACCGGCGCCGGCGGCACCGACGACTATTTGGCCGAATGGCGCAAGGCTGATCCCATACCGGTCGGCGATGACCTCGAAGCCGAAGTCGAGAAGGCATTCAGCGACATCGACACCAAATACGACCGCGAGCGGCTGGTCGCTCTGGTCAAGGCGGGCGGCAAAGAAAATGTCTGAAACCACCCCGGCGGTTACCCAGGCCACTCTGGTCAAGAAGGCAGCGCCGAAATCCGACTACAAGCCGGCCGACGTATCGCCGCAGCGGCGCGTGCAGCGTTCTTTCGCGGTCCGGCTTTGGTCGGTCAGGCATTCGCGCCTGCTCGAATGGTTCTATGCCAAATTCGCCGACATGTTTCTGCTCCTTCATCCCCTGTGGAAGGGCATAGGTTACGGCCGCATCGAAGGGCCGATCAAATTTGTCGAGAAGCGCGTCAAGGGCTTCATGTTCGACTGCCGCATGTGCGGCCAGTGCATATTGTCGTCGACCGGCATGTCGTGCCCGATGAACTGCCCCAAGCAATTGCGCAACGGCCCCTGCGGCGGCGTCCGCGCCAACGGCAATTGCGAGGTCGAACCCGATATGCCCTGCGTCTGGGTCAAGGCCTGGGAAGGCTCGCAGAACATGGTCCACGGCGACAGTATCCTGACGGTGCAGAAGCCGGTCGACCAGTCGCTTCGCGAAACCTCGGCCTGGCTGCGGGTGACCGCGCAGGCGGCCGCCGCGCGCGAAGCCGCCGCTGCCGCCAAGAATGGGGCGGCAAACACCGGGGCACCGGCATGATCGGACGCCAGCGCGACGAGAACCCGGACGGCATCCACCTGCCGCTCGCCCCCCTGCCCGGCCACACCTCGCGCGGCCGGCTGGAGCGCGTCCTTCGGCGCGGCGAGTTCGCGGTGACGACGGAGCTCAATCCACCCGACAGCGCCGATCCGGAAGACGTCTATAACAGGGCGAAAATCTTCGACGGCTGGGTCGACGCCATCAACGCCGTCGATGCGTCGGGCGCCAACTGCCACATGTCGTCGGTCGGCATCTGCGCGCTTTTGACCCGCATGGGCTATGCGCCGATCATGCAGATCGCCTGCCGCGACAAGAACCGCATCGCCATCCAGGGCGACGTGCTTGGCGGGGCTGCGATGGGTGTCGCCAACATGCTGTGCCTCACGGGCGACGGCGTGCAGGCTGGCGACCAGCCAGGCGCCAAGCCGGTGTTCGACCTCGACTGCATGTCGTTGCTGGAGACCTGCCGCATCATGCGCGACAACGGCAAGTTCCTGTCCGGCCGCAAGCTGACGACGCCGCCGCAGCTGTTCCTGGGTGCTGCGATCAATCCGTTCGCGCCGCCGATCGACTTCCGTCCGCATCGGCTGGGCAAGAAGATCGCCTCCGGCGCGCAATTCGTGCAGAGCCAGTATTGCTTCGACGTGCCGATGTTCCGCACCTACATGCAAAAGGTCCGCGACCTCGGCTACACCGAAAAATGCTTCATCCTGGTTGGCGTCGGGCCGCTCGCCTCGGCCAAGACGGCCAAGTGGATCCGCTCGAACGTGCCGGGCATCCATATTCCCGATTCGATCATCAAGCGACTGGAAGGCGCCCAGGACCAGAAGAAGGAAGGCAAGCAGCTCTGCATCGACATCATCAACGAGGTGAAGGAAATATCCGGCGTTTCCGGCGTCCATGTGATGGCCTATCGGCAGGAGGAATATGTCGCGGAGATCGTCGATGAATCGGGCGTGCTGAAGGGCCGCCAGCCATGGAAACGCGAGATCCGTCGCGACGACCAGATGGTCGCCGACCGGCTCGAAAGCATCTTGCACGACGACATTACCGAAACGCAGGTGGACATGGTGAAGACCGCGCACTGACGGCGCGGACGGCCACCCATTCGCTTGAACGAAAACAGACAACGATATAAAGAGATCTTTATATCACGGCGGAGAGACTTCATGACCCGTACCATCGTCGCCTCGGCGACACGAGAAATCATCATCGGCTTCGACCAGCCGTTCTGCGTGATCGGTGAACGCATCAACCCGACCGGCCGCAAGAAGCTGGCCGCCGAGATGATCGCGGGCAATTTCGAGACCGTCATCCGGGACGCGCTCGAGCAGGCAGCCTGTGGCGCCACCATGCTCGACGTCAATGCCGGTGTCACTTCGGTCAACCCGAACGAGACCGAACCTGGCCTTTTGGTGCAGACGCTGGAGATCGTGCAGGGCCTGGTCGACCTGCCGCTGTCGATCGACAGTTCCGTGACCGCCGCGATCGAAGCAGCTCTCAAGGTCGCCAAGGGCCGCCCGCTGGTCAACTCCGTCACCGGCGAGGAAGAAAAGCTCGAGGCCATCCTGCCGCTGGTCAAGAAATACAACGTGCCCGTCGTCGCCATCTCCAACGACGAGACCGGCATTTCGATGGATCCGGACGTGCGCTTCGCCGTCGCCAAGAAGATCGTGCAGCGCTGCGCCGATTTCGGCATTCCCGCGCATGACGTCGTTGTCGATCCCTTGGTGATGCCGATCGGCGCGCTGGGCGACGCCGGCCGCCAAGTGTTCGCGCTGTTGCGCCGCCTGCGTGAAGAGCTCAAGGTCAACACCACCTGCGGCCTGTCCAACATCTCGTTCGGCCTGCCGCATCGCCACGGCATCAACGCCGCCTTCATCCCGATGGTGATCGGCGCCGGCATGACATCAGCCATCATGAACCCGGTGCGCCCGCAGGAGATGGAAGCCGTGCGCGGCGCCAATGTGCTGAACGGCACCGACGAGAACTGCACCAACTGGATCCGCACCTACAAGGACTACAAGCCGGCCGAAGGCGGCCAGGCCGTTGCCGCCCCGACGCAGGTCAATGCGCCGGGCGACGGCGCCAGCAATGGCGGCCGCCGCCGTGGCGGCCGTGAAGCCCGCATGGGCCGAGGATAAGCGCGCAATCGTGAATTCACCTGCCAACATCACCGACCCGCTCGTGCTGTTCATGCCGTCGGGCAAGCGCGGGCGGTTTCCTGTCGGCACCCCGGTGCTCGATGCCGCGCGCCAGCTTGGCGTCTATGTCGAAAGTGTGTGCGGCGGACGCGCCACCTGTGGGCGCTGCCAGATCGAAGTGCAGGAAGGCAATTTCGCCAAGCACAAGATCGTTTCCTCCAACGACCACATCACGCCCAAGGGCGCCAAGGAAGAGCGCTATGAGCGCGTCCGTGGCCTGCCCGAACGGCGCCGTCTCTCCTGCTCGGCGCAGATCCTTGGCGACCTCGTCATCGACGTGCCGCAGGACACCGTCATCAACGCGCAGACCATCCGCAAGGACGCCGACACCAGGGTCATCGCCCGCGATGCGGCGATCCGCATGTGTTATGTCGAGATCGAAGAACCCGACATGCACAAGCCGCTCGGCGATCTCGACCGCCTGAAGATCGCGCTGATGCACGACTGGGGCCTGAAAAGCCTCGATTTCGATTTCTATCTGCTGCCGCAAGTGCAAGGCATCCTGCGCAAGGGCAACTGGACCGCGACCGCCGCCATCTACAAGGATGCCGACAGCGAGACCGCGCGCGTCGTGGCGTTGTGGCCTGGCCTCAAGAACGAAGCCTATGGGCTCGCCTGCGATATCGGCTCGACCACCATCGCCATGCATCTGGTGTCGCTGCTGTCGGGCCGCGTGGCCGCCTCGTCGGGCACGTCGAACCCGCAGATACGCTTTGGCGAGGATCTGATGAGCCGCGTCTCCTATGTGATGATGAATCCGGACGGCCGCGAAGGCATGACAGTCGCCGTGCGTGAGGCGATCTCGGGTCTGGTCGACAAGGTCTGCGCTGAAGGCAATGTGCAGCGCAACGACATCCTGGACTCCGTCTTCGTCGGCAATCCGATCATGCACCATCTGTTCCTCGGCATCGATCCGACCGAGCTTGGCGGCGCCCCCTTCGCGCTCGCCGTTTCGGGCGCGGTGCACATCAAGGCATCCGATATCGGCCTGAAGCTCAACCAGGGCGCACGGCTCTATATGCTGCCTTGCATCGCCGGCCATGTCGGTGCGGACGCGGCGGCGGTGACGCTGTCTGAAGGCCCGCACCGCCAAGACGAGATGATGCTTATCGTCGATGTCGGCACCAATGCCGAGATCGTGCTTGGCCACCGTGCGCGGGTCGTGGCTGCTTCATCTCCGACTGGCCCGGCCTTCGAGGGTGCCGAAATCTCTGGCGGCCAGCGCGCCGCCCCAGGCGCCATCGAGCGCGTGCGCATCGATCCCGACACGCTGGAGCCAAAATACCGCGTCATCGGCTCGGAGCTGTGGTCCGACGAGCCGGGCTTCCTCGACAGCGTCCAGGCGACTGGCGTCACCGGTATCTGCGGCTCCGGCATCATCGAAGTGGTGGCCGAGATGTATCTCGCCGGCATCATCTCCGAGGACGGCGTCATCGACGGCGCACTTTCGGCCCGCTCTCCGCGCGTCACCGCCAACGGCCGCACCTTCTCCTACGTGCTGAAGGAAGGGTCCGCCGCATTGAACGAAGATGGGCCGAAGATCACCATCACCCAGACCGACGTGCGCGCCATTCAGCTCGCCAAGGCGGCGCTCTATGCCGGCACCAAGCTGTTGATGGAAAAGCAGAACACCGACCATGTCGATCGCATCCACTTCGCCGGCGCCTTCGGCTCCTTCATCGATCCGAAATACGCCATGGTGCTCGGCCTGATCCCGGATTGCGACCTCGACAAGGTTTCGGCGGTCGGCAATGCCGCCGGTGCCGGTGCGCGCATGGCGCTGCTCAATCGCGGCTATCGCCGCGAGATCGAGGACACGGTCAGCAAGATCGAGAAGATCGAGACGGCGCTGGAACCGAAATTCCAGGAGCATTTCGTCTACGCCATGGCGTTGCCCAACAAGGTCGATCCGTTCCCGAAACTGTCAGCGGCGGTGAAACTGCCGCCGCGCAAGACGGTCAGCGAGGATGGCGTCGCCGGCGATGCCACCCCGCGCCGGCGTTCGCGCGAAGGCCACGCCGCCCGGCGCGGGCGGGAATAAGCGGCCGCGCTCGGGCCGCCGTCTTCCCAAACTCATTTGCATGCAAATGTTTCCGGATCAACCGATCCGGAAACCAAAACACTGTTTTCGTGAAATCCGCCAGATACATGGACGGCGCATTTAACCGGCATCGAACGGCAGGCAGAATCAGCCGCAGCACGGTCCAAGGGGAGACAAAAAATGTCGATGCTCGAAAGCCTGGGCCGCTATGGTGCGGCCATCAAGAATGCCCATGACCGCAGCAAGGCACGGCGCCTGCTGAACAGCCTGCCGCCTGAGATCCAGAAGGATATCGGCTGGCCGGTGTCGCCGCGGTCCAGCGAAAAGGCGTCCCTCACCAGCGCTATCTGGAGCGCTGCGCGCTGATGACCTTCGCCGACAAATGCGAACTGCTCGGCAGGCGCCGGGGATCTCGCATGTCCCCGGCGACCACCAGCAAGCGGCTGCGTGCCGCACTCTCGCCGCGTCGCTGATTACTGCGGCGCGGATCACACCAGCGTGTAGACACAGCGTAAATCTTGACATTTTCGGCCACGGCACGATCTTCCGGGATAGTGGGGGTTCTCTTAGTCGGCTTTGGCCGAAGTCCGTGTATCCGCATGCCAAGTTTGAAAAGCCATGTCGTGTCCTTCGTCCTGCGGCACAGCCGCAAGCAGGCGTTCGCCAGCCCGGAAAACCTGCAGCGCTGGATCGCGGCCGCGCGCAAGACCGAGAACCACCGGCCCCCTGCCTCACTGCACCAACGTTTCGACATCGGGACACACACCGTGGACGGCTTTCCGGTCTACGAAATCGCCCCCAGAGACGGCGAGCGAAAGCGGATTCTCTACTTGCACGGCGGCGCCTATGTCTTTGAAATCACGCCCTATCATTGGCATCTGATCGCCGACATGGCGGATCGGCTCGGCTACGGCATCACGGTGCCGATCTATCCCATCGCCCCCGAACACGATTTCCACGCCATGTTCGGCATGGTCGGCGGCGTCTACCGCCAGATGCTCGACGAGACGGAGGCCGAAGACATCGTGTTCATGGGCGATTCCGCCGGCGGCAACATGGCCGTCGTGCTGACCATGATGGCTGCGGAACAGGCCTTGCCGCTGCCGTCACGCCATGTGCTGATTTCACCCGGCCTCGATATGTCGCTTTCGAACCCAAAACTCTTCGAGGCCGAACGCAACGACCCGTGGCTCGGCATTCCCGGCGGCCTGGAAGCGATCCGGATGTACAGTGCCGGCATCGACCGCAGCGACTGGCACATCAGCCCGCTCTACGGCGATCTGTCGGTGCTGCCGAAAACGCTGCTGTTGACCGGCTCGCGCGATCTTCTGACCCCCGACAATCTGATCTTCGCCGAAAAGGCGCGTGCCGCCGGCGTCGAGGTCGATGTCGTCCACGAGGAAGGCATGTTCCACGTCTGGCCCTTGATCGACATGCCGGAAGCACGCCGCGCGCGGCAGCACATCGTCGCTTTTCTCAGCGAGAGCCCCTCGCCGATCAGGCAAGACACGAGGACAAGGCTCGAAGCGCCCTCCGCCGAAGCGGCGGAGTAGCGCTCTCTTCTGGATCGGCCCCTACTGGCGGATCAGAACTTGCCGGTTTCCCGGAACACTTCGAAGGTCGCGCGGATGTGGTCGGCGACTGCCTTGACCGGCGCGCTGGCGTCCGGCGCCACCACCATCGCCAGATTGTAGGTGCCGATGTCGGGCATGCCGTCCTTCGGGCAGAGTTCGACCATGTCGTTGCCAAGGAACGACTTCGGCAGCGGCGCCACTGCGAGATCGGACATGATCGCGGCACGCTGGCCGGCCGTGTGCGCGCTCATATAGGCGATGCGGTAATTGCGGCCTTCGCGGCCAAGCGCATCGAGCGCTCCGGCGCGCCAGGCGCAGCCCTCTTCCCACAGCGACACCGGCAAGGGCTCGCGCAGATGCGCGCAACCGCCCTTGGCGCCGGCCCAGACGATCGGCTCGGTCAGCAGCACCTCGGCGCCGAGCGCGCTGGTCTTGTAGGAATTGGTCAAGAGCGTGATGTCGAGCGCCCGGTCGTCCATGCGCCGGCGCAGATTGCTGCTCTGGTCGATGGTGACGTCGACGGCGATCGACGGATGCGACTGCGCAAAACGCTTCAGCACATGCGGCAGCACGCGCTCGCCGTAATCGTCCGGCGAACCAAGCCGCACCACACCGACAATCTCGGGAATGATGAACTTCGACACCACCTCGCGGTTGATCGACAGCAGCCGGCGGGCATAGCCGAGCAGCATTTCGCCGTCCGTGGTCAGCGACACTGAGCGGGCGTCACGCGCGAACACCGAGCGGCCGAGAATGTCCTCCAGCTTCTTGATCTGCATGGAGACGGCCGACGGCGTGCGAAACACGGCGTTCGCGGCGGTGGTGAAGCTGCCGGTCTCGGCAATCGCCACGAAAGTGCGCAAGACGTCGAGATCAAGCAGTGGCAGTGGATGATTGAGCGGGGCGTTCATGGGAATCGACCTTCAATTTTTCTGATACAAAGCATCATTCCATTTCGTTTGATTGAACATTAGATTGGGAGGATAGTCAACTCCATCGAAGCAGGTTGCTGCCACAAGCAGCCATGAAACGACCACGACACAAACCTGCAATCGACACGAAATGAAGCTGAAACAAACCCGAGGTAACCAACACGCTGCCTGGCATCCCTGCCCGGCACCAAAGGAGAATGAAATGTCTATCCTGTCGTCCCTTGGTCGCATCGCGACCGAATTCAGCGCGGCCCGCGCCCGCTACCAGACCGAACGCGCCATCCGCTCCCTGCCGATCGAACTGCAGAAGGATATCGGCTGGCCTGAGGTTTCCGACACCAAGACCAGTTCACGCAATGGCGTCGGATCCTGGGCTGGAGCAAAGTAGATCGTGTGTACCAAGTGCTGAAGGCCTGCCGCGCGAACAAGCCCGGCAGGCCTTCTCTGTTTTATTTGTATTCAAATGATTTTCGGAGCCATGCCGCCAACACATGACGCATATGAGAAAGCCGCATAGCAGCTCCTGCTTCCAATTAATGCCTTGTAAATAATCGCAAATTTCGTGCGCCTTGCCCAAATTTGTCGCAATCGATGTCGCATTTCATATCAAGCGCTTCGCTTTTGCGATTTAGTTTCTGCTTACACAAGCCTATATCAGCTGCAGCAAACGAGCTGCCCCACTCCATCAAGCGAAGGCGACCCGTCTGAGCAACAAATGGAGATGATCATGAAGCTTTTTGCACGCCTCTTCGTCCGCCGCGAAATGAACCTGACCACCGCTCTTGAGCGTCAGCGCCTCGCCAACACCATGCCCGGCCAGACCGGTGCCATGAATGCGGCGCGCCTCGGCTTCGTCGCCTGAAGATTTTCCCGGCAGCGCATCCCTGCCGCTGCTTTAAAACTGTAACGCCGCCTGGCTCCAGCCAAGGCGGCGTTTTTGTTCTGCCCGCAGGCCGTACGCTGCCTCTCGCTTGAACAGTTGGTGCCACTTCCAGGGCTCGCGGCATGCCGTTTGCCCATTTGCGACCCATGTCGCAAATTTAATCTTGTCGTAGCGGCATAGCCGATTGACAAGAATGGTTTTTCCTGATGTCGCTATGCTATTCGCGACATCCTGTTCGCGCCATGGCTGCGTGAGGTTCCCTTGAACGCCGTAAAGCATCCGATCAAGCGATCGTTTGTATTCTTCCTTGTTCCCGATTTCACCATGATCGCTTTTGCGACCGCGCTCGACCCGCTGCGCTCGGCCAATCGCATGCTTGGCTACGAGGCCTATTGCTGGCGCCTTGCCAGTATCGACGGCAAGCCGGTGCGTGCCTCGAACGGGGTCGAATGCGCGGTCAACACCTCGCTTGAGGATGAACGCAAGAAGATGGCAGGCCCCGACCGGCCGAACATGGCCATAGTCTGCAGCGGCATCAATGTCGAGCGTTACCAGAACAAGTCCGCCTTCGCCTGGCTGCGCGAGGAATACAATCGCGGCGTCGCCGTCGGCGGCCTGTGCACCGGCGCGCATATCCTCGCCGCCGCCGGCCTGTTGTCCAACAAGCGCTGCGCCATCCACTGGGAGAACCTGCCGGGCTTTTCCGAGGCGTTCCCGAAGGCCAATGTCTTTGCTGACCTCTTCGAGATCGACCAGAACATCTACACCTGCGCCGGCGGCACCGCCGCGCTCGACATGATGCTGAAGCTGATCGGCGACGACTTCGACGAAAATCTCGTCAACCGCGTCTGCGAGCAGGTGCTGACCGACCGCGTGCGCAGCCCGACCGACCGCCAGCGCCTGCCGCTGCGCGCCCGCCTTGGCGTCCAGAACTCGAAAGTGCTGACCATCATCGAACTGATGGAGGCAAACTTGTCCGAGCCGCTGTCGCTGATCGAGATCGCCGACCATGTCGACCTGTCGCGGCGTCAGATCGAACGGCTGTTCCGCACCGAGATGGGCCGCTCCCCTGCCCGCTACTATCTGGAAATCCGGCTCGACCGCGCCCGGCACCTGCTGATCCAGTCGTCGATGCCGGTGGTCGAGGTGGCGGTCGCCTGCGGCTTCGTCTCGGCCTCGCATTTCTCGAAATGCTACCGCGAGCTCTACGCCCGCTCGCCGCAGCAGGAGCGCGTCGACCGCAAGCAGCTGCTGGCGGCCTGATCCGATAGATTTAGGAAGCTTACGCCGGCTGCGCCTGCACCGTGCGCATTGCTTCGACGCGGATGTCCTCGGTCAGCCGCGCCTTCAGCGCCGAGAATTCCGGGCTGGTCTTCAGCGTGTAGTGGCGTGGATGCGGCAGGTCGATGGCGACATCCGACTTGATGCGGCCGGGCCGCGCCGTCATCACGATCACGCGCGAGGCCATGAAGATGGCTTCCTCGATGTCGTGGGTGACGAACAGCACCGTCTTCTTGCGCCGTTCCCAGATGCCGAGGAGCAGCTCCTGCATCAGACCGCGGGTCTGGTTGTCGAGCGCGCCGAACGGCTCGTCGAGCAAAAGGATCTCCGGATCGTTCGCCAGCGCCCGGGCAATCGCCGTACGCTGCTGCATGCCACCCGAGAGCTGCTTCGGCCAGTGGTTCTCGAACCCCTTCAGCCCGACAAGGTCGACATAGGAAGCGACTATCTCGTCCCGCTCTTTTTCGGGCAAGCCGCGTTCGCGCAGGCCGAAGGCGATGTTTTCGGCGACCGTCAGCCAGGGAAACAGCGTGTAGGACTGGAAGACCATGCCGCGGTCCGGACCTGGCCGGGTCACCGCCTTGCCGTCGAGCAGCACACGGCCTTCGCTTGGCGCTTCCAGGCCGGCGACGATCCTGAGCAATGTCGACTTCCCGCAGCCGGATGGTCCGAGGATGGTGATGAAGTCGTTGGCGGCGACCGCCAGGTCGATCGGCATCAAGGCCTTGACCGGCTCTCCGCCGCGCACGCCGGCGAAAGTGCGCGAGACGCCTTCGATGAGGAGCTTGCTCACGCCAGGCTCCATGGAAAGAGCCAGCGATTGAAGGCCTTGAAGGCAAAATCGGACAACAGCCCGATCAGCCCGATGACGATGATGCCGAAGATGATCTGTCCCGTCGCCAGCCGCGACTGGCTGTTGATGATCATGTAGCCGATGCCGGATGACGAGCCGATCAGCTCGGCGACGATGACATAGGTCCAGGCCCAGCCGAGCACCAGCCGCAACGTCTCGGCGATCTCGGGCGCGTTGGCCGGCATGATCACCCGTCTGACGATGCCGTTGTTGGTGGAGCCCAGCGTATAGGCAGCCTCAACCAGGTCGCGTCTTGTACTGCCGACCTTGACCGCGATGATCAGGATGATCTGGAACACCGAGCCGACGAAGATGACGAGCAGCTTTTCCAGTTCGCCGATGCCCGCCCACAAAATGAGCAGCGGGATGAAGGCCGAGGCCGGCAGGTAGCGGGCGAAGGAGACGAATGGCTCCAGAAACGCTTCCACCGGCTTCCAGGCGCCCATAGCGATGCCGAGCGGCACCGCGACGACCGACGCCAGCAGGAAGCCGCCGAAAACGCGCCAGATGGTGATCAATATATCGAGCCAGAAACGGTCCTCGACCAGCAGCCGCCAGCCATCCCGCAGCATCGACAGCGGATCGGCGAGGAAGATGCGGTTGACGTGGCCACCGAGCGTGATCCACGCCCAGAAGGCGACGAACAGCACGAAGAAGGAAATGCCGAGCACGGTTCGGATGCCCGGCGAGACTGGATGCAAGGGGCGCATTGTCAAATCGTCCCCATCTTCAAATCGTCACTGTGTCCAGGAGAAGGCGACGGCGCGAGGCGCCGCCGCATGATGGTCAAAGGCCGGACTGTCAGTTCGACACCGCGCTGGTATCGGCCAGCGTGGTGACGTCGGGCGCTTCTTTGATCAGCCCCATCTGCAGCAGCAGTTCGCCGGCGGTCTTGGAAAAGTCCTGGAATTCCTTGGTGAAGAACTGCTTGTTCTCCGCCCGGTCGGCCCATTTCAGGTACTTCGCCGAATCCTCGAACTCCTTGGCCGACTGCTTCACGTCGGCACCCATGATCTCATAGGATTTCTGCGGATCGTTCTTAATCAGGTCGAGCGCGTCGAAATAGCTGTCGGCCAGCGCCTTGGCGGCATCCGGATTGGCCTTGAGGAATTCGGGCGTGCAGCCGACCGTGTCGAGCACCATCGGATAGTCGAGCGTCGTCGCCAGGATATGGCCCTGGTCGGACTTGTCGCGCACCGCCGAGATGAACGGCTCATAGGTGACGGCGGCATCATTCTGCCCGGCGAGGAAGGCCTGCGCCGCCGCGTCCGGTTCCAGATTGACGACGGTGACGTCCTTGGTCGACATGCCAGCCTTGTTCAGCACCCAGGCGAGCATGAAATAGGGCGACGTGCCCGGCGCCGAGGACGCGACGCTCTTGCCCTTGAGGTCAGCGACCGTCTTGATGTCGTTGCGCGCGACGATGCCGTCGGCGCCGTAGGATTTGTCGAGCTGGAAGATCTGCTTGGTGGTGACGCCACTGGCGTTCCACACCAGCCAGGTCTCGACCGTGGTGGCCGCGCATTGCAGGTCGCCGCTGGCGATGGCGAGCGGCCGGCTCGCTTGCGGCACCTTCTTCAAGGTCACGTCGAGGCCGTGCTTCTCGAAGATGCCCGCCTGCTTGGCAAGCGTCAGCGGCGCGAAGCCGGTCCAGCCGCTGATGCCGATGGTGACTGAAGTGGCGGCCGTCGCCGGTGCGGACAAGCCGACGGCAAGTGTCAGAGTTGCGGTAAGAACGGCGATCCTGGTCATGTCAGTTCCCCTTTTGTTTTCGCTGAGGAATTGTCTCACAGACGCCAATCGGCTTGTCAATGGACAGCTTGGTGAGGCACCCGGCAGGCCCGGTGACGAAGGCAGCTCGATCGGCGGCCCGTCCCCGAAACGGGTGCGGGCTGCCAGAAACCTAACATGGCCTTCAGTAGTCGTTGCAATAGCACTCCGCCGAGGAGATGCGGTCGTTCCAGTCGCTGCCACCAAAGTCGCGGATCCTGCGCCTGATCTCGATGGAACGGCCGCCCATCCGGGAATCCTCATAGGCAACGAGCGTGCAACCCCGGCGCACGATCACCGACGACACACGGTCGTTCCAGAACTGGCCGCCACGAAAGTTTACGGAATCGTCGGGCCCCATACCGATGGATCGCCCGCGAAAATTCGCGTGCTCGAACATCATGCAGGCGGGCTCGTCATTGTATTGGGCGCTGGCGACGTCGGCAAAAAGCACGGACGCGACAGCAGTCAGGATGGCTAGACGTTTCATCTGATGTTTCCTCGGTTTTGACCGCGAACCCCTCTGGCTGGATAGCGCGGTCCGGCCCTTTTGCCAATGCTTCGGCCGCTTAGCGGCTGTCGAACATCCAGCTGCGGTTGCGCCACATTTTCTCGCCGACCAGGCAGTCGGTGGCAGACCTGTCCTGCGCCAATATCACTGGCGGATGCGCGGCTTCTTCCGCCGCCCATTGCGGCGAGGCCGGACCGGCGAGTTCCAGCACCAGCTTGCGGCGGATGGCTTGGGGAAACTGCGTCCAGTCGTTGACCGGGATCATGAAGGCTCCGGGACCACCGATGACGCAGTCGCTGTAGTAGCGATCGAGATTTTTGACGTCGTAGGCGCCGGAAAAACCGCCTCGCGTCATCAGCGGCAGACCGTTGATGATGATGCCTTGCTTGATCAGTTCGTCGCGGGTGAGGTTGACCGGCGCGCCCTGGTTGTTGGGGCCGTCGCCGGAAATGTCGATGACCCGCTTCGTCCCCTGGTAGCCGCTTTCAGCGAACAGGTCGTTGCCGAACTCGAGTGCGCCGGAGATCGAAGTGCGCCGCGCGCTGTTGGGGGGCTGGGCGGACAATTGCGCAACCACGCGCTCCGCATCCGTGCGGCTGGCGATCACCGTCCACGGCACGATGACGCGCTGCGAGGTGGTGCCGGCCCATTCGACATAGGTGACGGCGATCTTGCCATGGGCACCATCGGCGATGGCCTGCAGCACATTGTCGTGCGTCAAGGCGGCTGCGTAGCCGTGACGCTGGATCTCGAGCTCTTCCGGAGACATCGACAGCGAAACATCGACGGCCAGCACCAGCTCGACATCGACAGGCTCATCCGCGAGGGACACTGGCGCCAGCCAGAGCGTCAGCGCGAACGCGGCGCAGCCTGAAAGGAAATGTCTTGCGCGGGCAAAAGCAGACATGCCGCAAGGGTAAGCGAAAACAGCCTGTTTAAAAAGAGAAAAGCCCGGCCGGCGGCCAGGCTTTTGTCTTCATGCCCTTTGCGCCCTGCCCAGCGCTCAACTGCGCGGCTTGAGGTTCTCCGGATCATAGAGCGGCTTGTAGCCGACAGCCGCCACTTCGACCGGGTATGTCTCGCCGAAATACTCAATATGGAGCTTGCGGCCTTCCTGGGCATACGCCCACGGCAGATAGGCAAGACCGATATTCTTGCCGATAGTCGGGCCGTAGGCCATCGAGGTCGTGAAGGATCGCCGGCCGAGGTCGTCGACCAGCGTCTCGCCGGTCTTCGGGTCCATCACCGGCATCGTGCCGACGGGATAGCGGGCAACGCCTTTCGCATCGATATTGTCGGTCATGACCAGCGTGCACAGCATGGCCGGCTGGTGCTCGCGGGCACGGAACTCGACATGCCTGGCCTTGCCGCAAAAGTCGTTCTCCTTGACCTTCGGACGAGCGAGATCCGCTTCGAGCAGATTGTACTCGGTCAAAAGGTCGGCGTTTTGCAGGCGCAGGCTCTTTTCCATGCGGCGGGTGTTGGCATAGGTCTCGACGCCGAACGGCATGACGCCGGTCGAGCGCAGCGCGTCCCAGACGGCCAGGCCGTCCTCGTAGCGCATATGCAGTTCCCAGCCCTGCTCACCGACATAGGAGATGCGGAAAGCAGTGACGTCCTTGCCCCCGATCCTGACCGGCTTGATCGCCGCGAACGGGAAGTTCTCCAGCGACAACCCATCAGGATTTTCGACCACTTTCTGCAAGGTCGCCCGGGCGTTCGGACCCCAGATGCCGATGGTGACATACTTCTCGGTCACGTCGGTGATGGTGACATCAAAGCCTTTGTCCTGCGCCGTGCGGCGCATGTACTGGAAGTCGCGCGGGCCGGCGTCCGCCCCGTCGATCAAACGACAGCGGTCGGCCATGCGGATGACGGTAAAGTCGGCCCGCACCATGCCTTCCTCGTCGAGGAAGTGGGTGTAGATGCCCTTGCCGATGTTGTTGTCGCCGCCAATCTTGGCCGCGCACAGCCATTCCAGCAGCGCGACATGGTCGGGACCTTCGATGTCGTACATGGCAAAATGCGACAGGTTGACGATGCCGCAATCCTCGCTCATGGCGAGATGTTCGGCGTTGGAGACGCGCCAGAAATGGCGGTTGTCCCACTCGTTCTCACGCACCGGAACCCGGTTGCCGTATTTCTCCAGCAGATGCTCGTTGGCGGCATAGCCGTGAGCGCGCTCCCAGCCGCCCAGCTCCATGAAATAGCCGCCGAGCTCCTTCTCGCGTTCCCAGAACGGCGAGCGCCGGATGTTGCGGCCCTTGGAGAAGGGTTCGCGCGGATGCACCGCCGGATTGTAGACCTTCATCGCCGTCTCGGTGCAGCGATCCCAGATGAACTGCTCCTTCGTCTGGTGCGGATAGAAGCGCGCATAGTCGATGGCGTGATGGTCGATCGCGGTGCGGCCGTCCGTCATCCAGTCCGCGATGAGCTTGCCCATGCCGGGACCATCCTTGACCCAGATGGCGACGGCATACCAAAGGCCCCGCACCTTCTGGCTTTCGCCCATCGACGGGCCGCCATCCGCCGTCACCTGCAGCAGGCCATTGAAGGAATGGCTCTCGTTATAGCCGAGTTCGCCGAGGATCGGCGTCAGTTCCATGGCGCGTTCGAGCGGCGCCAGGATCTGCTCCATGTCGAGGTCGCGCTGCGAAGGCGACAGACGCGCCTGGTCCTTCTCCAACAGGTCGCGCGGATGGCAAAGGCGCGGATTGGTCTCTTCGTAATAACCCCATTCGATCTGCCCGCCCTCGGCGGTCTTGGGATCGCCGGTGTCACGCATGTAGGCGGAGTTGCCCTGGTCGCGCAGCAGCGGCCAGCCGATCTCCTTGCCGGTGCCGGCGAACTCGTTGTACGGGCCGAAGAAGGTCAGCGGATGGTCGATCGGCATGACCGGCAGGTCCTCGCCGACCATTTCCGCGATCAGCCGGCCCCAAATGCCGGCGCAGACCACGACATAATCGGCCTCGATGGTGCCGCGATCGGTCACCACCCCGGTGATGCGGCCGTCCTTGACGACAAGCGACCGGGCCGGCGTGTTGGCGAAGGATTTCAGCTTGCCGGAGACTTCCGCCTGGTCGACCAGCTTGCCGGCGACGGTCTGCGAGCGCGGGATGACGAGACCGGCATCGGGATCCCACAGGCCGCCCTGCACCATCACTTCCTCGATGAGCGGAAATTTTTCCTTGATCTCGGCCGGTTCGATCAGCCGGGCGCGCGTGCCAAACGCCTTTGCCGAGGCGATCTTGCGCTTGATCTCCTCCATGCGGCCGTCATCGCCGACGCGGGCCACCTCGAGACCGCCGATGCGCGCGTAGTGGCCCATCTTCTCGTAGAAGTCGATGGAATAGAGCGTCGTCCAGCACGACAGGAAATCGTGGCTGGTCGTGTAGCAGAAGTCGGAGGCGTGCGCGGTCGAGCCGATGTCGGTCGGGATGCCTGATTTGTCTATGCCGACAATATCGTCCCAGCCGCGTTCGATCAGGTGATGGGCGATCGATGCGCCGACAATACCGCCCAGGCCGACGATGACGACCTTCGCCTTTTTCGGAAACTCTGCCATTGCCCGCGACTCCAAAGTGATAAAGCGGGCGGACTATAGGGCGGAGCGGCAGGGCGATTGAAGCCTGTTTGCGACATTGGCAAAAAGCCGAGCGACCAGACGGCAGAATGCTTCCTATCGAGCGCCTTGGGCGGTTCGCTTTCCGGGGCGGAGGCTAACTCAGGCGAAGGCCCAGATGTCCTCGGCCTGGAAGCCGACCTGATAGCCGGAGGTCTTCAGCTTGACCACGACCTGGCCGATCTCGGCGGCCGGCAGCGCGCCGACCTCGACCTTGATCATGCCGGGGCGGTAGCGCTTGAGGTCGAGCTGTTCGAAGACGATCCAGTCGGCACCCTCGCAATCGACCAGGAAGGCGTCGATATGGGTGATGCCGTTGCGATCGAGCAGCGTCTGCAAGGTCTCGGATGGCACCTCAATGTCTTTCAGGTGCGGCGCGAACTTGTTGAAGTTGGCGTCGGCCTCGCCCCAGGCATTCTTGCCCGACATCAGATTGGTGTCGGTGACCGACGAGCAGCCGATGAACTCGATGGGCAGCGTGCCGGCCTCGAGCGCAGCGGCATCGAACGTATGGACGGTGATCGTGCCCTTGGCCTTTGTCACCGCCACCGGCTCGATGATGAACCGGCTGGTGTCGGGGTAGTTGGCGCGCAGTCGTTTCTGATTGTACGGGATCGGCTCGACCAGCATGGCGCGTGCGCCAGCTATGCGGTGCAGCCACGGCGTGACGTCGTCGAACAGCGCCCCGTCGCAGGCGCCGACATTGACCATCTGGAACGGTCGCCCTGCCCCACCAAAGCGCGCCTTCAGCGCCGCCTTGGCCAGGAACTTCGTGCCGCGCAGCGACGGCCCGCGATCGAGAACGCCCTTGGGAAGACCAAGCGACAGGGCAATGCGCGCCAGGCTGGATAGCGAACTCATGACTTGTCTCCGGGAGTGATTTGCAAGGCGGCGCGATGCTGGCCGCGAGCCACGGCTGCCCGGAGCGCCATGAACGGCGTTGCCAGCAGCAGGAATGGCGGGATCAGATGGGGAAAATAGATCCGCGTATCGTGGATCGGGAAGACGGTGAACTTGGCCAGCGCACCGAGTACCAGTGCCGCAAACAGGATGCCGGCGCGGCGATCGAGGCGGAAGCCGGCGCGGGCGGCCGCGTACCAGCCTGCCAGTGCCAGCACCGACACCCCGACCCAGCTGTTCAGGCTGACGGCGCGCAGCAGTGAGCTGGCAAAAGCCCTGAGATAGGCCGCTATCGAGAATGGCGGCTCGAACCCGTCCATATTGTAGTGCTGCTCGACGCTGGAGAACCACAGATGCGGCCACCAGCCGGGATGATGGGCCCAGTGCGAAATGGCGAAGTAAGCGACGAAGGACGCGGCAAAGCCGGCCAGCGCGCCCCATGCCCTCTGCCGGAACGCGACCAGCAGCACAGCGAAAATCGCCAGGAAAACAATGTTGTCCGGCCGCACCATGAAGGCGAGGAAGAGCAGGATGGCCGTCGCCACCTCGCGGCCGCGGACATAGGCGTAAAGCCCGCCGAGCAACAGCGCCGAACACAACAAATCCGGCGTCGAGGCCCGCGCCGCATCGCCGAAATCGGCCATGATCAGCACCGCGCCGACGATAGGCGCCAACGCCAATGCCCCTGCGGAGCGTAGCCACATCAGGGCGATCGCGCCAAACAGCAGCACGGAGAACACCTGTAACACGCGCATCGCCTCGACCGGCGACATCACCACGCTCATCGTCGACAGGATCTCGGCATACAGAAACTTGATCCGGTACATGCCGAGCAGAGAATGGAAGTCGGCGGCATCCTCCGTCATGTGGCTGCGGAAGCCGCCGCCATCGTCGGTCAGCGCCTTGTAGTCGCCAGCTGAGACGCCTGATTTGACGGTGTTGTAGGCATAGTCGTGCAGTGCCTGGGCATCGGGATAGGTGCCTTCCTCCGACATGGCGAGATAGGGCAGCATGTCCCAGTTGGCGTCTGGCATCACCCAGGCGGTGAACGCTGTAAAAAGGATGTAGAGAGCGAAGGCCGCCGCGCCGATCGGTGCCGCCAACCGCGCATAAGTCCCCTCGCCCCACGCCAGACCGACCTCGGTGAGCCGGTCGAGCAGGTTGTTCGGTGCGGGCGACCTGGTCAGCATTGTCGAACTCAGCGAGCTTCGTTTCTAACGGACTTGGCTTTTGACGAAATCCTTGACGATCGACACGATGCCGCGCGACAGCAGGCTGTCGAAGGCATCGACAAAGCGGTCGACATGCTCACGCTGGCAGATCAGCGGCGGCTCGAGCCGGATGACGTTGCGGTTGTATTCGGTGAAGGCGACGAGCACGTCATAGTCGCGCAACAGCAGCGCCCCGACGAAGCCCGACAGCGAGCCCTTCAGCTTGTCGTCGAGCACGCTGACGATCGGCCGCAGCACCATCGGCAAGGTCTGCGAGAAGTCGTGGAACTCCAGGCCGATCATAAAACCCTTGCCGCGCACATCCTTGATGATCTTCGGGTACTTTTCCCTGAGCGCCTGCAGCCGCTGCAGCAGGTAGTCGCCGGTGACGGCGGCATTGTCGATCAGCCCCTCGTCATAGAGCACGTTGAGCCCCTCGATCGAGGTGACGCAGGCCTCGCCCATGCCGCCGAAGGTGGCCATAGCATGGATCATCGCCGTCTTCGGCGTGCCATAGGCCTTCATGTATACCTCGCGCCGGGCAATCATCGCGCCGACCGCCGCCTTGCCAGCGCCAAGCGACTTGGCCAGCGCCGTCACGTCGGGAATGACGCCGTAATGCTCGAAGGCATAGAAGCGGCCCGAGCGGCCATAGCCGCACTGCACTTCGTCGGCGACCCACAGCACGCCATACTGGTCGCAAAGCGCGCGCAGCTTCTGCCAGTATTCGGGAGGCGCCTGGATGATGCCGCCGCCGCCCTGGATGGTCTCCAGCACGATGACCCCGACCTCCGGATCGGAACGGAACAGGCGCTCGACGGCCTCGATGTCGGCAAAGGGGATGCGCACCGTATTGTCCGCTACCTTGAAGTCAGCGCGGTAGAGTTGGCCGTCGGTGATGCCGAGCACACCCTTGGTCTTGCCGTGGAAGGAATTCTCGGCATAGGCGATCTTCGGCCGCTTCGGGCCGGCGGCGCGCTCGGCGAGCTTCACCGCCGCTTCCATCGCCTCCGAGCCGGATGAGCCCAGGAACACCATGTCGAGATCGCCGGGCGAGCACTTGGCGAGGTTGTGCGCCAGTGCTGCCGCATATTGCGACATGAAGGCGATGGCGATTTCCTGGCGCTTCTCCTCCTGGAATTTTTTCCGTGCTTCGAGGATGCGCGGATGGTTATGGCCGAAGGCCAGCGAACCGAAACCGCCGAAGAAATCGAGGATCTTGCGGCCTTTCTGGTCGATATAGAACATGCCTTCGGCGCGCTCGATCTTGATCTTGTGAAAGCCGAGCAGCTTCATGAAATGCAGCTGGCCGGGGTTGAGATGCGCCTTGAACAGGTCGGTCATGCGGGCGACATCCATCGCCTTGGCCTGCTCGACGCTGATCAGGTCGGGCTTGGCGATGGTGGCGGGCGACAGCGAAGGCGCGCTGACCATGGTGCGCACGTTCGTCTGTTCGGGCTTGGCCATGACGGTCATTTCAATCTCCTGTCTGCACGCACGACCAGGATCGGGCGCAACGAAAGCTGATTTGCGAGCCGCTATTCGGCGGGCACATGTTTGGTGGCGACTGAGTGACCGGCCTTCTTGGCGAGGTACTCGCTATACGCGGCGATCAGCATCTCCTCGTCGCGATATTGCGGCACCCAGCCGAGCTGACGCCCGGCTTTGGACACGTCGAGCACGCACTCCTCGTCGGCGATCAGATATTGTTCCGGGTCCATGATCGGCATGTTCATCAGGTCGAGCAGGTCGAGCGTGCGCTTGACCGCCCAGCCCGGTGTCGGGATCAGGATCGATTTCGAGCCGGCATGCCTGATCAGATCGCCGAGCAGCTTCTTCACCGGCGGCGGATTGAGAGAACCGAGATTATAGGCCTCGTTTGGCACGCCGGCCTTCCAGGCGGCGCGCGCGGCCTCGGCGCAGTCGAACACCGAGATGAACTGATAGGGGTTCCTGCCCGAACCGATCATCGGCACGGGAAGATTCCAGTCGATCAGCTTGAACAGTTTTTCCAGGATGCCGAGACGGCCGGGGCCGATGATCAGGCGCGGGCGAAACAGCGAGATCGACATGCCGCGCTTGCGCCATTCGGCCGCCAGCTCCTCGGTCTTCTGCTTCGACCAGCCATATTCGCCGAGCGGCGCGACCGGGTGCTCCTCGGTCATCGGCTGGGTGACCGTGTGGCCGTAGATCATGTCGGTCGTGTAGTGGACGAGCTTGGGTGCGCCGGCTCTGTCCATGGCCTGCATGATGTGCTCGGTGCCATGAAAATTGACCGGGAAGAAGAAATCGTGCCGCTTGGCGCGCACCTGGATCGGCGACAGCATCTTGGCCGACAGATTGTAGACCATGTCGTCGGCCTTGAGCCCAACCGCGGCGACCGACGCCGGATCGGTGACGTCGCATTGGATGAAGCGGACATTGCGGTAATGCGGCAGGTCGCTTTTGACGATGTCGGCGACGACAACCTCTTCACCATCGGTCACAAGCTTCGGGGCAAGATGGCGGCCGACGAAACCGTCGCCGCCGAAAATCACATGTCTCATCGAAGGCTCTCGTTTGCCTGGATCTTGTCGGGCGTGATGGAAGCAGTCTGGTCTTCATGCCCTCGCCCGCCCAAATCCCGGCCACTTTGGGCGATCAGCACGGTTCCGACGCAGATGAACGCGATGCCGGCGATGCGCCAGCCATTGAGGTCCTCGCGGAAGACGAAATAGGCGAAGATGGCGACGGCCACATAGGCGAGGCTGAGGAACGGATAGGCGAAGGAGAGCTCGACCTTGGACAGCACAAAGAGGTGCGAGGCCATCGATATGACGAAGGTGCAAAGGCCCAAGAACACCCAGGGGCTGAAGACGATCTGCAACAGCTTGACGAGCGGATTGACGCCCTCGAACGAGATCGGCCCGAGCGACATCATGCCTTGCTTCAGCATCAGCTGTGCAGCAGCATTGGTCATGACCGTAAAGAGAATGAAGACGATGTATTTCATGTGTTCCAAGCCACCCCTTCACGCCTCCTATTACAAACCCGCAAATATTTCGTGAAGCCACAAGAATGTTTTGAGTGAATCGTGGGTTTAACGATTCGGAAACCAAGAATTATTCGAATTTTAGCTATTCCGCCGCCTCGACCGCACCTCGCCGCGTGTCCAGCTTCCTTGCCGTCCGCGCCCAGAAGTCGGACATGAAGGCAGGATCGCGAAGCGCCTCCAGCCGCGGCCATTTGGGAAAAGACGAAGCGAAGATGTCGGCGCCCATGCGGGCGTCCTTGTAGGGGTTGACCGCGCCTTCCGCCTCGACCGTGATCCGATCGAGGTCCCGCAACAAGGCGAGCGTCGCAGCCCCCCTGTTGGGGAAATCCAGCGTCAGCGTGTAGCCGGGGCGCGGGAATGAGAGCAGCGCCGGCGAGCGGATGGAGCCGAAGCGTTTCAGCACAGTGAGGAAGGAGCCCTGCCCTGCTTGCCTTGCAGCCGCCAGCAGTGCCGGCACCGCCTCGCGCGCCGTCTCTTCCGGCACCACGCTCTGGTGCTGGAAAAGCCCTTTCGGCCCATAAAGCCGGTTCCAGTCACGCACGCCGTCGAGCGGGAAGAAGAAGCCTTGATATCCGACTTGGCGCGGCACTGTTGCCCGGCCCTTCTTCCACCTGTAGGCGGCGTTGAAGGCAGTCAGGAACGGCCGATTGAGCACATTGAACGGCGGCTGGACCGGCACCGAGAGATTGCCGCCGGCGCGCGAGGCGGCATGCGAGCCGTGCTCGGCGTGATTGCCTGACAACAGCAACCCGCGACCGCTGTTGCGGCCGCCGGCAAGCTGGTCGATCCAGGCGACCGCATATTCATTGGCCCGATCGGCCGCCTCGGCGAGGTCGAAGAATTCGCCAAGGTCGCGAAACGGCATCGCCTTCTCCATGATGTCGAGGGAAGGAACACGCATCAACCGGATCGAAGCCGACAGGATGAGACCGGTCAGCCCCATGCCGCCGATCGTCGCCGCAAATAGCCGCGCATTGTCTGTCGCTGAGCAGCGGTGGGTCTTTCCGTCGGACGTGAGCAGCGTGAAGGTCTCGACATGGCAGCCGAAGGTGCCGCGCCGGTGATGGTTCTTGCCATGCACGTCATTGGCGATGGCGCCGCCGAGTGTGACGAATTGGGTGCCTGGCACAACCGCCGGGAAGAAGCCGTAAGGGACAGCATAGGCGATGATGTCGGACAACAGCACGCCGGCATCCGCCTCGAGAACGCCGGTTTCGGCGTTGAAGGCGCGAATCCGGTTTAGCGATCGCATGTCGACGACCGCGCCGGCCTGGTTCTGGCAGGAGTCACCGTAGGAGCGGCCATTACCATAGGCAAGCAAAGACGCTGGCTTGGCCTGACCGCCCTTCAGCAGCGCGATCGCCTCATCGGCACCGACGGCGCGCGGCGCCGGCGGCGTGGCAAGGCCGAAACTCTGGAAGCGCTCGGTGGCCATACCTACCAGCCTCCGAGGACCAGCATCACCGCACCGATCAGCACCACGATCTGGCTGCGCCAGTCGCGGATAATGAAGACGACCGGATCGTCATGCATCTCGTCGCGGCGCGCCAGGATCCAGACGCGCATGGTGAGATAAAGCACGATCGGCGCCAGCGGCCAGATCAGCCACGGATGCGGATAAAGCTCGCGCACCGCGACACTGTCCATATAGAGCGCCAGCACCAGCGCCGAGGAGAAGGCCGAGGCCATGCCGGCCTGGGCGACGATCTCCTGGTCTTCGGTGCGATAGCCACGCCCGGCAATGCGCTCGCCAGGCGGGATGGCGGTGGTGCGCAGTTCGACGAAGCGCTTCACCAGCGCCAGCGACAAAAAGAAGAAGATCGAGAAGGCCAGCAGCCAGAACGAGACTTCGACGCCGGTCGCCGCCGCCCCGGCCAGGACACGGATCGTATAGAGGCCGGCGAGCGTCAGCACGTCGACCAAGAGCATGCGCTTGAACGACAGCGAATAGGCAGTGGTGACGACCATGTAGCCACCGAGCACAGCTAGGAATTCGGGCGACAAGAACAACCCGGTGCCGATGCCGATCGCCAAAAGTACGGCGATCGCGCCAAGGCCGAACGGGATCGACAGCGCACCGCTGGCGAACGGCCTGTTGCGCTTGGTGAGGTGTTTGCGGTCGAGCGCGAGGTCGAAGAAATCATTGAGGATGTAGATGGCCGAGGCCACCGCGCTGAACGAGACGAATGCCAGCAGGCATTGCCAGATCATGTCGGTGTTGAAGTATTCGTGCGAGAGCACCATCGGCACGGCGATCAGCGAGTTCTTCAGCCACTGATGCACGCGCAGCATCTTGACGATAGTCCGCAAATTCGGCTTCGGCGCAGGCATCGTCTCGGCGCCATGGGCCGCTTGCCAGCGCGCGGCATGGCGATCGGGTGCGATGACAATCGCGTTGCGCGCGGCGTCGAAGACCTGAAGGTCATGGCGGCTGTTGCCCGCGTAGTCGAAGCCGCCATCGCCATAGGCCGCGATCAGCGAGGCGCGCTTCCTGCCCGAGGTAAGATTGGCGAGGCCATCGGTAGCCAGCACCCGGTCGAAAATGCCGAGATGGGCAGCGATGGCGTCTGCGAATTTGCGTGGCGTACCGGTCGCCAGCACGATCTTGCGGCCCTCGGCGTGCTCGGTGCGGAGGCGGCAAAGCAGCACCTCGCGATAGGGCAGCAATGCCGGATCGATGTCGATCCGCTGTGCGATCGCCTGCTTCAGCCGCGCCGGCCCGCCGGCGGCCCAGAACGGCACGAGGAAGATATAGAGCGGGTTCTTCTTGAGAAGGATGAACAGCCCTTCCCACAACAGGTCGGTCGCGATCAGCGTGCCATCGAGATCGACCGCAAGCGGTATTGCGTTCCTGTCCGACCGCGCATCCATGTCCGTCCTGCCTGCCAGCGTATGATCCGCAGAACGGATCTCGTTTCGCGCCGCGTTTCGGCGTCTTGAAGCTGGTATAGCCGGGAACGGCATATCGAACGTTAAAACGCCCGGTTGTAGACGGCTGCCGTGGCGGTATTTCCGGCGTCATTGTTAAAAAAACGCTACCGGAAACGATAAAAGGCCGAGCAAATTGCCCGGCCTTTCCTGTCATGCCGTCGGAATTACTTGATGCGGGCGACGCCACCCGAGATTTCGACCGTTTCCGAACCGGTCAGGGCTTCGAGGTCACCGTTCGGCAAGGTGACGAAACAGCCGTTCGGGCAGAACTCAACCGTTTCGCCTCCGGCCAGCGCGAGGTCGGTCTTGCTGCCGCCCTCCGTCACGACCAGCGTGCGGGTCTCGGCGTCCTTGTTGACCGCGCTCGCGGCATGGGCCGAGCCTATGGCGGCGACCAGGGCGACGGCAGCGACGAGAGACTTCCACATGGTGCAATATCGGTGTTCCCACCGCCTCTGTTGCATTTCGCAAGGCATTTTCGCCTTTGCATGGGAGCTTATATGAGATGGAAGCTGAACCGCAACTGAATGCCGCATTCATGCCGCAATTGGCTTTCGGCGGTATCGGGACCTACGGACCCTGAGCCTAGTCCGGATCGGGCTTCTTGGTTTTGCGGGACTTGGCCAGTCGCCTCTTCTCCGCCTCGGCTTCGGCCTTCACCTGTTCCTGTTCGGCGAAGTCGGCCTCGATCTTGTCGTCATCGGTCGGCCAGGCCTTGGGCTTGTGGACCTCGACGACGGCGCGCGGTGTCGAGGGGATCTCGATATGCTCACCGCTGAATTTTTCGAGGACGGCAAAACGGATGTCGTTCTGCGCGATGTTGCCATTCATCACGTCGGCCAGGAACACGCGAATTTCGAATTCGAGTGCTGCCGTGCCGAAATTGGAAAACAGCACGAAGGGTTCCGGGTTCTTCAGCACCAGAGGATGGCCGCGTGCGATCTCCAGCAGGATTGCGTGGACCTGCTTGACGTCACTGCCATAGGCGACGCCGATCTTGATGTCGACGCGGCCGAGCTTGTTGCGGTGCGTCCAGTTGCCGACGGCGTTGTTGATCAGGTTCGAATTGGGCAGGATCACCGACTGCCGCTGGAAGGTCTCGATCTCGGTGGCGCGCACGCTGATCTTCTTGACGGTTCCGCTGACATCGCCGGCGACGATCCAGTCGCCGACCTTGAACGGCCGCTCGGCCAAAAGGATCAGTCCGGAGACGAAATTGGACACCACATTCTGCAGGCCAAAACCGATACCGAGGGAGAGAGCGCCGGCGACCAGCGCTAGACTGGACAGGTCGATGCCTGCTGCCGATATGCCAACGAGCGCCGCAAGGGCGACGCCGGCATAGCCGACCGCCAGCCGGATCGAGTTGCGCACTCCGGCATCGACCTTGCCGCGCGCCATCACCGAACCGTCGAGCCAGCCCTGGAACCAGCGCGTCAGGAAATAGCCTATGACGAAGACGACGATGCCGGAGAGGATGCCGGTGACCGAAATCGTCACCGAGCCGATATTGATCCCGGTTGCCAGCTTGTAGGCCCAGGCCTGGATATCGCCGGGCTGGAAGCCCCACATCAGCAGGATCAGCGGCAGGAACACCAGCACGATCATCAGGTTGATGGCGACGCTGACGACAAGGCCAAGCTGGTCGAGCGCCGTGTCCTCGTAGCTCGAATTGGCCGACAGCCAGCGCCCGACGGAGGTGTTGGCGAAAGCGCCCTCTTCGCCGATCGCCCGCGCCGACAGGAAGCCGATATAGGCGGTGATCAGCGCGGTGCCGGTAACGACGACCTGCAGCGAGACGAACAGGGCAAGGCCGATATAGCCGAGCAGCGCGGCGACGATGGTGAAAACACCGAGCGCTAGCGCTGTATAGCGTAGCCATGCCGGCCACGGCCGCCAGCTTCCGTCACGCGCCTTGAACGGCCTCAGCATCGCCATCAGGATCAGGATGACGCCGACGATGATGGTGGCGCCGAAACTGCGGGCGATGGTCAATGACAACGGCGAGCCCATCTTGTCGTTGATCACCGACAGGAAATAATTGACGCCGATGACCACGGCCATGGCGGTGGTCAGCCGCACCAGCCAGCGTGCCGGACCTGTCTCGACCGGGACAAGGCGCCAGTTCGGCAGCCTCGGCTCGAGCGCCGCATTGGTCAGCCGGTTCACGCAGAACACTCCCCCGATGACGGCCGCCAGTGCATTGAGGAAAAGGCCGATGTCGCCGCGCAACACATTGTAATAATTGAAAAAGAACACCGTGGAGGCCAGGAACACGCCGACCGCGAGCGTCGGCAGCAAGGTCGACCAGAAGGCAACCGACAACCGACTGAGATAGGACGGGTCTTCATTGGAAGGGTCTGCTTCGAACACACGCCCGAACAGGCGCCTGCCGCCGACCAGCAACACCAGCGCCAGCCCGAGCGCCACGAAGGTTGCGGCCAGGATAGCCTGGAACTTGAACCTAAAGGCGAAGCTCAGCCAGGACGACACAGCCTTGTAGAAATTACCGAATTCGTCCCTGGCGTCCGAAAAGACCAGCGGGCTAAGTGCGTCGGATAGCACATAGCGCTTGGTGAGCACATTGCGGAACAGCTCGCTGCGCATGTTGCCGATCTTGTCGATCAGCCCGCTGATGCGGATCGACAAGGACTGAGCCAGCGAAATCACCGCGTTGATTTCCGCCTTCTCCGACACCAGCGCCTGGCGTTCGCCGCTGACGATGTCGGGCTCCGGCGGCTGGCCGGCGGCGGGCGCTGGCCCGATCTGCTCAAGGCGGCTGTTGATCTCGCCAAGGCGTGTGCGGAAGGCCAACGCGCTGTTCAGCGATTGCCGCGACAGTTCCTCGAGCTGCAGGCGAATATCGACGAGGCTGCCATCGTCCTCTGCGTCCTGCTGGATCTGCTTCTCGAAATTATCGGCCTTGGTCGTCAAATCCTGCAGGATCTTCTGCTGGTCGGCGATCAGCCCGGCAGGTGCCTGGCCGAGGCCTTGCGCTGCCGCGTCGAATGACGGCGGTGCCGAAACGACAAGCGCGAGGAGCAAAATGAGACGAAGCAATCGGAAAAGCATGATTTGTTGGCGACTCATGGACGGCAAAGGCAATTTGAAAGCGTGTCCTTGATAAAGACGGCCATATCATGGGGCAAGCCGTCGCATCGATCACTCACTCCTGCCTGATCGGCGGCTCATCCGATCATTGTCCCCGTCGATCCCTGAGCAATGCGTCGGCCAGTCGAAAGGCAATGGCGCAATATTGGCTTTGCGGATGCGGCCTGCTCTATAGTCTGCCGCATCGCCCGAACCGGATGACAATGATGGCAGAGTATTCGGCCTTTTCGCTGCTCGCGAACGCGCTCAAGGGAAACAGGGACTGGAAACCGGCCTGGCGCAAGCCGGACCCGAAGGCGTCCTATGATGTCATCATCATCGGCGGCGGCGGCCATGGGCTGGCCACCGCCTATTATCTTGCCAAGGAACACGGCATCACCAATGTCGCCGTGCTGGAAAAGGGCTGGCTAGGCTCCGGCAATGTCGGCCGCAACACCACGGCTGTGCGTTCGAACTATCTGCTGCCGGCCAACACCCGCTTCTACGAACATTCGATGAAGCTGTGGGAGAACCTGTCGCACGAACTTAACTACAACGTCATGTTCTCGCAGCGCGGCTGCCTGAATCTGGCGCACACGCCGGCCCAGTTCGACGACTATGCCAGGCGTGGCAACGCCATGCGCCATCTCGGCGTCGACGCCGAGCTGATGACGCCGGCGCAAATCAAACGTCTGATCCCGGCGCTTGATATCTCCGACAGCGCACGCTTTCCGGTGGTCGGCGGCCTGATGCAGCGGCGCGCCGGCACTGCCCGCCACGATGCGGTGGCCTGGGGCTATGCGCGTGGCGCCGACCGTCGCGGCGTTGACATCATCGAGAATTGCGAGGTCACCGGCTTCCTGCGTGACGGCGACCGCATCACCGGCGTGTCCACCTCGCGCGGCGACATCCGCGCCAAGAAGGTGGCCGTTGCGGTCGCCGGCAGCACCGGACGCGTCATGCAGCTGGCCGGCATCGAGACGATGCCGATCGAAAGCCATGTGCTGCAGGCCTTCGTCACGGAATCGCTGAAACCCTTCATCGACACCGTCGTCACCTTCGGCATGGGCCATTTCTACATGTCGCAGTCGGACAAGGGCGGCCTTATCTATGGCGGCGACATAGACGGCTACAACAGCTACGCCCAGCGCGGCAATTTGCCTGTCGTCGACGAGGTGATGAGCGAAATGCTGGCGCTGTTCCCAGGTCTTGCCCGCGTGCGCATGCTGCGCTCCTGGGGCGGCGTCTGCGACATGTCGATGGACGGCTCACCGATCATCACAGCCGGGCCCCTGCCCGGCATGTATCTCAACTGCGGCTGGTGCTATGGCGGTTTCAAGGCGACGCCGGCTTCCGGCTGGTGCTTTGCCTGGACCATCGCCAAGGACCAGCCGCACGACCTCAACGCCCCCTTCACCCTCGACCGCTTCCATCGCGGCCTGGTGATCGACGACAAGGGCCAGGGTGCAAACCCCAGGCTGCATTAGGCATTAGGTAGAATCCAATGTTGATCACTTGCCCCTATTGCGGCCCGCGCGACGTCATCGAATTCACCTATCAGGGTGACGGCAACCGTGAGCGCCCCGACCCAGCTTCGCAGAATTTCGAAGCGTGGAACGCCTATGTCTACGACCGGCTGAACCCGGCCGGCGATCACAACGAGATTTGGCAGCATTCCGGCGGTTGCCGCGCTCATCTCAAGGTCGTGCGCAACACGCTGACGCACGAGATTTCCAGCGTTGCCTTCACACGGGGTGATCATGGGCGCGGCGATCATGGCTCGGCCGCGCGCGGCAAGGCGGAGGACAAGTCATGAGCCCGCGCCGCACCGACACGGGCGGCCGCATTGATCGGCTGAAAACCATCCGCTTCACCTTCGACGGCGCGCCCTACACCGGCCATGCCGGCGATACGCTGGCGTCAGCCCTGCTGGCCAAGGGCGTCACGCTTTACGGGCGCTCGTTCAAGTACCACCGCCCGCGCGGCCTGCTCACCGCGGGCGTCGAGGAGCCCAACGCACTGGTGACGGTGCTGAAGGGTGAGGTCCGCGAGCCTAACATTCCGGCGACCATGGTCGAGATCCATGACGGGCTGGTTGCCATCAGCCAGAACCGCTTTCCCTCGCTTGCCTGGGACATCAATGCCGTCAATCAGCTTGGCGGCAAGGTCCTGTCGGCCGGCTTCTACTACAAGACCTTCATGGGACCGGTGTTCGGTCCGCTCAAAGGCACGCGCTTCTGGATGTTCTGCGAGCATTTCATCCGCCGCGCCGCCGGCCTCGGCAGCGCCGGATCGGCAAAGGATCCGGCCCGCTACGAACGCATGAACGCCTTTTGCGACGTGCTGGTGGTCGGCTCGGGCCCGGCCGGCCTGATGGCCGCGAAGGCCGCCGCAGATCAGGGCGCGCGCGTCATGCTGGCCGATCTCGAGCCGCGTTTCGGCGGCTCGGCCAACTGGTCCGATGAGACGATCGATGGCGCGCCGGCCGCCGATTGGGCCCGCCGCATCGTCGCCCAGCTCGAAGGCCGCGACAATGTCCGGCTTTTGCCGCGCACCACGGTGTGGGGCTACTACGACAACAACACGCTCGCCGCGCTCGAACGGGTCAGCGACCACAAGGAACAGCCCGGCAAGGGCGAGCCGCGCCATCGCTACTGGGCAATCCGCGCCAAATCCGTGGTCCTGGCCACCGGCGCCTTTGAGCGCCCGTTGGTCTTCCCCGGCAATGATCGGCCGGGCGTGATGCTGGCGCATGCCGCCGAGCGCTATGCCAACGAATTCGGCGTGCTGCCGGGCGAGCGGATCGCGCTGTTTACCAACAATGACAGTGCCTATCGGGCCGCCGTCGCCTTGAAGAAGGCCGGTGCCGCGGTCGTCGCCATCGCCGATGTCAGGCCGGAACTTTCGCCAGAGATGCGCAAGCTGGCCGCGGAAGCCGAGGCGGAGATATTCGCTGGCCATGCCGTCGTCGCCACCGAGGGCGGCAAAGCGCTGTCCGGCCTCAAGCTGCAACGCTTCGACATGACCAATGGCGCACTGATCGGCGATGCACGCAGCATCCATGCCGATTGCCTGCTGATGTCCGGCGGCTGGTCGCCGACCATCCATCTGGCCAGCCAGGCCGGCGCCAAGGCGGAATGGAACGCCGCGCGGCAGGCTTTCCTGCCGCCGAAGCCGACACAACAATGGATCGGCGCCGGCGCTTTCACCGGCAGTTTTTCTACCACCGAAGCCATCGCCGAAGGCCGCGCCGCCGGCCTGGCCGCGGCCGGCGGACAGAGCACACCGGCTGTATTGCCGGTGGTAGAAGCCGTGCCCGGCGATCCCGATCCCGCCCCGGTGTTCGAGATCAGGGCCAAAGGCAAGAGCTTTGTCGATTTCCAGCACGACGTGACAGCCGAGGACGTGCGGCTGGCGCATCGCGAAGGCTTCGTCTCAGTCGAGCATCTGAAGCGCTACACCACGCTCGGCATGGCGACCGACCAGGGCAAGAGCTCCAACGTCCCTGGCCTTGCCATCATGGCCGAAGCGCTGGGCAAGCCGATACCCGAGGTTGGCACGACGCGCTTCCGGCCGCCCTTTGCGCCGGTATCGATCGGCTCGCTGGCGGCGGAACGCTTCGGCGACCTGAAGCCCGAGCGGCTGACCCCGATGCATGACTGGCACCTCGCCAATGGCGCGACGATGTACTCCGCCGGCCTCTGGTACCGCCCGATGATCTACGGCCATGCCGGCGAGACGGTCGAGCAAGCCTATGTGCGCGAAGCCAAGGCGACGCGCGAAAGCGCCGGCATCGTCGATGTCTCGACGCTGGGCAAGATCGCCGTGCAAGGCCCCGATGCCGCCGCATTCCTCGACCGCGTTTATACCAACATGTTTTCGACGCTGGCCGTCGGCAAGGCACGCTACGGTCTGATGCTGCGCGAAGACGGCCTCGCCTTCGACGACGGCACCACATGGCGGCTTGGCGAGCAGGATTTCCTGATGACCACCACCACGGCCAATGCCGGCAAGGTGATGCAGCATCTGGAATATTTCCTCGACGTGATCTGGCCGGAGCTCAAGGTGCACGTCACCTCGGTGACCGACGAATGGGCGGGTGCCGCGATCGGCGGGCCGAAGGCCAGGCAGATCCTCGCCGCCTGTGTCACCGGCACAGCCGTCGACAATGCGACCCTGCCCTTCATGGGCATCGTGCGCGGCGAGATAGCAGGCGTGCCGGTGATGATCTGCCGGCTTTCCTTCTCCGGTGAAATGGCCTTCGAGGTCTATTCCGGCGCCGGCCACGGCACCCATGTCTGGGAAGCGCTTGTCGAGGCCGGCGAGCCGTTTGGGCTGGTCACCTACGGGCTTGAGGCGCTGGGCACGATGCGCATCGAAAAGGGCCATGTCACCGGCGCCGAGATCGACGGCCGCACCACGGCGCGCGATTTGCATCTCGACTGGATGCTATCGAAGAAGAAGCCGTTCATCGGCTCGGCGATGATGGATCGCGAAGGCCTGATCGCGTCCGACCGTCTGGAACTGGTCGGCCTGATTTCGCTCGACAACAAGCCGCTCAACGGCGGCGCTCACATCGTCGAAGAGGTTGACGAAGCTAATCCGCACGGCTCGATCGGCCACATCACCGCCTGCTGCTACTCGCCGGCGCTCGGCAAGCATATCGCGCTGGCGCTGGTCAAGGGCGGCAAGGCACGGCAGGGCACGCGCGCCCATGTCTCCGATCCCTTGCGCAACCGGTTCGGACCGATCGAGATCGTCTCCAACCACTTCTTCGACCCGGACGGGAGCCGCATGCATGGTTGAGCGCCAATCACCGCTTGAGCCGGAGTTTCACGTCGGCTCGCACGGCAATTTCGAGCATGGCGTCGAGATCCTGCTGACCGAAACGAGGCCGGGCTCGATCGTGCAGGTCGCCGCCTGGCCGGGCGAGGAGAAGAAGCTGATATCAGCCATCCGCACCGTTGCCGGACTTGCTCTGCCCGATGGCGCCGGCGGCGGCGTGAGCGACGGTGTGAAGTCGGTGTTCGGCTTCGCGCCAGGAAAGTTCACCGTTGCCGACGAGGCCGAAGGGCTGGCCGCGGCCTTTGCCAGGGTGGTAACGCCGGCCATCGGAACGGTGACCGACCTTTCACACGGCCGCACCGCCATCCGCATCGCCGGTCCGAAGGCCGAATGGGTGCTGGCGAAATTCTTCGCCATCGACTTCGCGCTGCCGGCCTTTCCCATCGGCGCCGGCCGTTCGACCACCCATCACGACATCTTCGTTCAGATCCAGCGCACCGGCGCCGACCAGTTCGACATCTATGTCTTCCGCTCCTTCGCACGCTCGTTCTGGAAGGCGCTCTGTCACGCCAGCGAGGAAGTCGGCTACGAGGTGCAATAGAGCAGTTCCAGGAAAAGTGTGAAACGGTTTTCCGTCCGGAATTGCGTCAAAACAAAGAGTTAGAGCAACTCACCGTTTCAGTGAAACGGATATTGCTCTAACTGGTGCAGCCAGCTGGCCCCATCGCTTCCGTTTCTGGCATCAACGCCAGCCGGTTCTGCCGCTAGAGAATCGCGCCGCTCGCGCCCATGATGGAAAAATGGCCGCCCAACCGGCCCCAAGGGATATGAAAATCCCTTCTTCAAGAGTCGGCACATTCGTTTGGTTCGAACATCTCCATGACCGCTGAACTATCCGCCGGCGCCACGGATCGCGCCGATGTGCCGGCCAAAGCCCTGCTCCTGCTGCCGCTGACGGTCGCCTGCGGTGTCTTCATGACCAGCCTCGACCAGAATGTCGTGGTCACGGCGCTGCCCGGCATCAGCGAAAGTCTCGGCCGTCCACCGAGCCAACTCGGCCTGCTCATCACCGTCTATGTCGCCAGCCTGATCATCTCGATGCCGCTTGGCGGCTGGGCCGCCGACCGCTTCGGCTTGCGCAATGTCTACTGCTTTGCCTTGCTGGTGTTCGCCGCCTCGTCGGCCCTGTGCGGACTGTCTGATAATATCTGGATGCTGGTTGGTGCCCGTGCGCTGCAAGGCTTCGGCGGCGCCTTGATGGGTACGCTCGGCCAGGTCGTCATCCTGTCGACCTTTCCGCGCAGCCGCACACTCAAGATCAACATGTATATCTCGCTGGCCGGCCAGTCCGGACCGTTGGTCGGCCCGCTCGTTGGCGGCGCGCTGACCACCTACATTTCCTGGCGCTGGATCTTCTTCATCAATGTGCCGTTCGCACTGGCTGCGGCAATTCTTGCCGCCTCGCTGTTTCCTACGATGACCAAGCCCGTGCGCACGCCATTCGATTTTCCGGGCTTCCTGCTGGTCGGCAGCGGCATGGTCCTGCTGGTCTTTGGCATGGATTCGCTTGCCGCCAAGGACGCTGCCGGCGGTATCATCGCCGGCGAACTGGCGCTGGCGCTCGTCATCCTGACCGTCGGCTCGTTCTACTGCCTGCGCGTGCGCAATCCGCTGCTCGATCTCAAGCTCTTGCGTATCCGCACCTTCCGCATTTCGTTCCTCACCGGTGGCGGGCTGGATACGATCGGCCTCAGCTCGGTCGTCTTCCTGCTGCCGTTGATGTTCCAGCTCGGCTTCGGCATGAGCGCGGTGCAGGCAGGATCGCTAACCTTCGTCGCCGCGGTCGGCTCGGTGGCAATGCGCTTCTTCATGCCGCGCGTCCTCAACCGTTTCGGCTTCCGCCGCGTGCTGGTCTACAACACGCCGATCGTCGCCGCCATGGTAGCGGGCTTTGCCTTGATGCAAGCGACCACACCGGTCTGGATCGTGCTTGCCTACATCTTCGTCTTCGGCGTCTTCCGCTCCGCGCAATGGGCCTCGACCGGCAACCTCGCCTATTCCGACATCGCGCCCGAACAGCTCGCCCGCTTCAGCGCGCTCTATTACATATTGTGGCAGCTGGCGGTGGCGATCAGCGTCGGCTTGGCCGCCGCGGCATTGTCGTTTCTGGCCGGGGACGGGCCAGCCATCGCCGACGACTTCCGCATCCTGTTCGTGATCGAGGGCGTCATCACGCTCTGCGCGCTGCTCGCCTACCTCAAGCTGACGCCGCAGGACGGCGCCCATGTCAGCGGCCACGGCGCCCAGATGAACACGGAATAGTGCATGCCGCCCATTTCGGCCGACTGGCCAGGGCAGCCGCTATTCGCTGAACGTCACCCACTCTGCCAGCGGTACGCGGTCGGTGCGGAAGGTGTTTTCGGGCTTGGAAATGTCTTCACGGCCAAGCGCCATACCGCAGACGACGATCTCTTCGTCCGGAATGTTGAGCACCGGCCTGATCTGCCGGTGATAGGGCGCGAACGCCGCTTGCGGACAGGTGTGCAGACCCCTGCCCCGCGCCGCGACCATGATGTTCTGCAGGAACATGCCGTAGTCGATCCATGAGCCCTGGTTGAGCCGGCGATCGATGGTGAAGATCATGCCGACCGGTGCGTCGAAAAAGACGAAGTTGCGGTCGTGCTGGGCGCGCATTTTGTCGACCTCGCGGCGACCAATGCCGAGCGCGCCATAGAGGCCGAAGCCGTTGGCGCGGCGGCGGGTCAGATAAGGCTCGAAGAACTGCGTGGGATAGTAGCGGTACTCGTCCCAATCGGCCTTTTCGGCGCGAATGCCGGAATTGAGAATGGCGTCTGATATCCGCTGCTTGGTCTCGCCCTTGGTGACGTAGACCTTCCATGGCTGCATGTTGGTGCCTGACGGAGCCCGCGCCGCAACCGCCAGAATGGCGCGGATGGTGTCGTCGTCGACCATGTCGGGCAGAAATGCGCGCACCGAACGGCGCGACAGGATCGCCTCGTCGACAATCTCGGCATCGCCCGCAATTCGGGTGTTGTTTTTCAGCATGGGCCGTCCCTTAACCCTCGTCTCGACCGGACGTCCCCACTCGCCGTTCGTGCCCGAGCCTTTGCATGAACCGCCAAAATCGTGCAAGCAAATCTTGTGCATCCGTGAAAATCCGCTTGATTTTTTCACGAGCTTGATCTCTCATGAAATTTGACGGCTTTATTTCATGAAGTGAGCGTTTTGCCTTCGCCTACAGCAAGAACATTGCAGGGACCTGACGAACGCGTGCTGGCCGGCGATATCAGGGCCTTGCGCCGGGCGCGCGGGCTGACGCTCGCCGAAATTGGCCTGGAGCTTGGCCGTTCGGTCGGCTGGGTCAGCCAGGTCGAGCGTGGCCTGTCGACGCCGTCGCTGGGCGACCTCAAGGCCTTCGCAGAACTGTTCGGCGTGCCGATCAGCCTGTTCTTCAGCCATGACGTGCCTGTCGAAAGCGAACGCGGCGTGGTTGTGCGCGCCGGCAGGCGCCGCACGCTTGGTACAAGCGAAACCGGCCTGGTGGAGGAGCTTCTGTCGCCTGATCTCGGCGGTAGCTTCGAGATGGTGCGTTCGGTCTTCGCGCCGGGCGCGGAATTGAAGGCCGAGGCGCAACGGCCGACCGAGGAAGCCGGTTACGTTGCGTCCGGACTGTTCGACATCGAGATAGCAGGCGTCTGGCATCGGCTTGGCGAAGGCGATTCCTTTCGCTTCGAAGGCAAGCCTTACCGCTGGCGCAATCCGGGGACCGAGCCGGCAATTGTCATCTGGGTGGTTTCGCCGCCAGTTTATTGAATGCATGTCGCCCAAAAGTGTGCAGCGGTTTTGGGACAACGACATGCATCAAAACAAAAAAGCGCGACGCGCTGAATGTGTGGGAGAAGAACATGGCGGGTTTGCCGAGCACGGCGCGCGTGGTGATCATTGGAGGCGGCGCCGTCGGCACCTCCTCGCTCTATCATCTGGCCAAGGCCGGCTGGACCGACTGCGTGCTGCTCGAAAAGAACGAGCTGACCTCCGGCTCGACCTGGCATGCCGCCGGCAATGTGCCGACCTTCTCCTCGTCCTGGTCGCTGATGAACATGCAGCGCTATTCGACCGAGCTTTACCGCGGGCTGGCCGACGCGGTCGACTATCCCATGAACTATCACGTCACCGGCTCGCTGCGCCTTGCTCATACGAAAGAGCGCATGCAGGAATTTCAGCGCGCCAAGGGCATGGGCCGCTACCAGGGCATGGACATCGACATTGTTGGCGTCGACGAGATCAAGCGCCGCTATCCCTTCATCGAGACGCATGATCTGAAAGGCGCGCTCTACGATCCGAGCGATGGCGACATCGACCCGGCGCAGCTCACCCAGGCGCTGGCCAAGGGCGCGCGCGACATGGGCGCGAAGATCATCCGCTTCTGCCCGGTCACAGGCGTGCGCCGTGAGAACGATGAATGGGTGGTCGAGACGGCACAAGGCGAGATCCGTTGCGAGATCGTCGTCAATGCCGCCGGCTACCGCGCCGCCGAAGTGGGCCGGATGTTCGGCCGCGATGTGCCGATGATGGTGATGAGCCATCAGTACATCCTGTTCGAGGAGATCCCCGAGCTGGCGGCATGGTCGAAAGAACAGGGCAAGAAACTGCCGCTGCTGCGCGACGTCGACACTTCCTATTATCTGCGCCAGGAGAAGAACGGCATGAACCTCGGCCCCTATGAGCGCAATTGCCGCGCGCATTGGGCCACCCACAACGACCCGATGCCTGAGGACTTTTCCTTCCAGCTGTTCCCCGACGATCTCGACCGGCTGGAACATTATCTGGCCGACGCCGTCGCCCGCGTGCCGATCCTGGGCACCGCCGGCCTGTCCAAGGTCATCAATGGGCCGATCCCCTACACGCCGGACGGCAATCCGCTGATCGGCCCGATGCCTGGCGTTCCCAATGCCTTCGAGGCCTGCGTCTTCACCTTCGGCATCGCCCAGGGCGGCGGCGCCGGCAAGGTGCTGGCCGAATGGGTGACCGAGGGCCAGACCGGATGGGACATGTGGTCGTGCGATCCGCGCCGTTTCACCTCCTTTGCCTCGGCGCCGGACTATTGCGTCGCCAAGGGCATGGAAATCTACGGCAACGAATACGCCATCCAGTTTCCGCGCCATGCCTGGCCTGAGGGCCGCGACCGCAAGCTGTCGCCGATCCACGATCGCATCAAGGCGCTCGGCGGCCGCTTCGATGCCTACAACGGCTGGGAACGCGCCACCTGGTATGCGAAAGATGGCGATGATGTTTCGGAGGAAGCGACGCTGACCTTCCGCCGCGAAGGACCGTGGCACCATCGTGTGCGCGAAGAATGCCTGGCCGTGCGTGACGCCGCCGGCATTTTGGACCTGCCGGGCTTCTCCCGCTTCAACCTGGAAGGCCCGGGAGTCGCCGAATGGCTGAGCCTGCAGGTCACCGGGCTGGTGCCGAAGCCCGGCCGCATCGGCCTCGTCTATTTCGCCGACGACAAGGGCCGCATCGTCACCGAAATGTCGGTCGTGCGCCACGACGAGAATCTGATGACGCTGATTACCGCCGCTGTGGCGCAGTGGCATGATTTCGAGTGGCTGAAATCGCGCCTGCCCAAGGACGCGCCGTTCAGGCTGATCGACAGGACAGAGGAATTCTCGACCCAGATCCTGGCGGGCCCCAACTCGCGAACAATCCTCGCCGATGTGTGCGACGCCGACCTCACTCTGCCATGGCTGACGCATCAGGAGACAAAAATCGCCGGCCGCTGGGCGAAACTCGTGCGCGTCTCCTTCGCCGGCGAACTCGGCTGGGAAATCCACACCAGGGTGGACGACACCGCCGCCATCTTCGATGCCGTCTGCGCGGCAGGCCAGCAGCACGAACTGAGGCCGTTCGGCATGTATGCGCTGGATTCGCTCAGGCTCGAAAAAGGCTACCGCACCTGGAAGGGCGACCTGTCGACCGACTATTCGATCCTGCAGGGCGGGCTGGAGCGCTTTGTCAAATGGGACAAGCCCGACTTTCGCGGCAAGGCGGCACTCCAGAATGAAAGGCAGCAAGGCGTGAAAAAGCGCTTCGTCACGCTGGTCGTCGAGAACCCCGGCGATTGTGACGCCCCTTCGGTGTCGACGCTGTGGCATGACGGCAAGATCGTCGGCGAGACGACGTCAGGTGGCTGGGGTCATCGCGTCGACAAATCGATCGCGCTCGGCATGCTGCGCGCCGACCTGGCTGAACCCGGCACCGCCATCGAGGTCGAAATCTTCGGCGAGCGTTTTCAGGCGATCGTGCAGCAAGATGAACCCCTGTGGGATCCGAAGAACGAGAGGCTGCGCGCATGAAGAAGGTCATCCTGACCGATGGCGGCATGGGCCAGGAACTGGTTCGTCGCAGCCAATCCGAGCCGACGCCGCTATGGTCGGCACGGGTGCTGATCGACGAACCGGATCTGGTGCGCGACCTGCACGCGGAATTCATCCGTGCCGGCGCCCGCGTCATCACCATCAACACCTATTCTGCGACACCAGAACGCTTGGCGCGCGAGGGCGCGGAAGACCTCTTCAAGCCGCTGCAGAAGCGCGGCATCGAATTGGCCAGGCAAGCTTGCGAGCAGGCCGGCGAGGCAGCCATCGCCGGCTGCCTGTCGCCGCTTTTTGGCAGCTACGCGCCGGCGCTGACCATTTCATATCAGGATACGCTCGACATCTATCGCCGCATCGTTGCCGAGCAGGCGGATGGCGTCGACCTGTTCCTGTGCGAAACCATGGCGTCGGCTGATGAGGCGCGCGCGGCAGTCACCGCGGCATCCGAGAGCGGCAAGCCGGTATGGGTGTCGTGGACGCTGGCCGATCATGGCAAGCCGCGGCTGCGCAGCGGCGAGACAATAGCCACCGCGGCAGGCGCGCTCGACGGCTTGGTCGTCGCCGCGCGGCTGCTCAACTGCTGCCGGCCCGAAGCGATCGCCGCTGCCTTGCCTGAACTGATCGACCTCGGCGGCCCGGTCGGTGCATATGCAAATGGCTTCACCTCCACCGAAGCGCTCAAGCATGGCGGCACCGTCGATGTGCTGCATGCCCGTCACGACCTTGATCCGGAAGCCTATGCCAACCAGGCGATCGGCTGGGTCGAAGCCGGCGCCGACATTGTCGGCGGTTGCTGCGAAGTCGGACCACCGCATATCGCCGCTCTGCGCGACCGGGTCGAACAGGCCGGCTACGAAATTTCGGGAGTTTTGCATGCCTAGACCATCATCGCGCATTTCCGGCATCGTTCCTTCGGGCAAGGACGGCTGGGAAGTCCATTCAGCCGCCTGGGCCCGCAAGGCGGCCGGCGAAGACATCATCATGCTTTCGGTCGGCGATCACGACTTCGACACGCCGTCGGAAACGATCGAAGCCTGCGTTGCCGCGGTTCGCGGCAGCAACCACCACTACACCCCGCTTTCCGGCCTGCCGCGCCTGCGCAAGGCAATGGCGGCGGCCTCGAGCGCCTGCACCGGCGTCGAGACGACGCCGGATCAAGTCATCGCCACGCCGGGCGGCCAGGCCGCACTCTACGCGGCCGTACAAGCCGTGCTCGACCAGGGCGACCACGCTATCGTGGTGGCGCCCTATTACGCTACCTATCCCAACACGTTCAGCGCCGCAGGCGCCAGTTTCACCGTGGTCGAGACACCCGCCGACGATGGCTTCCAACCGCACGCAGAGATGATCCGTGCCGCACTCCGGCCCAACACGCGCGCCATTCTCATCAACACACCGAACAACCCCACCGGTGCGGTCTATTCGCGAGAGCGGCTGGAGCAACTCGCCGAGATCTGCCTGGAGCATGACCTCTGGCTGCTGTCGGACGAAGTCTACTGGACGCTGGGTGGTGGTGAGCACGTCTCGCCGCGCTCGCTGCCAGGGATGGCCCAGCGAACGCTGGTCATCAATTCGATGTCCAAGAGCCACGGCATGACCGGCTGGCGCATGGGCTGGCTGACCGGTCCTGAAGCGATGATCACGCTGCTCATCAATCTCAATCTGGTGACAACTTACGGCCTGCCGGCCTTCATCTCGATCGCCTGCGCCGAGGCGCTCGAGAACCGTTACGGCGTCAAGGAGATCGCCGAACGCTACGCCGCACGCCGCACCGTTTTGCTCGACGCCGTGCGTGGCATGAACGATGTCACCGTGCGCGGTTCCGAAGGCGGCATGTATGTCATGCTCGACATTTCGGCCGTCGAACCCGACGACGAGAAATTCGCCTTCGCTTTCCTCGACAAGGAGAATGTCGGCGTGATGCCGGGCTCCAGCTTCGGCGAGGCAGCCGCCGGCCATATTCGCATCAGCCTCTGCCAGCCCGAACCCATGCTGCAGGAAGCAGCGCTCCGGCTGCGCCGTTTCGCTTCCAGCTATCGCCGCGAGGCCGCATGAATACCCAGAAAACCATCCCCGCCAAGGCAAGGGCCGTCATCATCGGCGGCGGCGTCTCCGGCTGTTCGGTCGCTTATCACCTCGCGAAGCTCGGCTGGACCGATATCGTGCTCCTGGAGCGCAAGCAGCTGACGTCAGGCACGACATGGCATGCCGCCGGCCTGATCGGCCAGTTGCGCGGTTCGCAGAACATGACCCGGTTGGCGAAATATTCGGCCGACCTCTACGTCAACCTGGAAGCCGAGACCGAAGTCGGCACCGGAATGCGCCAGGTCGGCTCGATCACCGTGGCGCTGACAGAAGAACGCAAGCACGAGATCTACCGGCAAGCATCGCTCGCTCGCGCCTTCGATGTCGATGTCCGCGAGATTTCTCCCAATGAGGTCAAGCAGATGTACCCGCATCTGAATGTCTCGGACGTCGTCGGCGCCGTGCACCTGCCGCTCGATGGCCAGTGCGACCCCGCCAACATCGCCATGGCGCTGGCCAAGGGCGCGCGCCAGCGCGGCGCCACCATCGTCGAGAATGTGAAGGTCACCAAGGTCCACACCAAGGCCGGCCGCGTCACCGGCGTGTCCTGGGCACAGGGCGAAGACCAAGGCACCATCGAGGCCGACATCGTCGTCAATTGCGCCGGCATGTGGGCGCGCGAACTGGGCGCACAGAACGGCGTCACCATCCCGCTGCACGCATGCGAGCATTTTTATCTCGTCACCGAGCCGATCCCCGGCCTCACCCGCCTGCCGGTGCTGCGCGTGCCCGACGAATGCGCCTACTACAAGGAGGACGCCGGCAAAATGATGCTGGGCGCCTTCGAGCCGGTGGCAAAGCCATGGGGCATGGACGGTATCCGCGAGGATTTCTGCTTCGACCAACTGCCGGAGGACATGGACCATTTCGAGCCGATCCTCGAAATGGGCGTCAACCGCATGCCGATGCTGGCAACCGCCGGCATCCACACCTTCTTCAACGGTCCCGAGAGTTTTACGCCCGACGACCGCTACTATCTCGGCGAGGCGCCGGAACTGTCCGGCTACTGGATGGCGACCGGCTACAATTCGATCGGCATCGTCTCCTCCGGCGGCGCCGGCATGGCGCTGGCACAGTGGATCAATGACGGCGAGGCCCCCTTCGACCTGTGGGAAGTCGACATCCGCCGCGCCCAGCCGTTCCAGAAGAACCGCCGCTACTTGAAGGAGCGCGTCTCCGAAACGCTCGGCCTGCTCTATGCCGACCATTTCCCCTATCGCCAGATGGCGACTTCGAGGAATGTCAGGCGCTCGCCGTTGCACGAGCATCTGAAGGCGCGCGGCGCGGTGTTCGGCGAAGTCGCCGGCTGGGAGCGCGCCAACTGGTTTGCCCGTGAGGGCCAGGAGCGCGAATACCGCTATTCCTGGAAGCGCCAGAACTGGTTCGACAACCAGCGCGAAGAACACCTCGCGGTCCGGAACGGCGTCGGCCTGTTCGACATGACCTCATTTGGCAAGATCCGCGTCGAGGGCCGCGACGCCTGCGCCTTCCTGCAAAAGCTGTGCGCCAACGACATGGACGTGGCCCCGGGCAAGATCGTCTACACCCAGATGCTCAACCAGCGCGGCGGCATCGAGAGCGACCTGACGGTCTCGCGGTTGTCGGAAACGGCGTTCTTTCTCGTCGTCCCCGGCGCCACGCTGCAGCGCGACCTGGCCTGGCTGCGCAGGCACATCACCGATGAATTCGTCGTCATCACCGATGTGACGGCGGCCGAAAGCGTGCTCTGCCTGATGGGGCCGGATGCGCGAAAACTGATCCAGAAGGTCAGCCCGAACGATTTCTCGAACGAAACCAATCCGTTCGGCACGTTCCAGGAGATCGAGATCGGCATGGGCCTGGCCCGCGCGCATCGTGTCACCTATGTCGGCGAACTCGGCTGGGAACTCTATGTCTCGACCGACCAGGCGGCCCATGTTTTTGAAGCGATCGACGAGGCCGGCGCCGAAGTCGGCCTGAAACTCTGCGGCCTGCACACGCTGGATTCCTGCCGCATCGAAAAGGCGTTCCGGCACTTCGGCCACGACATCACCGACGAGGACAATGTGCTGGAAGCCGGCCTTGGCTTCGCAGTCAAAACGGCCAAGGGCGACTTCATTGGCCGTGATGCGGTTTTGAAGAAGAAGGAAGCTGGTCTGTCACGCCGACTGGTCCAGTTCCGGCTGAAAGACCCGCAACCCCTGCTGTTCCACAACGAGGCGATCTTGCGCGACGGCAAGATCGTTGGCCCGATCACGTCTGGCAATTACGGCCATCACCTCGGCGGCGCCATCGGGCTGGGCTATATCGAGTGCCAGGGCGAGAGCGAGGCTGATGTGCTGGCTTCATCCTACGAGATCGAGATTGCCGGCGAGCGCTTTGCGGCGCAAGCGTCGCTGAAGCCGATGTACGATCCGAAGTCGGAGCGGACGAGGATGTAGCACCCCTTCCTTCGCCCCGTTTACGGGGAGAAGGTGGCCCGAAGGGCCAGATGAGGCGTCGCCAGGTTTTGCGAAGCTAGCGCTGCCCCTCATCTGGATGCCGCCATCTTCTCCCCGTAAACGGGGAGAAGGACGCTAATCCTCAAAACCGCTCCAGCTTTCTTCGCACCTTGCCTAAAAACGCCGCCCGCGTCTGCGGCGTCGAGGAATCCATCAAATAGTGTGCCAGGAAAAAGGTCCGGCAGCGCGTCGCGCACAACGCGCGCATGCCGCGCAGCAAGGTCTTGCGTCCCGGCTGACCGACGACGACGCTCCACCAGGTCGGCGCCCCGCAGGTGGTGATGACACCGACCTTGGTCACATGCGTCATCAGCGACTTGATCCGCCCCTTGCCGGCCGGCAGCTTGAAGGCGACATCCGTCGCCCACACCCGGTCGAGCCAGCCTTTCAGCATGGCCGGCAGCCCGTACCACCAGGTCGGATAGACGAACAGGATCGCTTCCGCCCAGTTGAGCAGTTCGAAATGCGGCTTCAGCGCCGGATCCTGCGGCGCCTGGTCGTTATAGGAGCGCCGCTCGTCGCAGCCCATCACCGGGTCGAATTTCTCGGCATAGAGGTCGAGCAGCCGCACCTCCCAGCCTCTTCGCGTCAGCACTTCGACGGCAGAGTCGCGAATTGCCGCACAGAAGCTGTCGGGGACCGGGTGGCAGTAGACCACCAGGGCGCGCATCAGAACGCCTCCATGCGTGCCGCGACCTTGGCCATGAAAGCCTTGCGCGTGCCATCGGTAGACACGTTCATCGCGTAGTGCGCGAGGTAGGCCACCGGCGCGCCGGGTTTGACGGTGGCGCGCAGCATCCGCTTGATCAGCCTGCGCGGCGGATCGCCCATCAGCATGGCGCGGAACCGGCTGCCGCCATAAGTGGTCACCGCCGCAACTTTCTTTATGTTGTGCAGCGATGGCTGCACCTTGCCGTCGACCAGCCTGAACGACACGCCGGGCAGGAAGACGCGATCGAAAAAGCCTTTCAGGATCGCTGGAAAGCCGTAGTTCCAGACCGGATAGGAGAGCACCAGCGCATCCGCCCGCAGCAGGCGTTCGACATAGGGTGCCACCGCATCGGCGGGACCACGCTGGTTGTGATAGTCCAGCCGCTCCTGGCGCGTCAGCCGCGGATCGAAACCCTCGGCATAGAGATCGCAGTCGTCGACCGTATGGCCCGCCGCCGTCAACCGCACGACGGTCATCCTGTGCAGGCCGGCATTGAAGCTGGTCTCGACCGGATGGGCGTAGAGGACAAGAATGTGCATCAGCCGGCCTTCTGCAGCCCCTTGAACAGGAATGTCCGGCCCGAACGGTAGTCGTAGTCCGGATTTTCCCAGGCGATCATCTTGCCTGGGTTGAGCAGGCCTTGCGGATCGGTCTCGCGCTTGAAGGCAAGCTGCACCGCGTCGGTCTGCTTCATGCCGCCCTCTTCCAGCGTGTAGCGATGCGGGTTGAAGATCGGGCAGCCATTCTCCTCATGCAGCCGCACGATCTCGTCGAGCCGCGCCTCGCTGGTGAACTTGACCAACGGCAGGCCAAAGCAGGTTATGTTGCCGTCCAGCCGCACAAATTCCAGATGCGAGAAAACCTCGCCCGGAAACATCGCATCCATCTTCTCGACCAGTGCCAGCTGATTGGGAAAGGGATAGAGCGACTGCAGATAGGTGATCGAAGGGTCGACGCGCAGCGCCCGGAGCGTGGTGTGGTTCCAGGCCAGCTCATAGGCCGGCGGCAGGCCCTTTTTCTCGTCCGGCGTCGCTGTGGCTGCATTGAAGATCACCTCGCCACCGGCACGACGGGTGAAGGCCAGGAAGGCATCGAGCCCATGCTGCGCCACCATGACGACGCAGATGCTTTGCCCCTCCTTCAGGAATTTCTGGTGCCGCTTGAGATAGAGCTGCGGCACGGGTGCCGCTATCGGCGTGATCAGCTTGGTCAGGATGCCGTCCTGGCATGCCAGCGCATTGCCGAAGCGGGCCGCATCCATGAAAGCGTCGAAGCCGACGATGACATCGACCCAGTCATAGGCTGCCGTCAGCGGCATCTCGACTTCCGATATGATGCCGTTGGTGCCGTAGGCATGGGTCACCTTGTGCAGATCCTCACCGGTGAGCTCGAGCGCTTTCGGCTCCGCCTCCATCGTCACCACGCGCAGGCGAAGCACATTGCCGAAATCGCGCAGGCCGCCGAAATTGATCGAGCCGACGCCGCCCGAGCCGCCGGCGATGAAGCCGCCGATCGAGGCCGTGTTGTAGGTGGACGGCGACAGCCGAAGTTCCTGCCCTGAATGCGCCCGCGTTGCCTTGTCGATATCTGCCAGGATGGCCCCCGGTCCGGTCACAACGCGACCCGGGGCGATCGACTTGATCTCGTTCATCTCGGCAAGGCTGAGCACGACGCCGCCCGAAAGCGGCATCGCCTGGCCGTAATTGCCGGTGCCGCTGCCGCGCGGTGTCACCGGCACGCCATGCCGATGACACGCGGCGAGTACGCGGATCAGCTCGGCCTCGTTCTTCGGCGTCACGATCAAATCGCCGGTGACATGGTCGAGCTGTTGCTTCAGCACCGGGCTGTACCAGTAGAAGTCGCGGCTCTTCTGCTGGACGATGGCTGGATTGTCGTCGACCTTCAGGCCTTCGAGATCGCGTTTGAGCGCCGAAACGTCCATCATTCCACCATCAGTTCGTCGAGTTCGGCATAATCGGGCAATTGCCGGTCGATGGCGCGTCCGCCGCGCACGACGATGCGATCCGATTCGGGGCGCGACAGCAATTCCGTCCAGCTTCGACCTTTGAACACGATGAAATCGGCATCGCCTCCGGCCGCAAGCGTGCCGAAACCGTCGAGCCGCATCACCTTGGCGGGCGTCGCGGTGACCGTTTGCGGCCAGTCGGCGACCGGATGGTCTAAATGCAGGATACGCGTCGCCATGCGGTAGACCTCCAGCATGTCGAGATCGCCATAGGCATAGAACGGGTCGCGGGTGTTATCGGAAGCGACCGCCACCGGAATGCCCCTCGCCTTCATCTCGTGCAGCAGCGTCACGCCACGCCAGCGCGGCGTGGTGTCATCGCCGCGCCGGTCCTGCAGATAGAGATTGCACATCGGCAGCGAGACGACGGCCAGCCCGGCCTTCGCCACCTTGTCCAGCGTGTCGAGCACGTCAAGGTCCGGCTGGCGCGCCAGCGAACAGCAATGGCCGACGAGGATCTTTCCTTCGAAGCCATTCCAGAGTGCGGCCTCCGCGATCTTCTTCAACGATATGGCGGCGACATCGTCGGTCTCGTCGGCATGGAAATCGAGATCGAGACCATGCTTGATGGCTTGCGCGAAGACATGGTCGAGCAGTTCTTCGAGGTCCGGCACCATATAGGTGACGACACCGAGCACGCCTTTGGCCGCAGCAACCCTTTTGGCCAGCCTGTCGAACCATTTCCTGTCGCGGACGCCCTCGATGCCGAGCAGGCAGGCGCCCTGCAATTCGATACGGCCGCGCCATGTCTCGCGCATTGCCACGAACACCGGCCAGGAGATTTCCTCCTGCGGCGCGACGCTGTCGAGGTGCGTGCGCAGCGCCCTGGTGCCATGCGCGTAGGCTGAGCGCAGCGAAAAATCCATGCGCCGCGCCACGTCCTCGGCGCTCCAGCGTGCCACACGATCGGCACCGGCGGCATTCAGCGCGCCCATGAAGGTGCCGTCGGGATTGGGCTTTCGCGGCCAGATATGACCCTTGTCGATATGCGTGTGGCAGTCGACGAAACACGGCAGCACGATGCGGCCGCCAAGATCGACGGCGTCCACCGGCACAGCGACACGCCCATGCGCGGCGATGGCGGAAAATTTGCCATCGGCGACGGCGATGTCGGCAAGCGCGAAACCGTCGCGGTCGAAAGCAGCGCCAAGGCCCGGTGTCAGCGACGCGTGAAGCCTGACATTGGCGAGCCGGTATGAACCTGTGTTCGGAATCAAGGGCCTAGCGCTCCTGCTTCAGTGCGCTTTCGTGCCAGCGCCGCAAAATGAGATGCGAAATCAGCGACAGCACGAGGAAGATCAAAATGCCGGTGAGCGAGATCAGGAACAACGCTGCGAACAGCCGCGGCGCGTTGAGCCGGTAGCCGGCCTCGATGATGCGCGAGGCAAGGCCAGACGACTGGCCGGTGGTGCCGGCGACGAACTCGGCGACCACGGCACCGATCAGCGACAGGCCGCCGGCGATCTTCAGCCCGCCGAGGAAATAGGGCATCGCCGCCGGGAGCCTGAGATAGCGCAACTGCTGCCAGCGCGTCGCACCATTGAGTTTGAACATGTCGCGCAGATTGCGGTCGACGGAGTTGAGGCCAAGCGTCGTGTTGGACAGGATCGGAAAGAAGGCGACGATCCAGGCGCACAGCAGAAGCTTGGTCGTCTGGTCGTTTACATAGATGTTGATCAGCGGAAAGATCGCCACGATCGGCGTCACCTGCAGCACGATGGCGAAGGGAAAGAACGACATCTCGACCCATTTCGATTGCGCAAACAGCACCGCCAGCCCGACCCCGCCGATGACAGCCAAAGCCAGGCTGAGGAAGGTGATGCGCAAGGTGACCAGCAGCGAGGAAAACAGCAGGCCGGCATCGTTGTAGAGCGTCCACAGCACCACGCCGGGACGCGGCAGGATGTATTGCGGGATCGCGTTCCATACGCAGATGCGGTCCCACAGCCAGATGGCCAGGATCATGATCGCCAGCGGCAGCATCCAACGACCGATCCGTTCGAACCGCTCCTGGCGCACGCGGCGTGCTTCTTCGGGGTCGAGTTCGAGCACGCGCTCGTCAATGGCCGTCATGATGCGCGCCTGCTGTTGAATTGATGGCCTGGACCAGCACATCGGAGGCCTGACGGCAGAGTGCCGCATAGTCTGGCGAGGTGCGAAACGCCCCGTCGCGCGGATAGGAGGCCTTGATGGCGAGTTCGTCGAACACCCTGCCCGGCCGCGCCGCCATGACGACGACGCGGTTGGACAGGAATACACTTTCAAAGACGCTGTGGGTGACAAAGACGACGGTGAAGCGTTCGTCCTGCCACAGCTCCAAGAGATCGTTGTTGAGCTTGAAGCGGGTGATCTCGTCGAGTGCCGCGAACGGCTCGTCCATCAGCAGCACGCGCGGCTTGGTCACCATGGCCCGCGCGATCGAGACGCGCATCTTCATGCCGCCGGACAGCTCGCGCGGCACCGCGTCTTCGAAGCCGGTCAGGTGAACCCGCGCCAGCATTTCCGTTACCGCCGGTGCCGCCTTGGCGCGGCTGATGCCTTTCAGCCGAAGCGGCAGCCAGACATTGTCGAAGACGCTGGCCCAGGGCAGCAGCGTCGGCTCCTGGAAGACAAAGCCGATGTTCGAGCGGTCAAGCGCGCCGCCGCCGCGCCAATCGAGCACGCCGGAGGTCGGCGTCGACAGGCCGGCGATCAGCCGTAGCGCCGTCGACTTGCCGCAGCCCGACGGCCCGAGCAGGCTGAGGAAATCACCTTCCCGGATCGTCAGATTGACGTCGCTCAGCGCCGTCACGCCGTTGGAGAAGACCTTGCCGACGCCCCGCAGCGCCAGCAATGTCGAAGCAACGTCCGAGGCTGGCGCTTGCGCCACCTTTTCCCTTATCATGCCGGGGCCGGCCTATTTCTTCAGGTCGAGCCCGACGCCCTTGTTGACGAAGGTCAGTGTGTAGGCCTTCTTGATGTCGATGCCGTCAGGCGTGACCTTGGCCTTGACCATCTTGTCGTAAAAACTCTTGATCCTCTCGTCGGTCATGGCGCCGATGCCGAGCTTTTCGGTGTCGCCGGAATCGGCCAGGCCGAACTTCTTCATCTGCTCGATCGAGAACGCGATCTGCTCGTCGCTCATATCGGGATTGTCTTTCTTGATCAGGTCGTTGGCGGCCTTGTTGTCGCCGTAGAGATATTTGTACCAGCCCTTGGCCGAACCATCGACGAAGCACTGGACCACCTCCGGCTTCTTGTCGATCGTGTCCTGCATCACCTCGATCGTCGTCGAGTAGGTGTCCCAGCCATAGTCGGCGAGCAGGAACTGGTTCGGCACGAAGCCGCCTTCCTTCTTGACCGCGAACGGCTCGGAGGTCACGTAGCCCTGCTGGATCGACTTCTTGTTGGCGAGGAAGGGAGCGGTGTTGTAGGTGTAGGGCGCGCGCTTGGAGGCGTCGAAGCCGAATTCGATGACCATCCACTGGAAGAAGGTCTGCACGCCCTCGTCGCCAAGGATGTACTGATCGGCGTTCTTCAGGTCTTCCCATTTGTCGAGCCCCTCGCCGGGATGGGACATGATGACCTGCGGGTCCTTCTGGAAATCCGCCGCCACGACGCGCATTGGAATGCCTTGCTGGACGGCATCGAAAGCTGACAGCAGATTGCCGCCCATGTAGAAATCGATCTTGCCGGCAAGCAGCATCGGCCGGCCGCTGACCTGCGGGCCGCCCTGCATGATGGTGACGTCGAGGCCGCAGGCGGCGTAGGTGCCGTCCGCCACGGCCTGGTAATATCCGCCATGTTCCGGTTCGGCCAACCAGTTGGTGCCAAAGGTGACTTTTTCATTCGCAGCCGCACCCAGCGTGCTGGCTGCAAGCAAGGCCACAACCGCCACCGAGATCTTCTGTTTTCCGTACATCGACACCACCCTTTGTTTGCTCCGGCGCGCCACGCGCCAGGCTCGACACCAAAGATTCAAGAAGCAAGACACATGCCACCGGCGCCTTGCGCCGGGACCGCCCGCTTGAACGACATTGCACTGCCAAGGGCGGACGGGTCATGCTGTACGGAAGGCATCGTGCCTATTTTTTGAACGCCTGTCCACAATCGCTCGGGCAACATGCACCGCCATCTTGAAGGTGCAATGGGTCAGGCCTTAGGCTGGCGCCAAACCGGAGAATGCCATGTTCAAATTCCTCACCCCCAAGTTGATCAAGCCGCCCTTTGCCCGCTACAGCCACGGCGTCGAGGTGCCGCCCGGCAAGCGACTTGTGCTGTGCTCGGGTCAGGTCGCCATCACCGCGGACGACCAGATACCCGAAGACGCCGGCGCGCAGGCAGAACTCTGCTTCCGCAACATCGAAGCGGTGCTCGGCGAAGCCGGGCTGGGTCTGCATGACATCGTCCGCATCAATGCCTATGTCACCGACCGCGCGCATCTGCGGCCCTACATGGACGTCCGCGACCGGCTGTTTTCGAGCCCCGCGCCAGCCTCGACGCTGATGATCGTCTCGGGATTTGCCCGGCCCGAATTCAAGGTCGAGGTAGAGGCGATCGCGGCCGGGTGATCGACAGGCCGCGCTTGCCGCGCTAGGTCTGCCCGTTCATTGAAGAGGCATGACATGACTGTTGCGAAAAAACGTGTGTGGTGGGGCGACTACCGGACCACCGAATACGCCTCGATCGACCCGGAGGCGACCATCGCCGTGCTGCCGGTGGCGGCGATCGAGCAGCATGGGCCGCATCTGCCGGTTTCGACCGACGCCTCGATCATGAACGGGATGCTCGACACGGTGATCGCCCGTCTGCCCGACGATCTCGACATCCGCATCCTGCCGGTCCAGGCGGTGGGCAAGTCGAACGAGCATCTGCACGCGCCGGGCACCCTCACCCTGCCGGCAACGACGCTGGTCGAAGCCTGGACCGAACTTGGCCTGTCGATCGCGCGCGCCGGCGTGCGCAAGCTGATTGTCGTCAATTCGCACGGCGGCAACGAGGAGATCATGGGCATCGTCACACGCGAACTGCGCGTGCGTGAAAACATGCTGGCGGTTAAGACCAGCTGGCAGCGCTTCGGCCGCCCGGCCGGCATGTACACCGAGCTCGAGGACCGCCACGGCATCCATGGCGGCGATGTCGAGACCTCGCTGATGCTGCATTTCCGGCCCGATCTTGTCGACATGGGCAAGGCCGACAATTTCATTTCCAATGTCGCCAAGGCCGAAAAGGAATTCTCGCTGCTGCGTCACACCGGCACCCACGCTTTTGCCTGGATCGCCAGCGACCTCAACCCGAACGGTGTGGTCGGCGATGCGAGCATCGCGACGGCGGAAAAAGGCCGGCTGACATCGGAACATCAGGCTGACGGCTTCATCAGCCTGCTGCGGGATGTGCGCAAGGCGAAGCTCGCCGACTGGCTGAAGTAGCTAACCGTCTATCCTAAGCGCGAACGGCGTGCCTTCAAAGGCATCCGCGCCGCGCCCGATCGATTCGATCGCCTCGATCATGCGGCCGTTGCGATCAAGCAACGCGTCGGCCACGGCGATCAATCGCGGATTGGGTGTCGCCGAGGGCGACAGCGCCCGCAGCGTCCGCGCCAGTTCGGCCTCGTCACGCTTCGGCGCCAGTGCGGCGGCGATGATATAGGCCGAAGCGGTCGAGCGGCTTATGCCGGCATAGCAATGCACGACCATCGGATTTGCCCGGTCCCATCGGCGCGCGAAATCGAGCAGGTCGCGCACATGATCCTCGCCTGGCATCGTCATGCCATCCTGCGCCACCGCAATGTCGTGCATGACCAGATGCAGATGGTTCTCCCTGATGATCGAGGCCGGCCGCACCACCTCCGTGCCGGCGGCGAGCAGCGACAGCATGCGATCGGCGCCGGTCCTGGCCACCGTTTCCTCGATCTTTGCCAGCGAGCAGACATGGATCATTGTTTTGAACCCTTTGATTTATCCTCGCGCCGCGCCGCCCATCCGACAAGAGCGGATTCGAGCCGCTGCCATTCCAGTTCACTCCCCGGTAGGCCGGCGCGCAGGACATGTGGCCGGTCGGCAAAATGGCGAAGCAGGATACCGTGCTCACCAAGTGCGGAAAACAGATCGGCGGCATCGGCCAAGCGGAGATAGCGGAACAATGGGGTACCGCCCGCGACGAGAACGCCGAAGCGGCCGAACAGCGCATCGAGCCGCGCCGATGCTTTCGTAAGGGATGCTCGCATCGCGTCCTGCCAGCCGATGTCGGCAAGCGCGAGGATGCCGTACTCAAGCGCCGGGCCGGCGACGGCCCAGGGCCCGAATTGCGCTTCCAGCCGTTCGACTGTCGCTGCATCGGAAAGTGCAAACCCCAGCCGCAAACCAGCCAGACCAAAGAACTTGCCGAACGAGCGCAGCACGACGATGCCGCCCTGGCCGACATCGCCCGCGAGGCTGTGCTCGCGCGGCCCGACATCCATGAACGCCTCATCGACGACCAGCAGCCCGCCCTTGGCGCGCAGACCGGCAGCCAGCGCCAGCAGACGGTCGCGCTCGATGATGCGGCCATCCGGATTGTTCGGGTTGACGATGATGGCAAGGTCGGCGTCGGCCAGGGCCGCGAAGTCGCGGACCTCGGTCACCTCGTGCCCGGCGATCACTGCTGCGCGGGCATGTTCGGCATAGGTCGGCCCCAGCACCAGCGCCTTGCCGGGCGCGATCAGCGATGCGACGCGCGGCAACAGGATCTGAGTGCCCGGAGCCGCCGCGACGTTGGCTGGCGACGGCGCGCCATAGGTGCTGGCCGCGATCTCTATCAGGTCACGCGTGCGCGCGGCTTCCGGCAGCCGCGACAGGGTGGTAGCGGGCAGGTCGAAAAGCGGATAGGAGTGCGGATTGATACCGGTCGAGAGGTCGACGAAAGGCCGCGAAGCGTTGGGGAAAAGCGCCCACGCCCGGCCAAGACTTCCACCATGGTCCACCGCTCCTTCAAGAAGCTTCATGTCAGTCCTGATCGCTTTCCTGTCATTGGCCGTCGAATTCGCCCTCGGTTACCCCGACTGGCTGTTTCGCGCCATCGGCCATCCGGTGACGTGGTTCGGCAGGCTGATATCCTTTCTTGACCGCAGGCTCAACCACGCCACTGATCCCGACGCGCTGCGTCGCAAGCGTGGTGTCCAGGCGCTGCTGGTCATCGTGCTGGTGCCGGCGATAATCGGCCTCGGCGTGCAGATCCTGCTCTGGTTCGTTCCAATGGGCCTGATCATCACTGCCCTTCTGGCGACGTCGCTTCTGTCGCAGAAGAGCCTTTACGAGCATGTCGAGGCGGTGGCCGACGCACTCGACACCGGTGGCCTTGCTTTGGGCCGCGTGGCTGTCTCGCGAATCGTCGGCCGCGATCCCGAAACCCTGGACAGGGCCGGTGTCTGCCGCGCGGCGATCGAGAGCCTGGCCGAGAATTTTTCCGACGGCATCGTCGCCCCCGCCTTCTGGACCGGCGTTGGCGGGCTGGCCGGCGGCGCTGCCTACAAGGCAGCCAACACCGCCGATTCGATGATCGGCCACCGCACTCCTCGCCACGAGGCCTTCGGCTGGGCGGCGGCGCGCTTCGACGATTGGATCAACCTGCCGCCATCGCGGCTGACGGCGCTGCTGATCGTGCTGGCGGCTTTCCTGGTCAGGGGCGCCGATTCGCGCAATGCCTGGCACGCGGTGTGGCGCGACGCGAAAAAACACCGGTCGCCCAATGCCGGCTGGCCGGAAGCGGCAATGGCCGGTGCGCTCGGCCTCGCCCTCGCCGGGCCGCGCTTCTACGGCGGCGTGCTGGTCGACGACGTCTTCATGGGCGAAGGTGGGCGGCGCGAAGCCGACAGCGTCGACATCAGGCAGGCGCTGAAACTCTATCGCGTCGCCGACACATTGCTGATCGCGCTGTTTGGGTTGGTCGCGGTTATTTTCATTGTGGCCTGATCTTACCCTCCCTTTTTGTGGGCGGGTAGAAGCTCTTAGAACTCGATCCCTTGCTGGGCCTTCACGCCCGCGGAAAAATGGTGCTTGGTCGCGCCCATCTCGGTGACGAGGTCGGCGGCCTCGACCAGCGCCGGCTTGGCGTTGCGGCCGGTGACGACGACGTGCAGGCCCTCGCGCCGGGCCTTCAACGCTGCAACCACCTTGTCGAGATCGAGATAATCGTAGCGCAGCGCAATGTTCAGTTCGTCGAGCACCAGCAGGCTGATCGACGGATCGGCCATAAGCTCAAGCACCTTGGTCCACGCGGCTTCGGCGGCTGCGATGTCACGCTTCAGGTCCTGTGTCTCCCAGGTGAACCCCTCGCCCATCGCGTGCCAGACGACGCGGTCGCCGAAGGCGGCGAAGGCGTCCTTCTCGCCGGTGTGCCACTTGCCCTTGATGAACTGGACGACGCCGACGCGCTTGCCATAGCCGAGCATCCGCAGCGCCAGGCCAAAGGCGGCTGTGGTCTTGCCCTTGCCCGGGCCGGTGTTGACGATCAGCAGCCCCTTCTCGACCGTCTTGCTCGCCACTTCGGCATCTTGCACCGCCTTGCGCTTGGCCATCTTGGCGCGGTGGCGTTCTTCTTCCTGATCGTCGATGTCGGTCATGTCATTTCACCTTGAGCGGCAGCCCCGCCACCATCAGCAGCACTGTATCGGCGACAGCAGCGACCTGCTGGTTGAGTCGGCCCGCGGCATCACGAAACCGGCGGGCGAGTGCATTGTCGGGCACGATACCCTGTCCGACTTCATTGGATACCACGAACCAGGGACCACGCGGCCGCGACAGCACGTCCGCCAGCCGATGGCATTCAAGCTCGAGGTCGTGTTCGGCCAGCATATGGTTGGTCAGCCACAGGGTCAGGCAGTCGACAACCACCGGCTGATCGTCCGGCAAGGCTGCAAGCGCGCCGGCGAGATCGAGCGGTGCATCGATGGTCGTCCAGCCTTCGCCGCGCCGCGACCGGTGCAACGCGATGCGTTCACCCATCTCGTCATCATAGGCTTGCGCGGTAGCGATATAAGTCCATGGCGGCGGCAAACCCGTCGCCAGGGTTTCGGCATGCGCGCTCTTGCCGGAGCGCGCACCGCCGATGAGGAAGGTCAATCCCTTGTCAGGCAAAGCTGTCGCGCAGGTTGGTCGCGGTGCCCGTCAAGCGGCCACGCACCACGCCAACGACCGCCCCGAGCACCAGCCAGAACACCAGATTGGTCACCGTCACCGCCACCACGAACTGGTGATGCAACCCTTCCGGAATCGCCGTCTCGTAACTGCCGGGCTGCGGCGCGCCGACAATATGCGGCGCGACGATCAAGGCCACGGCCAGGATCGCCAGCGGCAGCGACTTGCGGAAGGCGATCATGCCAAGGCCGATCGCGGTCGCCGCCACCGTTGCCCACCACCAGATCTGGCGCTCGGTCAGATCGGCAGCCGGCATGGCCGGCAGTTCAGGTGGAAGGCCGAGGCCCGGCGCCAGGGTGAACACGGCAAAGCCGGCCAGCCCCCAGAACACGCCCTGGCGCCAATTGCCGATGCCGCCGGCGAATTCGGAAACCGCGACCAGGATCAAGGCGAAGCCGATGCCAGTGACGATATTGGCAAGCACGCTGAAGGCGAAACGCTCGAAACCGTCTGCCGGCGCCCAACCCTCGTCTTCCGCCGGAGCAGTCGCTTCGGCCGGGGCCGCAGTGCTCATGGCGGTGGTACCCGTTGCGGCCGGTACCGCGGCATGGTCATGGCCATGGCCGCCGCCGGCCTGTTCGTAGACTTCCGCCTTCAGGATCAGCGGCACTGTTGCATAGGCCTGCATGCAGGCGAGAACGACGCCGGCCACGAGCCCCGCGATCGCCGCGATGAACACGACGTTGCGAAACAGGTTCATGATGTCAGATCCTGGTCAGTGGCAGGGAAACGCCATCGAATGGCGATAGTCGTGAGCTGCATTGTGGACCGCATCGATATGCGAGAAGCCGACAAAGCCCATTACGAAAATGCCGAGAAACGCAGCAAGAGCGAGCTGCATGAAGCGCGACTGCGAGGAGACGGAGGTGCCGAGGGAGATGGAAGCGGCAGTCATATCTTGTCCTTTCGCCCTCCACCCGAGGGCATCGAAGTCAGTTTCCTGTCGCCGGCAGGTCTCCTGGCTCGCGGATCAGCGCCCTTCCCCACCTTCCCGAAGAAAAGATCTTCAGTGGCATATGGAGAGGACTACCGCATACAGTTGCGGGGGCAGCCTCGGCATCGGGCGAAACTCGCCCTCACCGCATTCCCTCTTGGCTCCAAAATGGAACCGACGACATTGGCGACTATAGGCAGAATCCTCGCGTCCGGCAAACCAAATTCCGCCGACAACCATCGCAAATGCGTCGTACCAGCCGAGACCCGCCGGTGCCGCAATTGACAATTTTCCTGACCGGGTGTCGGCTGACATCTTCACAGGAAGCCAGCCATGCAGCCCATTGCCAGCGAGCGCGATCCCTACAACGGCCTGACCAGGGCCGAGCCGACGCTGCCGTCATCGGCCTATTGGGATGCAGGCAGCTATCAAAAAGATCTCGACGCTATCTGGTACAGAAGCTGGCTGCTCGTCTGCCGCGAGGCCGACCTAGCCCAACCCTTGGCTTTCCGCAGATTCCGCATCGGCACGCAGGACATCGTCGTGCTGCGAGACGAGACCGGCGAGTTGCGTGCCTTCCACAACACCTGCCGCCATCGCGGCTCGCAGCTCTGCCAGGAAAGCGAAGGCCGGCTGAAGGCGCGGCTGATCACCTGCCCCTACCACGCCTGGTCCTACTCGTTGCGCGGCGATCTCGTGCGCGTGCCGTCGAAATCGCTGCCCGAAGGCTTCGACAAAGCCGACCATCCGCTTTATCGCGTAGCACTCTCGGTGTGGCGCGGTTTCGTCTTCGTCAATCTGCAGGAAGACGCCGCCGGCTCGGCGCAGGCATCCTTCGATCCCGCCTCCGGCGATCTCGGCAACTGGCCGCTGGAGAGGCTGGTGAGCGGCCACGTGCTGCGCAAGGTGATGAACTGCAACTGGAAGATTTTCTGGGAAAATTTCAACGAGTGCCTGCATTGCCCGGGCGTCCACAAGGACCTGTCGCGGCTGGTGCCGATCTATGGCCGCGGCCTGATGGGCAGGCATGACGATCCCGAATGGTCCCGACACGCCGACAATGATGCACCGGAATTTTCTGGCGGCCTGCGCACTGGCGCCGAAACATGGTCGCGCGACGGCCAGGCGCATGGGCCGGTCTTCGCCAACCTCACATCAGCAGAACGCGCTGCCGGCCAGACCTACGCCACCAGCCTGCCGTCGATGTTCATAGTCGGCCATGTCGACTATGTCAGGTCAGTGCGGCTGGTGCCGCTCGGCCCCGAGCAGACCGAGCTTGTCGCCGAATGGCTGTTTGCGGCTGAGGCGCTCGCCGCGACCGACATCGACAACATCGTTGCCTTCGGCACGCAGGTACTGGAGGAGGATGCAACGATCTGCGAGGTCAACCAGAAGGGCCTGCGCTCGATGCGCCACCAAGCCGGCGTGCTGATGCCCGAGGAATACGACCTGCATCGCTTCCACAACTGGGTGCGCGAGCGGCATGCGGCGCGCGAGACAACCGCCTAGTCGGCGACTAAAGCGATTTCGGCAGATAACGCCAGGTCACGAAGCCGCAGACCGCCGCCAGCAGGCCGAGCGTGACGAATACCGAGCCCAGGCCGAAGAAGACCAGCACCACCGAATAGACCAGCGGCGGCGTCAGCTCGGAAAAGTCGAGATAGGTGCGATAGACCGCCGCCATTTGCGATCTTTCATAGGAGCGCACCGAGCGCATGAAGGCGGTCGAGCCAAGCGCGTCGAGCGCAATGGTGAAGAAAGCGCCGCAGAGCAGGAAGGCGCCGGTGAGCAGCGGCACGGTTTCGCCGACGAAGCCCGCCGCCAGCAGCGTGGCCGACATGGCGAAATAAGCAAATGTCATGGTCCTGCGGCCGCCAAAGCGCTTTCCCGCCTTGCCCCAGAAGATGGCCATGAACAGCAGCGCGTTGCCGGCCGAAACCAGCAGGCCGCCGGCCAGCTTGCCCTCGCCGGTGATCACCATGAACAGCGGCCCGTAGACGAAGAACGTCGTCCAGAAACAGGAGCGGCCGAAGGCGATCAGCCAGGCCAGCCGCAGCCTGGGCTGCGCGATGAAGCGGCCGATATTGGCGAGCGGATTGACTGGCCGCGTCTTGCCCGGACGGATCGACGGGTTGTCGCCGAGCCGGTAGGTCCAGAACAGCGCCAGCAGGGCCATCGCGAACACGGCCACCGCACCATGCGCGGCATAGATGCCGAAGCGCGTGTAGAGGAAGATGCCGAGCGTCGGCCCACCTGTCCAGGCCAGCATCGACCACGCCATGCGCAGCGATTCGGCCTGCATGAAATCGGTCTTGCGGATGTGGTCCATGATGTAGAGGTTGAGCGTGATCGACAGCGCACTGGCGCCCATCACGCGGCACAGCATGCCGGCCAGTTGCCCGGCAAGCGTGTCGGTGACGAAGAACAGCGAGCCTATGGCCAGCAGGCAGGCGCCAGCGGTGTAGACCCAGCGGCGGGCAAAGCGGCGGATCAGCATCGGCATGAAGAGCGTCACCGACAGGCCGAGCATCGCCACCACGGTGTAGAGGATCGAAACGATCTGCTCGTTGTGCAGGATCTCATAGGCCTGGATCGGGATGACGCTCGACACCGTGGCGCGGGCGAAGGATTCGACCGCATAGAGCGAAGCGAAGGTGCGCGCGTCCGCGGCCTTGAGGGCCGGTAGCCAGATCGGATGGCGCACATGGGTGGACATTGCTTCCCCAAAGCAGAATCATCGGGCCAAATCTGCCGTGGCGATCCCCGCGCTAATAAGAGGAAACCGACGCGTATCCGGCAAAAAGCGAAGTCGGCCAAAGGCTTCCCGCCACTGGCCTAAAGTGGCGGCTGATCCAGCGTCCGCGCCACTGTACTTGGCAAAGCTCCCGGTCTTCTTTTGTCCGGGCCAACCGTGATAGTCGTCTTGCGGGGCTGAATCAGAATGCGAGACCATGAGCATCCAAACGCCGACCGCACCCGTTCAGGATCGAACAAAGCGCATCGTCGCCATCGACATCGTGCGCGGCATCGCGCTCATCGCCATGGCGAGCTACCATTTCACCTGGGATCTGGAGTTCTTCGGCTACACTGATCCCGGCCTGACCGCCTTCGGCTGGTGGAAGATTTACGCACGTTGCATCGCTTCCACCTTCCTGTTTCTGGTCGGCGTCAGCCTGTACCTTGCCCATGGCCGGCAGATCCGCTGGAACGGCTTCTGGAAGCGGTTCGCCATGGTCGCCGGAGCCGCGATTGCGATTTCGGTCGTCACCCGCATCGCAACCCCGGACGGCTTCATCTTCTTCGGCATCTTGCACGAGATCGCGCTGGCCAGCCTGCTCGGCCTCGCCTTCCTGCGGCTGCCGGCTTTGTTGACGCTGGTCGTTGCCGCGCTCGTCATCACGGCGCCCGTGTATCTGCGCTTCGAGGCGTTCGATCCCCCGTGGCTGTGGTGGGTCGGCCTGTCGGCGAACAATCCGCGTTCCAACGACTACGTGCCCCTGTTTCCGTGGTTCGGCGCTGTGCTTCTCGGCATCGGCGTCACCAAGCTTGCTGCGGGCGCGGGTGTCTTGACGTGGCTGGGGAACCTCAAGCCCGGCCACTGGGCCAATCCGCTCGTCTTCATCGGCCGCCACAGCCTGGCCTTCTACCTGATCCACCAGCCGCTGCTGATCGGCTGCGTGTGGCTGTTCTCGCAGATCATGCCGGCACAGGTCGAAACCCCGCAGGTGAACTTCCTCAAAACCTGCCAACTGTCCTGCGAGCAGTCGCGCGACACAGAGTTCTGTTCGAGCTACTGTGTCTGCATGCTCGATACGCTCGAGGGCGAGGCCACGCTTGATAGGCTCTACAACAACGACCAGACTGCGGAATGGAAGGCACATTTGTCCGACCTTGCCGGCATGTGCACCGCCAAAACCGACAGCAAGTTGATGGAGGAAGGGGTCAAATGACCGAGAACCTGCCGAAGCCGGGGCTCATACCGTGGCCGCCGCTGATCTACACCGCCGCCATCGCCATCAGCATCGCGCTTGGCCTGCTCCATCCCCTGCCCTGGATCGGCGACATCCTGGGCGATATCCTGTTCGCCGCCGGCTGGGTGGCACTGTTCGCCGTCGCCGCACTCTGGTTCACCGCGATCCGCACCATGATGCGGGCCAAGACCACGCTCAACCCTAACGCGGTGCCCGATCACCTCGTCACCACAGGTCCCTTTGGCGTCACCCGCAATCCGATGTATCTGGCCAACACGCTGCTGCTGATCGGCGTCGCCCTCGTCTCGGGGATCGTATGGTTCCTGCCGCTGGCGTTCATCGCCGCCTATGCCACGCAAAAGGTCGCGATCGAGGGCGAGGAAAAGGTGCTGGCAGCGAAGTTCGGCAAGAAATACCGCGACTACGCCAAAAGAGTACGACGCTGGATTTGAGCCGGCGCCGAAGCTCCCAATCTCCCCCTTGTGGGGAGATGTCCGGCAGGACGGGGATGCTGCCCCTCCAACATCTCGACACTTTGCACACCCGCGACGCTCAAAAAGAGCGGTCTGCGCTCCGCTCAGGGTGACGAAAAGACCGCTACGTATTCACACCAAGCTCGACCAACCGCTCGACGCAAGATTCCTCTGCCTGGTCGAGCTCGGCCAGCGTCTCTTCGAGGTCCCGGCGCTTCTGTCTGAGATCCTCGCGCTTTTCCTCAATGCGCTTGATCATCAGCTTGAGTTGACCGACCTCGCCGGGCGGCGCCTTGTACATCTGGATGATTTCGCGGATCTCGTTAATCGAAAAGCCGAGCCTCTTGCCGCGCATGATCTGGCGGATGAGGTGGCGGTCGGACGGGCGAAACAGCCGCGTGCGGCCACGCCGCACCGGCTGCACCAACCCCTCGTCCTCATAGAAGCGCAGCGTCCGCGTCGATACGTCGAACTCGCGAGTCAATTCGGTGATCGAATAATATTCTCGCATTGCCACTCCCGCACGCCGGAATCCCGGGCGATCGCCATGCGGCGTCGCCCTTCGGTCCCGAACCAAAACCCATGCCATGCCGGAATCGATATGGCGCCCCGCGCAAGCCTCGCATGGCACTTACGTAAAAGTCAATTGAGGCACGACAGGTAGCCCTCAGGGCACGCCGAACCACCATGTGGCAATGCCGAGAAACGCAAAGAAGCCGACGACATCGGTGACCGTGGTGACGAAGACCGCCGAAGCGACCGCCGGATCGACCTTGAAACGGTCGAGCAGCAGCGGGATCAGGATGCCGGCCAAGGCGGCGGCGAACATGTTGATGATCATCGCCGCCGCGATGATGCCGCCCAGATTGGGGTCGCGAAACCAGGCAGCGGCAACGATACCGATCAGGATGGCAAAGACGATGCCGTTGATGAAACCGACGCCCATTTCGCGGCGGATGATGCGGCCGGCATTGTAGATGTCGATATCCTTGGTCGCCAGCGCCCGCACCGTGACGGTCATGGTCTGCGAGCCGGCATTGCCGCCCATGCCAGCGACGATCGGCATCAGCACCGCCAGCGCCACGATGTGTTCGATCGTGCGGTCGAACAGCCCGATCACCGATGCCGCCAGGAATGCGGTCAAGAGATTGACCAGCAGCCATGGAACCCGTGAACGCGAGGTCGAAAGAATGCTGTCGGAGAGTTCTTCGTCGCCGACACCGCCCATGCGCAAGAGATCTTCTTCCGCTTCCTGCTGGATGACATCGACCACGTCGTCGATGGTCAGCACGCCGACAAGCCGCTCGTTTTCGTCGACGACGGCGGCCGACAATAGGTCATACTGCTCGAATTCCCGCGCAGCCTCTTCCTGGTCCATGGTGGCGGGAATGGCATGCCGCGTCTCGTGCATGACCTCCTCGACCTTGACCGAGCGCCTGGTGCGCAGGATCTGGTCGAGGTCGATGGCGCCGAGCAGCTTGAAGGTCGGATCGATGACAAAGATCTGGCTGAAGCGCTCGGGCAGATTCTGGTCTTCGCGCATGTAGTCGATGGTCTGACCGATCGTCCAGAACGGCGGCACCGCGACGAACTCGGTCTGCATACGCCGGCCAGCCGTCTCTTCGGGATAGTCGAGCGAGCGGCGCAGCCTGATCCGCTCGGTGAACGGCAGCTGCGACAGGATCTCGTCCTGGTCTTCCTTCTCGAGGTCTTCGAGAATGTAGACGGCGTCGTCGGAATCGAGCTCCTGCACCGCCTGGGCGATCTGCGCATTGGGCAGATTGTCGACGATCTCCATGCGGATCGCCTCGTCGACCTCAGTCAGCGAGGAAAAATCGAAATCCGCGCCCAGGAGTTCGACCAGCACACGGCGCTGTTCGGGATGCAGCGCCTCAAGCAGGTCGCCAAGTTCCGACTGATGGAGGTCGTCGACTTCATGCTTGAGGGTCAGCGTATCGCGGTCGGCGATCGCGGCACCAATCCGCGCAAGGAAGGACGAAAGGACAGCGCCGTCCTCCCCATAGATGTCGGCGTGGTGCTCCTCGGCGGCCCTGGCGCCGGTCGTCCGTTCGTGCTCGCCTTCCACCAGCGCCTCCCGCCATCGCAATCTCGGAAAAGATGCGTCTCAGGTCTAGAGCATCGCACCCAAAAGTGGAAACCGGTTTTGGGAGAATCCGACGCTCAAAAAGAAAGTGGCGTAACGTGCGGGAATATCGAACGAAATGCGCCCGGCCCGTAGCGGGCGGAGGCTGGCACAAATCGGATTCTGGGAAGAGAGAATGGTGCGGTCGAGAAGACTCGAACTTCCACGGGTTGCCCCACAGCGACCTCAACGCTGCGCGTCTACCAATTCCGCCACGACCGCACGTGGTAGGAGCCGGAACTCACCGGCTCGCGGCGTGTAGCAAATCGTTTCCGGCGAAACAAGTGCACGGAGCGCAATAATCGCCAGCGATCGGCATAACGCTCCACAGGATTGGAACGCGGGGCCGGAACTGGACGTTTGCGCCAGATATCGCCATATGGAGGCAAGTGCATGCGTCCAAAAGTGCAAGGCGGTTTTGGGATCGCGACATGCATAAGCGAAAAGACGAAATGCCATGCCAGAACGCAGCCAGATCGCCACGTCGTTCCTGCCGCTCCCCGGCTCAGTACCGGTTGAATGGCGCATCGAACCTGGTCTTACCGCCTATCCCGATGCGCTTGCCTTCATGGAGGCGCGCGCCGAGGCGATCCGAAGCGGCGGCGCCGGCGAAATGGTCTGGCTGGTCGAACATCCGCCGCTCTACACGGCCGGCACCAGCGCCCGCGGCGAGGACCTGATCGACGCGAACCGATTCCCGGTGTTTTCGGCAGGACGCGGCGGCGAATACACCTATCATGGGCCGGGCCAGCGGGTCGCCTATGTGATGCTTGATCTCAAGCGGCGGCGCGAGGATGTCCGCGCCTTTGTCGCAGCACTCGAACAATGGATCATCGGCACGCTCGCCGCCTTCAACGTGCATGGCGAACGCCGCGAGGACCGGGTTGGCGTCTGGGTGGTGCGACCGGATCGCCCTGCTTTGCCGGACGGCTCGCCGGCCGAGGACAAGATCGCGGCAATTGGCATCCGGCTGCGACGCTGGGTGAGCTTTCACGGCATCGCCATCAATGTCGAGCCGGACCTCGACCATTTCAGCGGCATCGTGCCCTGCGGCGTGCAGGACCACGGCGTCACCAGTCTTGTCGACCTCGGCCTTCCCCTGACAATGGCCGACCTTGATCTGGCGCTGAAATCCGCCTTCGAGGATGTCTTCGGTCCCGCCACGGCTTTGCCTGTCGACGCCCCGCGCAAGGCCAGTTGAGCCTTCCTGATCCGGTACGGCTCAGATCAGCTGAGCGGACGCCCACAGAACGCCGTAGCCATGGATGGCGAACACCGCCAGCAGCGCTGCCGCCATGGCGAACCGGTCGATGGTGTGGATCGGCTTCAGCTCGTGACGCGGCTTTACCCCGCTGCTCATCGTCAGCAGGCTAAGGATCGAAAACACCGCTCCCGAAGCGAGCAGAAAATTGGAGGAAAAACCGGCCCGCCACCCCACTGCCAGGAAGGCCGAGAGCAGGAAGAACGAGGCCAGCGCCAGCGCAATCGGCCCCGGGCAGATCTGACGCAGCACCTGGCCGCCGTCGAACTTCCACACCGGCACCAGATTGGCGATGTTGAACAGGGCGGCAAACCCCGCCAGAGCCGCCAGCAGCATTGCCGCAAGCCGATGTCCTTCCGCGCCGGCAAAGGTGCTTGCGGCGATTGCGATCGGCACCAGGAAGGCGGAAAAGCCGGCACCCATCAGCGCCACGAAGGCCACCTCGAAACGGCTATCATAGGGCCGGCCGCCAATGGCGATGCCGCCGAGCAGCGGAATGAAGATCATCCGCGCCCTGTTGTGGCCCATCAGGCGAAACGCCGCCATGTGGCCGAGCTCGTGCAGGGCGACAACCGATGTAAGGATCGCCGCCAGCGCCAGCCCGCCGAAATGAAGGCCGAAGAACGGCCACAGGATCAATGCCGACAGCGCGGCGAAGCCGACCTGGCTCAGCGGATGCTCGAACCAGCCGCCCTTGCGATATTGCCCGGTCCGCGCCCAGCGCTGCAGCTTGGAGAGTTCGCGGCGCATGGCGAAATAGCGGAACACCAGGAAGGCAACGCCGCGGTAGCGATCGGTCTGGCTGAGCGTCACCCGCGTACCGTTGCCCTCGGAAACGAGTTCTGCGGTTTCGCGAAAATCCTTCCAGAACGAAGCGTCCAGCGCGGTGTCCTCGAGGACACGCATCGAGAAGCGGCTGCCCTCGACCACGTCTTCAAACCGCGACTTGCGCTCGATCGGCCTGCCGTCGCGGCCTTCCCAGGACAGCATGATTCGAGCCACCCCCTCGCCGTCAGGCGCTTCGGCCCAGAGTATCTCACCGGACCAGCCGGCATCGCTGCCGAGCGGCCACAGCGCCTGCCAGAGGCGCTGCCGGTCCGCTGCTATCACGCGGCTTAGCCGGATCGTGCGCAGACCAAGCGGCACGGTCATCAAGAGAAAGATCAGCCCGAGATTGCTGGCCACGAGAATGGCCGTGACGATGGGCGACACGCAACGCTCCTTGTCTTTCGGGGCACCCTAACGTCGCGGCGGCAAGAAAAGCTTAACGGCGGAACGGTCTTCGACCGCGCAGGACCAGCGGCAACGAACGCCGCCAAATCACATGGCGCCGATCCAGATCGCCATGGAAACGAGAAAGGTGCTCATGCAAACCAGTGAGATGACATCCTGAACCAGATCGGTCATAACTCTCTCCTGTTGTTGATATGTTCGCAGTTTGTTCTAATTTTGTTTCAATGTCAACGAGCACAATCCGGCTGCGACCGGAATTTTCAGGCGATCAAATCAGCAGGGTTAAGAAAAGGTTGAGGACCGAGCGGCAGCCACCGATGGGCCAGATACAGGCATCAGTGGCGGACTGACGGCGAGCCCGCCAAGGTTTGTCGAGACCGAGGTCAGCCCGAACCGAGAGGCACCACTTTGCCGTCGGCCAGCGTCACCCGCCGGTCCATGCGCGATGCCAGATCGTGATTGTGGGTGGCGATCAGCGCCGCGAGGCCCGATTGCTTGACCAGCGCCGCCAGCGCCTCGAACACATAGGAGGCGGTGACCGGGTCGAGATTGCCGGTCGGCTCATCCGCCAGCAGCACCAGCGGCGCATTGGCGACCGCACGCGCAATGGCGACGCGCTGCTGCTCGCCGCCGGATAGCTCGGACGGCCGGTGCGATGCACGCTTGCCGATCTGCATGTAGTCGAGCAGCTGTGCCGCGCGCTCGGCCGCGTCCTTGCGGCTCAGCCCTTTGATGAGCTGCGGCATCATGATGTTTTCCAGCGCCGAGAATTCCGGCAGCAGGTGATGGAACTGGTAGACGAAGCCGACATCGTTGCGGCGGATCGCCGTGCGCTCGTCATCGGAGAGCCGCCCGCAGGCACGGCCGGCCAGGATGACGTCGCCGGCGTCGGGACGCTCCAGCAGGCCGGCGGTGTGCAGCAGCGTCGACTTGCCGGTGCCGGACGGCGCCACCAGCGCCACCATCTCGCCGCGCTTCAGCGCGAAATCGGCGCCGTTGAGAATGGTGAGCTTGCGCGGCCCCTGGACATAGTGCCGCTCGACGCTCTTCAGCTCGATAATGACCTCGGCCACTACTCGTACCTCAAGGCTTCGACCGGATCGAGCCGGGCGGCCCGCCATGCCGGAAACACCGTTGCCAGGAAGGACAGACCGAGCGCCATCAGGATGACATAGGTCGTCTCGCGCGGATCCATCTTCGCCGGCAGCTGGCTGAGGAAATAGAGCTCCGGGTTGAACAGCACCTTGCCGGTCATCCACGAGAAGAACTGGCGGATCGATTCGATGTTGGAGCAGATCAGCACGCCGAGCAGCACGCCGGCGAGCGTGCCCGTCACGCCGATCGCCGCCCCCGTCATCAGGAAGATGCGCAGGATCGCGCCGCGCGAGGCCCCCATCGTGCGCAGGATGGCAATATCATGCCCCTTGTCCTTCACCAGCATGATCAGGCCGGAGATGATGTTCAGCGCCGCGACCAGCACGATCAGCGTCAGGATCATGAACATGACATTGCGCTCGACCTGCAGGGCGGAGAAGAAGGTCTCGTTGCGCTGGCGCCAGTCGACCATGTCGATCGGCCGTTGCGCCGCCGCCTCCACCTTCGGTTTCAGCGCGTCGACATCATCGGGATTGTCGACATAGATCTCGATCGTCTGCGCCCGCCCGTCCATGTTGAAATAAAGCTGAGCTTCGGTGAACGGCATGTAGACGATGGAGGTGTCGTATTCGGACATGCCGACTTCGAAGATCGCCGAGATCTTGTAGCCCTTCATGCGCGGCGTCGTGCCAATCGGGGTCACGTCGCCGTCCGGCGAGATCAAGGTGATGGTGTCACCAAGCGTCAGGCCGAGATTCTCGGCCATGCGCTTGCCGATGGCAACGCCCTCGCCGCTGTCGAAATCGGCGATCGAGCCTTGTTTGATGTTGCTGGCGACGATGGCGATCTTGCCGAGGTCCTCGCCGCGTATGCCGCGCACCAGCGCTCCGGTTCCGCCGCCGACATTACCCTGCGCCAGCACCTGGCCGTCGATCAGCGGGATGGCGTATTTGACGCCGGGCACGCCGTTGATGCGGCTGGCGACCTGCGCGTAGTCCTCCAGCGGCGAATCGAGCGGCTGCACGATGAGATGGCCATTGACGCCGAGAATGCGCGTCAACAGCTCCGCCCTGAAGCCGTTCATCACCGCCATCACCACGATCAGCGTGGCGACGCCCAGCATGATGCCGAGGAAAGAGATCGAGGCGATCACCGAGATCACCGTCTCCTTGCGCCGCGAGCGCAAATAGCGCCACGCGACCATGCGCTCGAAGATGGAAAAGGGTCCGGCGCCCGCCGATCTTGCCGCCACCGCCTCGCTCATGCGGCGACACCGAAGCGCTTTTTCGCGTCCGCGATCGGCAGCGTCTCGCGCTCGCCGGTCTTGCGATGCTTGATCTCGATCTCGCCGCTGGCCACGCCTCGCGGCCCCACGATCACTTGCCACGGCAGGCCGATCAGATCGGCGGTGGCGAACTTGCCGCCGGGCCGCTGGTCGGTGTCGTCGTAGAGCACGTCCTTGCCGGCGGCGACGAAAGCGGCATGCAGCTCGTCGCAGACGCTGTCGCACTCGGCGTCCCCCGCCTTCATGTTGATCAGCCCGATGTCGAACGGCGCCACCGCTTCCGGCCAGATAATGCCGTTGTCGTCATGGCTGGCCTCGATGATCGCCGCGACCAGCCGCGACGGACCGATGCCGTAGGAGCCGCCGGAGACGAAATGATCCTTGCCGTCGGGCCCGGTCACCTTGGCGCCCATGGGCTTGGAATATTTGTCGCCGAAATGGAAGATATGGCCGACCTCGATGCCGCGCGCCGAAACCTTGTCGCTCTCGCCGATCTTTGCCCACGCCGCCTCGTCATGCATCTCGTCGGTCGCGGCGTAGGGCGTCGTCCATGTCTTGACGATGTCGGCGATCTCGGCGTCGTTGGCAAAATCGGTATTGGCGCCGGGTACATCGAGCGAAAGATAGTCGCGGTGGCAGAAGACCTGGCTCTCGCCGGTGTCGGCGAGGATGATGAATTCATGGCTGAGATCGCCGCCGATCGGCCCGGTGTCGGCCCGCATTGGTATAGCCTGCAGCCCCATGCGCGTGAAGGTCCTGAGATAGGACACGAACATCCTGTTGTAGGCCGCCTTGGCGCCCTCGAAGTCGAGGTCGAAGGAATAGGCGTCCTTCATCAGGAATTCGCGCGACCGCATGACGCCGAAGCGCGGCCGCACCTCGTCGCGGAACTTCCACTGGATGTGGTAGAGATTGAGCGGCAGGTCCTTGTAGGACTTCACATAGGCGCGGACGATCTCGGTGACCACTTCCTCATTGGTCGGGCCGTAGAGCATGTCGCGGTCCTGCCGGTCCTTGATGCGCAGCATCTCCTTGCCGTAGTCGTCATAGCGGCCGCTTTCGCGCCACAGATCGGCCGACTGGATGGTCGGCATAAGGATTTCTAGCGCCCCTGCGCGATTCTGTTCCTCGCGGATGATGCGGCAGACCTTGTCCAGAACCCGCTTGCCGAGCGGCAGCCACGAGAAACTGCCCTGCCCCTGCTGGCGGATCATGCCGGCGCGCAGCATCAGCCGGTGCGAGACGATCTCGGCCTCGCGCGGATTTTCTTTGAGAATGGGCAGGAAATAGCGCGACAAACGCATGGACTGGTCCGTGAGTGAGGATGGCCGCGTCAGAATCGGCGCGACTTTGGCTTGCTTGACCCGGCTTCATAGCCATTTCATGGCGGAATGGGAACCCAAACCCGGCGGCGCAGTGCCGCACGCCTCTTACTGGACGTTTCGAAAGCAAAGCCTGCCATACTATTGTGCAGTGCAGCACGAGAATGCCTGTTTCGAGGCAAAATTCTTCGTGACATTTTCATTCGCGTTAGGCTAATGTGCCCCGATAACCGAGAGGGCAGAAAAAAATCTGCTCTCCTACGCGGTCAAAGTCTTGGGAGGATGCGATCTAGGCGCGGTTACTCGCTGCCGCCGGAAACCGGAAACAGATCGGACGCGTTTAAATTGCAAGGCCTTGTGCCTTGCATTTTTTTTGAGCAATCATCTGCTTAGCGCAATGCGTTGCCAGACCACCTTACCCTGCGTCAGCACGCCCCCGACCACAAAACGGCACGGCATTTCCGTTCGAAACCGCGCATGGTTCCGACGGATGAAAACGTCTTTGCCGGACAGTCTATTTGGGCCCGACAGCCTATTTGGCTGGCGTCTGGCCGAAATCCGGCACGATGTGCGGGATGTCGTTGAGGCTGTATCCCAGGCCATGCGTCAGGCCATAGAAAATGCCCATCAGGATCGCGGTGGCGACGGTGGTGCGGATCACGGCGCGCAGCATGTGGGGGCCGCGCGGCGCGCTTGGAACCGTACCCAGCGTCACATCATGATCGTCGTCCTGCGTCTTCACGCTGAACGGCAGCACGGCAAACAGCACCACCCACCAGGTCGCGAAAAACAGGGCGGTGAACGAAACCCAGCTCATGATTGCTCCAGTTCGATCAGCGTGCCGAAGAAATCCTTCGGATGCAGGAACAGCACCGGCTTGCCATGGGCGCCGATCTTCGGGTTGCCGTCGCCCAGCACGCGGGCGCCGGCAGCCTTGAGCTTGTCCCGCGCTGCCAGGATGTCGTCGACCTCGTAGCAAAGATGGTGCATGCCGCCGGAAGGGTTCTTCGCCAGGAAGGCGGCGATCGGCGACCCCTCGCCCAAAGGCTCCAGGAGTTCGATCTTGGTGTTGCCGACATTGACGAACACCACCGTGACGCCATGCTCCGGCAGCGCCTGCGGTTCGGTCACTTCGGCGCCGAGCGTGTCGCGATAGGCGGCGACGGCAGCCGTCAGCTCCGGCACGGCAAGCGCGACATGGTTCAGACGTCCGAGCATAAAATATTCCGAAAGCTAGGGGAGCAGGGGAATAAGGGAGTATGTGAGTAGGGAAAAACAAGTTGATGCAACAATTTGCCTTCCCTATTTCCCTACTCCCGTATTCCCTTCGTCACCTTGTGACGAATACAGTCACCAGCGGTTTCTTGCCCCAGGCTTCGTTGGCGGCGCCGCGCACGGCACGCCTTACAGCCTCTTGCACCATGTCCAGGTCTTTTCGGCGCTGACGGGGGATCGAGTCCACCGCGCCGATTGCCGCATCGATCATCAGGTCCTCGAGCGCGTCGCCACGGCCATCAGCCTCGGCGACGCCGATGGCGACCAGATCGGGGTCTCCGGCAAGCTCATATTTGTCGTCGAGCACGACATTGACCGCGACATGGCCGGCAAAGGACAGTTTGCGCCGGTCGCGGATGCCCATAGCCTGGTCGGTGCCGATCAGCCTGCCGTCCTTGTAGACGCGGCCGAACGGCACCTGGTCGATGATGGTGGCAGGGCCGGGAGCGAGCCTCAGCATGTCGCCGTCGCGCACCTGCGCCACCTGGCCGATGCCGGACGTCGACATCAGCGATCCCTGCGCCACCAGATGCGCCGCCTCGCCATGCACGGGAACGCCGATCTGCGGCCGCACCCATTCATACATCTTGCGCAATTCGCTGCGCCGCGGATGGCCGGAGACATGCACCAGCGCGTCGCCATCCTCGATGATCTTGATACCGAGGTCGATGAGACGGTTCTTGATCTCGAGGATCGCCTTCTCGTTGCCGGGAATGGTACGCGAGGAAAACACCACCGTATCGCCTGCCGTCAGCGACACGGACTTCATCTCTTCGCGCGACAGCTTGGCCAGTGCGGCAAGCGGCTCGCCCTGGCTACCGGTGCAGATGATGACCAGGTTTTCACGCGGGATGAAGCCAAAATCCTCCTCGGCGATGAACTCCGGCAGACCGTCCATGTAGCCGAGTTCGCCAGCCACATCGATGACCCGCTTCAGCGAGCGGCCGAGCACCAGGCACTGGCGGCCGGCATCGCGTGCAGCCCTGGCTATGGAGACGATGCGTCCGACATTGGAGGAAAACGTGGTGACGGCGACGCGGCCCTTGGCAGCCTGGATGACGCCCTTGAGGCCTTCGCCCACGGCCACTTCCGAAGGCGACTCGCCTTCGCGCAGCGCATTGGTCGAATCGCAGATCAGCGCCAGGACGCCCTTGTCGCCATAGGCTCGGAAACGCGCCTCGTCGGTCTTCGGCCCGATCGTCGGCTCCGGATCGATCTTCCAGTCACCGGTGTGGATAACGGTGCCGGCCGGCGAGGTGATCGCCAGCGACATCGGTTCGGGGATCGAGTGCGCGACAGGAATGGCTTCGATCTCGAAGGGGCCGACGGTGAATTTTTCCCCCGCTTTGTAGATCGTGACCGGTATTTTCGGCGCGCCCTGCTCGCCTTGCCGCTTGGCTTCGAGCAAGCCGGCGCTGAACGGCGTCATCCAGACCGGCGCCTTCAGCTTCGGCCAGGTGTCGAGCAGCGCGCCGTAATGGTCTTCATGCGCATGCGTGATGATGATGCCGCGCAGATTGGCGAGGTTCTCCTCGATGAAGCGCGTGTCGGGCAGCACAAGGTCGACGCCGGGCAGACTGGCATCAGGGAAGGTCACACCGACATCGATGACGATCCATTCGCGCGCACTGGGCGGGCCGTAGCCGTAAAGTGCGAAGTTCATGCCGATCTCGCCGACGCCGCCGAGCGGCACGAAGACGAGTTCGGCGTTTTCCGCTTTCGCCATGATTTTTCCCTTCCTGGCCCTCAGGCCAAGTCCATAAAGCAATTCCAGGAAAAGTGTGTAACGGGTTTTCCCACAGGAATTGCTAAAAAAACAAACACTTAGAGCCGTTTGTGAACGGCTCTAAGCTCTAGCCGAAGCGACCGCGCCGAAATGCACGTCGCCGGCGGCTATCGTCAGAACCGAACCTTCATCGTCGCGGATCACGAAACGGCAGTCGTCGTCAATGGTTTCAAACACCCCACGCACCACATTACCGTCAATTCTGACAGCAACCTCGCCGCCGAGCCCCGCCGCGCGAGCCAACCACCGTCGCCTGATGGCGGCAAGTCCGCGCCCCTCATCCCACAACCGGGCATTCTCGCTCCAGGCATCCGACAGCGCCAGGAACAGTGTTTCCGCATCGCATGCCGCACCCAGCGCGCGCAAGGATGTTGCGGGATAAGGCAAATCCTCGGGGTATGCCACCACATTGACGCCGATGCCGACCGCCACTGCGAAACGGCCGCCTTCCAGGATCGCCGATTCCAGCAGGATGCCGGCCAGCTTGGCGCCGGAGGCAAGCACGTCATTCGGCCATTTCAGCTCGAAACGGTTTTTTCCTTCGCTGCCACCGTCAAGGCCTATGGCGATCCGGCCCTTCGGCACCACGGCGTCGAGCGCGTCCGCCAGCGCCAGTCCGGCGACGAAACCCAGCGTTGCGGCAAGGCGAAGTTCTGCCCTGGTGATGACGAGCAGCGTCGCCGCGAGGTTGCCTTCGGGGGTCGCCCACACACGGCCCCGCCGGCCGCGCCCGCTTTCCTGCTTCTTGGAAACGACCCACAATTTGCCCGGGTCGCCTGCCCTTGCGTGATCCAGTGCCAGCGCATTGGTGGAGCCGACACTGTCATGCGCCTCGAGCCGGAACCCTTCCGACGCCGAGGTTGGAGCCAGCCGAAATGCCATGCCGGCTAGAAAAACGTCTTGGCGGCGGCTTCGGCATAGGTGCCGATCGGTCCGCCGATCAGCACATAAAACAGCACGAAGGCGCCTGAGACGCCGAGCACGACACGCAATTCCGTCGCCATCGGCACAAAGCCGCCGACCGGTTCGTCGAACCACATGATCTTGATGATGCGCAGGTAATAATAGGCGCCCACCACCGAGGCCAGCACGCCGATGATCGCCAGCGCGTAGAGATGGGCGTTGATGGCGGCGAGGAAGACGTACCACTTCCCCCAGAAACCGGCGAGCGGCGGGATGCCGGCCAGCGAGAACATCAGGATGGTCAGGATCGTCGCCATGATCGGATTGGTCGACGACAGGCCGGCCAGATCGCTGATCTGCTCGACATTGCCTTCCTTGCGCCGCATGGCGAGGATAAAGGCGAAAGTGCCGAGCGTCATCACCAGATAGATCAGCATGTAGATGGCAACGCCGCGCACGCCGGCCTGGCTGTTGGCGGCAAGGCCGACCAGCGCGTAGCCCATATGGCCGATCGAGGAATAGGCCATCAGCCGTTTGATGTTGGTCTGGCCGATGGCAGCAAAAGCGCCCAGCGCCATCGAGGCGATGGAGATGAAGACGATGATCTGCTGCCAGTCGGAGGCGATCGGCTTGAACGCGCCCATGGTGACGCGCACCATCAGCGCCATCGCCGCCATCTTCGGTGCCGCCGCCAGGAAGGCCGTCACCGGCGTCGGTGCGCCCTCATAGACGTCCGGCGTCCACATGTGGAACGGCACCGCCGAGATCTTGAAGGCAAGGCCGGCCAGCACGAAGACGAGGCCGAAAACGAGGCCAAGCTGGCGCTCGCCGCTGCCCAGCGCCGAAGCGATCTCCTGGAAGCCGGTGTTGCCGGTGTAGCCATAGACCAGGCTGATGCCGTAGAGCAGCATGCCCGACGACAGCGCGCCGAGGACGAAATATTTGAGGCCAGCCTCGGTCGAACGCAGATTGTCGCGATTGATCGCGCACAGCACGTAGATCGCCAGCGACTGCAGCTCGAGGCCGAGATAGAGCCCGATCATGCTGTTGGCCGAGATCATCAGCATCATGCCGAGCGTGCTGAGCAGCACCAGCACCGGATATTCGAACTTGTCGAAATGCTCCGCCCTGGCGAAGCGCATCGACATCGCCAGCGTCACCGCCGAGCCGACCAGCGCCAGCACCTTCATGAAACGGGCAAAGGAATCCTGGATGAAGGCATTGCCATAGGCGCTGCCCTGCCCGGTTTGGAAGATCAGCCAGGCGCCCGCGACCACCAGCACGGCGACGGCAAGGCCGGTCACCGTGTTGGCGGTGTTGGCGCGCGAATAGGCGCCGACCATCAGCAGCGCCAGCGCGCCGACGGCAAGGATCAGCTCTGGCGTCGAGAGCGACAGGCTGGAGAGAAGGTCCGGCGTCATGGTTCGCAAAACCCCTGGGTCAGTTCGCCGCCGCGGTCTGCGCGGCGCCGATGGATGCAGTGACATTGGTGACGAGCGACTTGACCGATTCGGCCGTCGCGTCGAAGACGGGTGCGGGATAAACGCCGAAGAAGATGACCAGCACGACCAGCGGGTAAAGGATCACCTTCTCGCGCGGCGACAGGTCGAGCAGGCCCTTCAGGCTGTCCTTGGTCAGCGCGCCGAAGATCACCCGGCGATAGAGCCAGAGTGCGTAGGCAGCCGACAGGATGACGCCGGTGGTGGCGAAGAATGCCACCCAGGTGTTGACCCGGAACACGCCAAGCATGGTCAGGAACTCGCCGACGAAGCCGCTGGTGCCTGGCAGGCCGACATTGGCCATGGTGAAGATCAGGAACACCGTGGCGTATTTCGGCATGTTGTTGACCAGCCCGCCATAGGCCGCGATTTCGCGTGTGTGCATGCGGTCGTAGATGACGCCGACGCACAGGAACAGCGCGCCGGAGACGAGGCCGTGGCTGAGCATCTGGAAGATCGCGCCCTGCACGCCTTCCTGGTTCATGGCGAAGATGCCCATGGTGACGAAGCCCATATGGGCGACCGACGAATAGGCGATCAGCTTCTTCATGTCCTCCTGCATCAGCGCCACCAGCGAGGTGTAGATGATGGCGACGACCGAGAGCGCGAAGATCAGGGGCGCGAACATTTCGGACGCCAGCGGGAACATCGGCAAGGAGAAACGCAGGAAGCCATACCCGCCCATCTTCAACAGGATGGCGGCCAGGATCACCGAGCCTGCCGTTGGCGCCTCGACGTGCGCGTCGGGCAGCCAGGTGTGCACCGGCCACATCGGCATCTTCACCGCGAAGGAGGCGAAGAAGGCAAGCCATAGCCAAGTCTGCATGTTGGCCGGGAAATTGTGCGTCAGAAGCGTCGGGATGTCGGTCGTGCCTGACTGGAAGAACATCGCCATGATGGCGAGCAGCATCAGCACTGAGCCGGCCAGCGTGTAGAGGAAGAACTTGAACGAGGCATAGACGCGCCGCTTGCCGCCCCAGACGCCGATGATGATGAACATCGGGATCAAGCCGGCCTCGAAGAAGACGTAGAACAGCACGATATCCAGCGCGCAGAACACGCCGATCATCAGCGTTTCGAGCAGCAGGAAGGCGATCATGTAGGCCTTGACGCGCTTCTCGATCGCCTCCCACGAGGCCAGGATGCAAAGCGGCATCAGGAACGTGGTCAGGATGACGAACAGCATCGAGATGCCGTCGACGCCCATATGGTAGGAGATGCCGGAATCGAGCCAGGCGACCTTCTCCACGAACTGGAAGCCTGCCTGAGAATTGTCGAAGCCGGTCCAGATGAACAGCGAGATGATGAACGTGAACGTCGTCGTCAACAGCGCGATGGCGCGGATGTTGCGGCGTGCATTTTCGCTGTCATCATTGATGAACAGGATAAGCAGCACACCAACCAGCGGCAGGAAGGTGACCAGCGAGAGGATTGGCCAGGCGGTCATCAGAGCATCATCCAGGTGACGAGTGCGGCAACGCCGATCAGCATGGCGAAGGCATAATGATAGAGGTAGCCGGTCTGCAGCTTCACGACGCGGTTGGTGACATCGACGACGCGAGCGGAAATGCCATCCGGGCCGAGGCCGTCGATGACGGTGCCATCGCCGGTCTTCCACAGGAAATGGCCGAGGCGCTTGGCGGGCCGCACGAACAGGAAGTCGTAGAGCTCGTCAAAGTACCACTTGTTGAGCAGGAAGGCGTAGAGCCCGCGATGCTGGGCGGCCAGATTGGCAGGCATTTCCGGCGAGCGGATGTAGAACTTCCAAGCCAGCGCCCAGCCGATCAGCATGGCGATGAAGGGCGACAGCTCGACCCACAGCGGCAACTCGTGGATATCGTGCAGGATGTGGTTTTCCGGCAGCGTGAACAACGACGCCTTCCAGAACTCGGCATAGCCCTCGCCGATGAAGGCGCCGTGGAAGATGATGCCTGCAAACAGCGCGCCCGCCGCCAGGACGAACAGCGGCACCAGCATCACCGGCGGCGATTCGTGGACGTGGTGCATCACCTCATGGCTCGCCCGCGGCTTGCCGTGGAAGGTCATGTAGATCAGCCGCCAGGAATAGAAGGCGGTGAAGCCAGCGGCGACGACCAGCGCTACGAAGGCCATGCCGGCAACCGAATTGTGGCCGGCAAAGGCGCTCTCAACGATGGCATCCTTGGAGAAGAAACCGGCGGTGCCGATGACCGTCACCGGTATGCCGACGCCGGTCAGCGCCAGCGTGCCGATCACCATCATCCAGTAGGTGGTCGGGATCAATTTCCTGAGGCCGCCCATCTTGCGCATGTCCTGCTCGTCGGAGACGGCATGGATGACCGAGCCCGAGCCGAGGAACAGCAGCGCCTTGAAGAAGGCATGCGTGAACAGGTGGAAGATGGCAGCGCCATAGGCGCCGACGCCAAGCGCCACGAACATGTAGCCGAGTTGCGAGCAGGTCGAATAGGCGATGACGCGCTTGATGTCGTTCTGGACGAGGCCGACCGTCGCCGCGAAAAAGGCGGTGAAGGCGCCGATGAAGGTCACCACCGTCAGCGCCGAATGCGACAGTTCGAACAGCGGCGACAGCCGCGCCAGCATGAACACGCCGGCCGTCACCATGGTGGCGGCATGGATCAGTGCGGAAACCGGCGTGGGGCCTTCCATGGCATCCGGCAGCCAGGTGTGCAGCGGCACCTGCGCCGACTTGCCCATGGCGCCCATGAACAGCAGCAGGCAGACGACCGTCATGGCCGCCTGCTTGTCCAGCGCATAGCCGAGGAAGGTCAACACGGCCGCGCCATGCGGCGCGCCCTCAGCCGGGATGAACGTCGCCGCATTGGCGAAGATGGTGCCGAGATTGACCGAGCCGAACAGCACGAACAGGCCGAAGATGCCGAGCGCGAAGCCGAAGTCGCCGACGCGGTTGACGACGAAGGCCTTGATGGCGGCGGCATTGGCCGACGGCTTCTTGTACCAGAAGCCGATCAGCAGGTAGGAAGCGAGACCGACCCCTTCCCAGCCGAAGAACATCTGCACCAGATTGTCGGCCGTCACCAGCATCAGCATGGCGAAGGTGAACAGCGACAGGTAGGCAAAGAAGCGCGGCCGGTTCGGATCGTGGTGCATGTAGCCGATCGAATAGATATGAACCAGCGCCGACACGGTGTTGACCACCACCAGCATCACCACCGTCAGCGTGTCGATACGCAAAGCCCAGGCCGCTTCCAGGCCGCCTGACTGGATCCAGCGCAGCACCGGCACGGTGAACACCTCGCCATGGCCGAAGCCGACAGTGAAGAAGGCGACCCACGACAGCACGGCCGTGATCACCAGGAAACCGGAGGTGATGTATTCGGACGCCTTGGCGCCGAGCGACGTGCCGAACAGGCCGACGATCAGGAAGCCGAGCAGGGGAAGGAAGACGATGGCCTGATACATGGTGGTTCCGTCAACCCTTCATCATGTTCACGTCTTCGACCGCGATCGAGCCGCGGTTGCGGAAGAAGACGACGAGAATGGCAAGTCCGATGGCGGCCTCGGCCGCCGCGACCGTCAGCACGAACAGAGCGAACACCTGGCCGACCAGATCGCCGAGTGCGGCCGAAAAAGCGACGAAATTGATGTTGACCGCAAGCAGGATCAGCTCGACCGACATCAGGATGACGATGACGTTCTTGCGATTCAGGAAGATGCCGAACACGCCGAGCGTGAACAGGATCGCCGATACGGTCAGATAATGCGCGATGCCGACAACCATCTCAGAGTCCCTCGCCTGTCTTGACCTTGCGGATTTCCATGCCGGTCGCAGGCGTGCGGCCGACCTGGGCTGCGATCGACTGCCGCTTGACGCCTGGTTTGTGGCGCAGCGTCAGCACGATGGCGCCGATCATAGCGACCAGCAGCACGAGGCCCGAAATCTGGAAATAGTAGAGGTAGTCGGTATAGAGGATGTCGCCGAGCGCGGCCGTGTTGGTCCGCGTGGCGAAATCCGGAATGGGCTTGGAGACCGTCGAGGCGAGCTGCGGCGCGAATGTGTAGCCGCCGAGCACGACGATCAGTTCGGCTGCCAGGATCAGCCCGACCAGCGCGCCGATCGGCGCATATTGCAGGGCGCCGCTCTTCAGTTCGGCGAAATCGACGTCGAGCATCATGACGACGAACAGGAACAGCACCATCACCGCGCCGACATAGACGACGAGCAGGATCATCGCCAGGAACTCGGCCCCGGTCAGCATGAACAGGCCGGCGGCGTTGAAGAAGGTCAGGATCAGGAACAGCACCGAATGCACGGGGTTGCGCGACGAAATGACCATGAACGCCGACGCCACCGCGACAAAGGCGAAGAGGTAGAAAAAGGCCGCCTCTAGTCCACTCAACATTGGGGATCCCCCGGTTCCTGTACAAACAGGACACTCGTCCTGTTTGTTGTCTCTGGCCTGGTTCCGCCTCCGGTTCCAAAGCCGCGTTGTCCTTAGACGAGGCCCCTCGCCCCGTCCATGCGTCAAATATCAGCGGTAGGGCGAGTCCAGCGAGATGTTGCGCGCCAGTTCGCGCTCCCACCGGTCGCCATTCGCCAACAGCTTGTCCTTGTCGTAGTAGAGTTCCTCGCGCGTTTCCGTCGCGAATTCGAAATTCGGCCCCTCGACGATGGCGTCGACCGGGCAGGCTTCCTGGCAGAAGCCGCAATAGATGCACTTCACCATGTCGATGTCGTAGCGCACCGTGCGGCGCGTGCCGTCATTGCGGCGCGGTCCGGCCTCGATGGTGATGGCCTGCGCCGGGCAGATTGCCTCGCACAGCTTGCAGGCGATGCAGCGTTCCTCGCCGTTGGGATAGCGGCGCAAGGCGTGCTCGCCCCGGAAGCGCGGGCTGGTCGGCCCCTTCTCGTGCGGATAGTTGATCGTCTCCTTCGGCGCGAAAAACTGGCGCATCGACAGGAAGAAGGCGCTGACAAAATCCTGCAGCAGCAGCGATTTTGCGGCTTGGGAAAGAGCGCTCATTGTTGTGCTCCAAACGTCGTTACTGCCAGTATCGCACCCAGGACGGACCAAAAAACTGGCATAAAATAGCGATAAGCAAACGTGGTCGCCGCTCCAAGCTTGCTCTTGTTCCAACCCAAGATCGGCATCACATATCCGGCCGGCAGCCTTTCCTGGCTTTTAAGCACGAATGGCAAGACGGCGACGTAGCCGAATGCCGCAACCGCCAATCCGCAGACCACACCGATCAGTCCAAGCGAAACTGTGCTCATGCCCATCCCGCGATCTTGAGGACGGCAGCGGTGGCAACCACCATGAACAGCGAGATCGGCAGGAACACTTTCCAGCCGAGCCGCATCAGCTGGTCGTAGCGGTAGCGCGGCACGAAAGCCTTGACCATGGAAATGCCGAAGAACACGAAGCAGACTTTCAGCACGAACCAGATGACACCCGGCACCCATGTGAACGGCGCGAAATCGAAGGGCGGCAACCAGCCGCCGAGGAACAGGACGGTGGCCAGCGCGCACATCAGCACGATGGCGACATACTCACCAAGGAAGAACAGCAGGAACGGCGTCGATGAATATTCGACCATGTGGCCGGCGACCAGTTCCGATTCGGCTTCCACCAGATCGAAGGGCGGACGGTTCGTCTCGGCGAGCGCCGAGATGAAGAAGATGATGAACATCGGGAACAGCGCCAGCCAGTTCCAGTCGAGGAACGTATTGGGCAGGCCAAGCCGCGTACCAATTCCATCATGCTGCGACAGCACGATGTCGGACAGGTTGAGCGAACCGGCGGTGAGCAGAACGGTGACGATGACGAAGCCGATCGAGACTTCGTAGGACACCATCTGAGCCGCCGAACGCAACGCGCCGAGGAACGGATATTTCGAGTTCGACGCCCAGCCGCCCATGATCACGCCGTAGACCTCGAGCGAGGAGATGGCGAAGACATAGAGGATGCCGACATTGACGTTGGCGATCGCCCAGCCCTGGCTGACCGGGATGACCGCCCAGGCCGAAATCGCCAGCACCGCCGACACCAGCGGCGCCAGCAGGAAGACGCCCTTGTTGGCGCCCGACGGAATGATCGGTTCCTTGAAGACGAATTTCAGCAGATCGGCGAAGGCCTGCAGCGTGCCCCAGGGACCGACGACGTTCGGACCACGGCGCAGTTGCACCGCCGCCCAGATCTTGCGGTCGGCGTAGAGGATGTAGGCGACGAAGATCAAAAGCACGACGATCAGCACGACCGACTTCAAGAGGATCAGCAGCGCCGGCAGCACGTAAAAGGAGAAGAAAGTGTCCATGCTTATTCCGCCGCCTGCTTGAAGCCGCTCTTGGCCAGCGCCGAGCATTCCGCCATCACGGCCGATGCCCGCGCGATCGGGTTGGTCAGGTAGAAATCCTTCACCGGCGAGGTGAAGGTGCCCTTGTTCAGCCGCCCGCCGAGCTTCGCCACTTTGGCGATGTCCTCGGCATTGCCGGCCGCGACCTGATCGATGCGGGCCAGATGCGGGTGCTCGCCGTAGAGCTTGGCGCGCAGCTGCGGCAGCGAATCGAACGGCAGTTTTTTGCCCAGCACATCCGACAGTGCCCGCAGGATAGCCCAGTCCTCGCGCGCGTCGCCGGGCGCGAAACCGGCGCGGTTGGTCTGCTGCACGCGGCCTTCCGTGTTGACATAGGTGGCCGATTTTTCGGTGTAGGCAGCCGCCGGCAGGATGACGTTGGCGCGGTGCGCGCCCTGGTCGCCATGCGTGCCGATATAGACGACGAAGGCGCCGCCGGTCTTGGCCATGTCGATCTCGTCGGCGCCGAGCAGGAACAACAGCTCCATTTCGCCCAGCATGCCGGCAACGCTCTTGCCACCCTCGCCCGGCACGAAGCCGAGATCGAGACCGCCGACACGTCCGGCCGCATTGTGCAGCACGGCAAAGCCGTTCCAGTCCGCGCGGGCAGCGTTAACGGCGGCGGCAAGCTTGGCCGCCTGGCCGAGCACGGCCGCGCCATCGGCGCGCGCCAGCGCGCCCTGGCCGACGATGATCAGCGGATGCGTCGCCTTCTTCAGCGTCTGGAAGAACTTGCCGTTGCCGTCCGCCAGATCCTTCAGCGAATCCGGTCCGGCGCCCAGCTGTTCGTAGTCATAGCGCGTGTCGCCGACATCGCCGATGAGGCCGACCGGCAGATTGCCGATCCGCCAGCGCTTGCGGATGCGGGTGTTGAGCACCGAGGCTTCATAGCGCGGGTTGGCGCCGATGATCAGCACCGCATCCGCCTGCTCGATGCCTTCGATGGTCGGGTTGAAGATGTAACTGGCGCGCCCGAGCGCCGGATCGAGCGCGGCGCCATCCTGGCGGCAATCGGTATTCTTCGAGCCGAGCGAAGCCATCAGCAGCTTGAGCGCGTAGATTTCTTCAACGGCGGCGAGATCGCCCGAAATGGCGCCGATCTTTTCGGGTGACGCCTTCGACACCGCGTCCTTGATCGCAGCAAAGGCCTCGGCCCAGCTCGCGGGAACCAGCTTGCCGTCCTTGCGCACATAGGGGCGGTCGAGGCGCTGCGTGCGCAGACCGTCCCAGATGAAGCGGGTCTTGTCGGAAATCCACTCCTCGTTCACCTGCTCGTTGACGCGCGGCAGGATGCGCATCACTTCGCGGCCCCGGCTATCGACGCGGATCGCCGAGCCGACGGCATCCATCACGTCGATGGATTCGGTCTTGGTCAACTCCCACGGCCGCGCCTGGAAGGCGAAGGGTTTTGACGTCAGCGCGCCGACCGGGCAAAGGTCGATGACATTGCCCTGCAGTTCGGACGTCATCGCGCTTTCGAGATAGGTGGTGATCTCGGCATCCTCGCCGCGACCGATCAGGCCAAGCTCGGAAATGCCGGCGACTTCCGTGGTGAAGCGGACGCAGCGCGTGCAATGGATGCAGCGGTTCATCACCGTCTTGACCAGCGGTCCGATATATTTGTCTTCGACCGCGCGCTTGTTCTCATGAAAGCGCGAGGAATCGACGCCGAAGGCCATCGCCTGGTCCTGCAGGTCGCATTCGCCGCCCTGGTCGCAGATCGGGCAATCCAGCGGATGGTTGATCAGCAGGAACTCCATCACGCCTTCCCTGGCCTTCTTGACCATCGGCGTGTTGGTGAAGATTTCCGGCGCTTCGCCATTCGGCCCCGGACGCAGGTCGCGCACGTTCATGGCACAGGAAGCCTGCGGCTTGGGCGGCCCGCCCTTCACCTCGATCAGGCACATGCGGCAATTGCCGGCGATCGACAGCCGCTCATGGAAGCAGAAGCGCGGCACTTCCGCGCCAGCATCTTCCGCCGCCTGCAGCAGCGTGTAATGGTCGGGTACAGTGATCTCTTTCCCGTCGACCTTGAGCTTTGCCATTCGCCTCAAACCCCTGCGGAGTTCCCGCAATCTCTTGTTCCGGGCACGGTCGAAACCGGACCCGGCATTTCATTCACTTCTTGACGGCGAGTGCCGCCGCTTGGGCTGTCCAATCGTCGCGGCCGATGCGGCCGGTGAGCGACAGATAATCCTCGACCCAGGCAACCTCTTGCGGCGTCCATGCCGCGATCTGGCCATACGTCCAGATGCCCAGGCCGTTGAGAACCTTTTCCAGCTTGGGTCCGATGCCCGATATCGCCTTGAGATCCGCCGGTTTCGCCGGCTTTTCCATGGCATTGGGCTGCCTGAAATCCTCGGGCATCAGCACGCCGGCGGCGTCGCTTTCTGCCGGACCGGCGTTTGCCACCGGCGCCACGGTGGCGGCTTCCTTGGCGGCTATATCGGTGACCTCCTGTGCGAACGACTGCGCCTCGGCGATCATGGTTTTCGCCGTCGCCCGCGCCCTGGTGGAGGAAGAGTTAGGGTCGTCGAACTGCGCGACGCGCGCCTCGAAATCATCGACGATCGGCTGCAGCAGCCGCTGCGAAGCTTCGGCCGCTCCCGAAAGCGCACCTAGCCAGACGCCGAAAGCGTGGTTGGCCAGCCCAAGGCCAAGCGCCGACATCGCCGCCGCACCCGCCACAGGATGCACGAGAAGGTTGACGGCGCTGGCCATCTCCTTCGGCATCATCCTGGTCAGGTCCTGGTTCATCTTCTCGATCTGGTCCAAATTGGGCATCAATGGATTGGGTGTCGAATACGGCGCCATAGATATCTCCTGGTCGTTTTTTCGTTCGCCCGCCCCGGGTTGTCTCAAATCGGGCACTTGCCCGTATTTCGCTTCGGGCTTTCGCCCGCATTCACAAATTCCTCTATTCCGCCGCCACCATCACCGGCTCGGCGCGGTGCGCGTTGCGCGAAAACTCGTCGATGCGCCGCTCCACCTCGCCGCGGAAATGCCGCATCAGGCCCTGTATCGGCCATGCCGCCGCGTCGCCCAGCGCGCAGATCGTGTGGCCCTCGACCTGCTTTGTGACGTCGAGCAGCATATCGATCTCGCGCTTCTGCGCCTCGCCGCGCACCAGCCGCTCCATCACCCGCCACATCCAGCCGGTGCCTTCGCGGCACGGCGTGCACTGGCCGCAGCTCTCGTGCTTGTAGAAGTAGGACAGCCGCGCGATCGCCTTCACGATATCGGTCGACTTGTCCATGACGATCACAGCCGCCGTGCCGAGGCCGGATTTGAGGTCGCGCAGCGCGTCGAAATCCATCGGTGTATCGATGATCTGCTCGGCCGGCACCAGCGGCACCGAAGCGCCGCCCGGAATGACCGCCAGCAGGTTGTCCCAGCCGCCGCGAATGCCGCCGCAATGCGTCTCGATCAACTCACGGAACGGGATCGACATAGCCTCTTCGACCGTGCACGGATTGTTGACGTGGCCGGAGATGCAAAACAGCTTGGTGCCGACATTGTTGGGCCGGCCGAAGCCCGAGAACCACGCGGCGCCGCGGCGCAGGATGGTCGGCGCAACCGCGATCGATTCGACATTGTTGACCGTGGTCGGGCAGCCATAAAGGCCGACATTGGCCGGGAATGGCGGCTTCAGCCTGGGCTGGCCCTTCTTGCCTTCGAGGCTCTCGAGGAGTGCCGTCTCCTCGCCGCAGATATAGGCGCCGGCGCCGTGGTGCATGTAGATGTTGAAATCATAGCCCGACGTATTGTTCTTGCCGATCAGCCTGGCCTCGTAGGCCTCGTCGATGGCGCGCTGCAGCGCCTCGCGCTCGCGGATGAACTCCCCGCGTACATAGATGTAGGCGGCAACCGCGCCCATGGCGAAACCGGCAATGAAAGAGCCCTCGACCAGGGTATGCGGATCGTTGCGCAGGATGTCGCGGTCCTTGCAGGTGCCGGGCTCGGATTCGTCGGCATTGACGACCAGATAGCTCGGACGGCCGTCGCTCTGCTTGGGCATGAACGACCATTTGAGTCCCGTCGGGAAGCCGGCGCCACCACGGCCGCGCAGGCCCGACGCCTTCATTTCGTTGACGATCCACTCGCGCCCCTTGGCGATGATGCCAGGCGTGTTGTCCCAGGCGCCGCGCGCCATCGCGCCGGCCAGCGACTTGTCGAAGAGGCCATAGATGTTGGTGAAGATGCGATCTTTGTCCTGAAGCATTATTCGTCCCTCAGACCGGCTTCTTGCCGAAGACGCGGATGTATTCGGCGACACCACCCTTGGCGAGCGCCTTGGCCTGCTTGACCCAGTCGTCGCGATCGATGCGGCCCTGGAAAGAGAGATAGCCGTCCACCCACTCACGCTCGGCCTTCTTCCACGACGCGACCTGCGCGAAGGTGTAGATGCCGAGCGTATGCAGGATGCCCTCGATCTTCGGGCCGACGCCGGAGATCAGCTTGAGGTCGTCGACCAGCGTCGGCTTGGCGATGCCGGCCGGACGGTTCTTGTCTTCCAGCGATGGCTTGGCGGCTTTCGCGGCCGGCGCCTTGGTTTCCGGCGCCTTGAAAGCGGTTGCCGGCTCGGCCTTGGTCTTCGGACCACTGCGCTGCTTGGAAACCTGCTCGACCTCTGGAGCCGCCTTGTTGGCATTGGCGGCCGAATGCAGCGGCGCCGAAACGCTCGCCGCCTTTTCAGCAGCCGGCGCAACCTTGGCCTTTGACGGCGTCTTCAAGGCCGGGCTGGTTTCCGGCGCATCGGTCTTCGGCTTGCTGGCATTGGACGGCCCGACCGCGGCGGTGGCAGGTGCCGGAACGGGTGCCGCGACGATCGCATCAGGCGCCGCCTGGGCGGCCTTGGTCGCTGCCTTGGCTTCCCTGTCGCGGGTCGATTTGAGGATCGCCTTTTCGCTCTTCAGCGTGGTGAGGCCGGAGGCCGGCTCCGAACCGGTGCGGCCGTTCTGCGGCCCCGCTGGCACCGAAGCACCCTTGCCGGCGCCGTAGAGATCGATGATCTCGGCCAACCGTTCCGGGGTCAGGTCTTCAAACGTGTCCTTGAAGATCATGACCATCGGCGCGTTGACGCAGGCGCCAAGGCATTCGACCTCTTCCCACGACAAGGTGCCCTTGTCGTTGGTGTGGAACTGATCGTGGTGGATCTTCGAGCGGCAGACATCCATCAGCGCTTCCGAGCCGCGCAGCATGCAGGGCGTGGTGCCGCAGACCTGGATGTGCGCACGCGTGCCGACCGGGTTCAGCTGGTACTGCGTGTAGAAGGTCGCGACCTCGAGCCCACGGATGCGCGGCATGCCGAGCATATCGGAAATCGTCTCGATCGCCGCCTTCGTCACCCAGCCTTCCTGCTCCTGCGCGATCATCAGAAGTGGGATGATGGCCGACTGCTCACGGCCCTTCGGGTACTTCTTGATCCATTGCTTCGCCGCTGCGGCATTCGCCCGATTGAAGGCGAAGGATGCTGGCTGGACGCTGGCTTCTGCGAGACGGCGGACTGACATTTAGCGATCGACCTCACCAAACACGATGTCGAGGGAGCCTAGAACGGCGGTGACGTCGGCCAGCATGTGGCCGCGGCAGAGGAAATCCATCGCTTGCAGATGCGCGAAACCAGGCGCGCGCAGCTTGCAGCGGTAGGGCTTGTTGGAGCCATCGGAGACGAGATAGACGCCGAACTCGCCCTTCGGCGCTTCGACCGCCGCATAGACCTCGCCGGCTGGAACGCGATAACCCTCGGTGTAGAGCTTGAAGTGATGGATCAGCGCTTCCATCGAGCGCTTCATCGCCTGGCGCTTGGGCGGCACCACCTTGCCGTCGAGGTTCGACACCGGTCCGGTGCTCTCCTTGCCGAGCAGAAGGTCGACGCACTGGCGCATGATCTTCGCCGACTGGCGCATTTCTTCCATGCGCACGAGGTAACGGTCGAAGCAATCGCCGTTCTTGCCGATCGGAATGTCGAAATCCATTTCCGAATAGCATTCATAGGGCTGCGACTTGCGCAGGTCCCAGGCTGCACCCGAGCCACGCACCATGACGCCCGAAAAACCCCAGGCCCAGGCATCGGCCAGCGAAACGGTGCCGATATCGACATTGCGCTGCTTGAAGATGCGGTTGCCGGTCAGCAGCTGGTCGAGGTCGTCGATCGACTTCAGGAACGGATCGATCCACTTGCCGACGTCCTCGACCAGCTTCTGCGGCAGGTCCTGATGGACGCCGCCGGGGCGGAAATAGGCCGCATGCATGCGTGAACCGGAGGCGCGCTCATAGAACACCATCAGCTTTTCGCGCTCGACGAAGCCCCACAGCGGCGGCGTCAGCGCGCCGACGTCCATCGCCTGCGTCGTCACATTGAGGATATGCGACATGATGCGGCCGATTTCGCAGTAAAGCACGCGGATCAGCTGGCCGCGCTTAGGCACGTCGATGCCGAGCAACCGCTCGGCAGCCAGCGCGAAGGCGTGTTCCTGGTTCATCGGCGCGCAATAATCGAGCCGGTCGAGATAGGGGATCGCCTGCAGATAGGTCTTGGCCTCGATCAGCTTTTCCGTGCCGCGATGCAAAAGCCCGATATGTGGATCGACGCGATCGACAACCTCGCCGTCCAGCTCCAGCACGAGGCGCAAAACACCGTGCGCCGCAGGGTGTTGCGGGCCGAAATTGATGTTGAAGTTGCGGACGGAGGTTTCAGCCATTCTGGCGCCTCAATTCGTCTTGGCTTTTTCGTCCCCCGGCAGCACGTAGTCGGTGCCTTCCCATGGGGAAAGAAAATCGAAATTGCGGAATTCCTGCTTCAATTCCACGGGCTCGTAGATGACGCGCTTGGCCTCGTCGTCGTAACGCACCTCGACAAAGCCGGTCAGCGGGAAGTCCTTGCGCAGCGGATGGCCTTCGAAACCATAGTCGGTCAGCAGGCGGCGCAGATCGGGATGGCCCGAGAACAGCACGCCATAGAGATCGTAGGTCTCACGTTCGAACCAGTCGGCACCGGGGAACACGCCGGTGATCGACGGCACCATCGTCTCTTCATCGGCCTGCACCTTGATGCGGATGCGCACATTCTGCTTCGGCGACAGGAGGTGGTAGACGACGTCGAAACGCTTGGCCCGCGACGGATAGTCGGCGCCACAGACGTCGATGACCGAGATGAACTGGCAGCGCGCATCGTCGCGCAGGAAGGTCATGACCTCGACCAGATCGCGCGGCTCGACATGAACCGTGAGTTCGCCATAGGCGATATCAGCGTCGTTCACACGGCCGGTCAGCTTCTCGCCGAGATAGGTCGACAGTTCGCTCAGGGATGCGGTCATGGATTTACCGTTCGATCGTGCCGGTGCGGCGGATTTTCTTCTGCAAGAGAAGAATGCCGTAGAGCAGCGCTTCGGCGCTCGGCGGACAGCCGGGCACATAGATGTCGACCGGCACGATGCGGTCGCAGCCGCGCACCACCGAATAGGAATAGTGGTAGTAGCCGCCGCCATTGGCGCATGAGCCCATCGAGATGACGTAGCGCGGCTCCGGCATCTGGTCGTAGACCTTGCGCAGCGCCGGCGCCATCTTGTTGGTCAGCGTGCCGGCAACGATCATGATGTCGGACTGGCGCGGCGACGCGCGCGGCGCGACACCGAACCTCTCCGAGTCATAGCGCGGCATCGAGGTATGGATCATCTCCACCGCGCAGCAGGCGAGGCCAAAGGTCATGAACATCAGCGAGCCGCTGCGCGCCCAGGTGATCAGCGCTTCCGTCGAGGTGACGAGAAAACCCTTGTCGGCGAGCTCATTGTTGATCTCGAGGAAGAACGGATCGTCCGCCCCCACCGGCCTGCCGGTGTTGGGATCGATCAAACCCTTGGGCTTCGGCGCGACGAGCGTGCCGGAACTGTCGTTCAATCCCATTCCAGCGCTCCTTTTTTCCATTCATAGGCAAAGCCGATGGTCAGCACCGCCAAAAAGACCATCATCGACCAGAAGCCGAGCATGCCGATCTTCGAGAACGACACCGCCCAAGGAAACAGGAAGGCCACTTCCAGGTCGAAGATGATGAACAGGATCGACACCAGGTAGAAGCGGATGTCGAATTTCATGCGGGCGTCGTCGAACGAGTTGAAACCGCACTCGTAGGCGGAAAGCTTTTCAGGATCGGGATTGCGGTAAGCCACCAGGAAGGGCGCGGCCAGCAGCGCCAGGCCGACAACCAACGCCACGCCTATGAACAGGACGATGGGCAGGTATGAGCTTAGAAGTGCGTTCATGCTCGGCTTTCCGTTGGCGCCAATCCACTTTGATTACAGCACCGGACCCTAATGCGGAAGCGTGACAGTTTAACCGCTGAACCGTTTTAAGGGCCTATGCTGCAACGCGGCGAGGGTTAGCGCAGCACTTCCAGTGAAGCAAGTCAAACCTTGTTCAAAACACTGACCTGGACGGCATATCCGGGGAAACTGGTCCGATCCGCTCCTGTTTGATTTCCTTCGCTTTCTACTCCACTTTTCTCTCCTGACATGCTTGCCGCCAAAACCCTGCTAGCATGGCCCGGAATCACCCATCCGACCCTCGGTCAAAACACTTCAAAGTGATGCCTGCATGAAGGAAAAGATCTCGCTCCCCATGGCCCGGCGCATTGCGCTCGCCGCCCAGGGGTTCCTCGATCCCCGCCCGACCGGCACGCCTGACCGAAGGCATTTTGCCCGCACGCTCTCCCGCACCGGCCTGTTGCAGATCGATTCCGTCAGCGCGGTGGTGCGCGCTCATTATATGCCACTCTATTCGCGCCTGGGCCCCTACCCGCTCACTCTGCTCGACAACGCGGCCGTGACGCGCAAGCGCACGGTGTTCGAATATTGGGCGCACGAGGCCTCCTTCCTGCCGGTCGAGACCTACCCGCTGATGCGCTGGCGCATGCAACGCGCCGAGCGCGGCGACGAGATGTATCTGGGCCTCGCCAAATGGGGCCGCGAGCACGCCGCCTATATCGAAGAGATCTACCGCCAGGTCGCCGAGCGCGGCCCGATCGCCGCTTCCGCGCTGGAAGGCCAGAAAGGCTCGGGCGGATGGTGGGGCTGGAGCCACGCCAAGCATGCCTTCGAATGGCTGTTCTGGGCTGGGCGCATCACCACGGCGCACCGCCGCGGCTTCGAGCGTTTCTATGACCTGCCCGAACGCGTGCTGCCGCAGGCGATCCTTGACCTGCCGGTGCCAACGCCTGAGGACGCGCACCGCGAATTGCTGCGCATTTCCGCCCGCGCCCATGGCGTGGCGACATCAGGCGATTTGCGCGATTATTTCCGCCTGTCCCCGGCCGATATGAAAGGCCGGCTGGAGGAACTGGTTGAAACCGGCGAGCTGCTGCCGGTGCGCGTCGAAGGCTGGGACAAGCCGGCCTATCTTCATAAAGACGCCCGTTTGCCCCGAAAGATCGAAGCCCGCGCCTTGCTGGCGCCGTTCGACCCGGTCGTCTTCGAACGTTCGCGCACCGAGCGCCTGTTCGATTTCCACTACCGCATCGAGATCTACACGCCAGCCGACAAGCGGCAATACGGCTATTATGTCCTGCCGTTCCTGCTCGGCGACAGGATCGTGGCGCGCGTCGACCTCAAGGCCGATCGGCCTGCGAGCGTGCTGCGCGTCCATGCGGCCTATGCCGAGCCCGGCGCACCAGCCGAAACCGCTGCTCAGCTCTTCGAGGAATTGAAGCAGATGCAGGGCTGGCTGGGCCTCGAACGCATCGAAGTGACGTCCGCCGGTGACTTGGGTCCGGCGCTGGCCGACCTGACAGCGTCGTAAGCTCGCGTTGACACCGCTGCCCGCAAAAGCCTAAATCCGTTCCAGACGGTCTCTTCTCTTCAACGAGAGGAGCCAAGAGGGAATGCGGTGCGGGATATCTGTCCCAAATCCGCGGCTGTCCCCGCAACTGTAAGCGAAGAGCCAAGGCCGAAAGCCACTGGGAGGTTCCCGGGAAGGCGGCTACCAAGGCGATGACCCGCGAGCCAGGAGACCTGCCGTCTGCGACTGTAGAATCCGATCGCCCGGCGGGTTTCCGGGCAAGGAGCCCGATTTTTGGACCACGACAGCAGTTTTTCGGCTGGCACAGCGGATGTTTCGTCCGGCAATGATGATGCCTTGGCCGGCGTCACCGTCATCGTCTGCGCTTCCTGCCGCGATGAAACCGGCTCCGACGCCCATCCCCGCGCCGGCGAATCGTTGGCGGATGACACCCGCCGCGCCGCATCCGGCGAAAATATTCGCATCCGCAGCGTTGAATGCCTTGGCAATTGCAAACGGCGCCTCAGCGCCGCGATCCTGCGCGATGGCTGCTGGAGCTATGTCTTCGGCGACTTGACCGCGACCAGCGGTGCCGACCTCGTCACCGGAGCCAAACTCTTCGCCACCTCGACGGACGGCCTGATCCCGTGGCGCGGCCGTCCCGATAGCCTGAAGCGCGGCCTCGTTGCCCGCATCCCTCCCCTCAACCTGTTGAAGGACTGACCATGACCGCTCCAGATTCGTCCGCCAACCTCTCCCGCGTTCCCTGCACCGTTGTCACCGGCTTCCTCGGCGCCGGCAAGACGACGCTGGTCCGCCATCTCCTGGAAAACGCCGGCGGCAAGCGCATTGCCATCATCGTCAACGAATTTGGCGACATCGGCATCGATGGCGAGATCCTCAAGGGATGCGGCATCGACACCTGTCCGGAGGAAAACATCGTCGAACTGGCCAATGGCTGTATCTGCTGCACCGTCGCCGACGATTTCGTTCCGGCGCTCGACCAGATCCTCGCGCTGACGCCGAGGGTCGACCACATCCTGATCGAGACCTCGGGCCTCGCGCTGCCCAAGCCGTTGGTCCAGGCTTTCCAGTGGCCGAGCGTGAAAAGCCGGGTGACCGTCGACGGCGTCATCGCCGTGGTCGACGGGCCGGCATTGGCCGAGGGTCGCGTCGCCAACGACATGGATGCCTTGCAGGCGCAGCGCGCCCAGGATGAGACGCTCGACCACGACGACCCGGTGGAAGAAGTGTTCGAGGACCAGATCGCCTGCGCCGACCTGATTATCCTGTCGAAAAGCGATTTGATGGACGCCGCCGGCACCGACCGCGCCAACGCCATCATCAACGAACACTCCGCCCGCGCGGTGAAGATCGTGCCGACATCGCATGGCAAGGTCGATCCCTCGGTGCTGCTCGGGCTCGGTCTGGCGGTCGAAGACGACATCGAGAACCGCAAGTCCCATCATGACGGCGCCTTCGACCATGAGCATGACGACTTCGACACCTTCATCGTCGACATTGCCTCGATCGCCAATCCCGATGATCTGGCGAAACGCGTCGCCACCGTCGCCGAAGAAGAGAACGTGTTGCGCGTGAAAGGCTTCGTCGAGGTCGGCGGCAAGCCGATGCGGCTCTTGCTGCAGGCGGTCGGGCCGCGCGTCAATCATTACTATGACCGCGCCTGGACCGCCGAGGATGACCGCCGCTCGCGCCTCGTCGTAATCGGGCTGAAGGGGCTGAACCGCCCGGCGATCGAGCGTATCCTTGCCGGCTGATTTCGGACACGGGTCGCGATGCACATCCTAACCACGACATCCGCCTCGCTCGACGACCTCGCCGAGCCGGTCGATCTGCGGCAGACGCCGGCGGATATCGTGGCGCTGTCCTTCACCGACAGCGATCTCGCCGGATTGGCGGCGGCCTGGAAGGCCGACGCCGAACGCCTGCCCTCGATGCGGCTGGCCGCGCTGCGCGACCTGCGCCATCCCATGTCCGTCGACCTCTGGGTCGACAGCGTCGCCCGCCACGCCAAGATCATCCTCGTGCGCATCCTCGGCGGCTACGACTGGTGGCGCTACGGCTGCGACCAGCTTGCCTCGACCGCCCGCGAACGCGGCATAAAACTGGCGCTGCTGCCCGGCGAATGCCGAGATGAGGATCTGCGCCTGATCGAAGCCTCGACGCTGCCGCGCGAGGAGTTGGACGGCCTGCTCGATTATTTCCGCGAGGGCGGCCCGGCGAATATGAGCGCGCTGGTGCAGAAGTTGGCGGGGTTGGCGGGACAGGATGCGGTTGCTGCAGAGCCGGTCACTGTGCCAAAAGTTGGCTACTACGAACCCGGCCGCGGCGTCGTCCCCCTGCCCCTCGAGGGGGAGGGAAAGGTCGTGCCGATCCTGTTCTACCGATCGATGCTGCTCGCCGCTGATGTCGCGCCCATCGATGCCCTGTTTGAGGCGCTCCGCCAGCGCGGCATCAACCCGGTCCCCATTTTCGTCTCCAGCCTGAAGGACCCGGCATCGCTGGCGTTCGTGGAAACAGCACTGGCCGCGCTGAAACCCGCGGCCATCATCACCGCGACCGCTTTCGCGTCCGGCGCCGAGCCCGGCGTTGAAACCCTGTTCGACCGCGCCCGCGTGCCCGTCTTCCAGGTCATTGTCGCCACCACCCGCCGCGACATCTGGGAGAACAACCAGCGCGGCCTGGCGCCCGCCGACCTTGCCATGCATGTCGTGCTGCCCGAACTCGACGGCCGCATCTTGGCCGGCGCCATTTCCTTCAAGGGCGAGAGCGATGTCGATCCGGCGCTTGGCCACCGCGCCTTCGCCAACCGGCCGGAAGCGGATCGTGTGGCGCAAGTTGCTGACCGCGTCGCGGCCTTCATCCGACTACGGGAGACGCCCCGCGCCCAGCGCAAGCTCGCCATCCTGATCCCGGATTATCCGAGCGCGCCCGGCCGAACCGGCTACGCCGTCGGCCTCGATGTGCCGTCCAGCGTGCTGGCGATGCTGCATGATCTGAGCGAACAGGGCTATGGAGTTGAAGGGATACCGGAGACGCCGCGGGCGTTGCTGGGGCTGCTGGAGCGCGGCAATGATGGGCTGGGGCTGGACGACTATCGGGACTTCTCAAAGGGCCTGCCGATTGAGGCTGTTGCTGCAGTCGAAGCTGCATGGGGAGCGGCCGATACTTCACCCTCCCCCTTGTGGGGAGGGTCGGTTCGCGACATTCGCGAAGCGGATGGCGCGAACCGGGGTGGGGGTAGCGGCGCACCACCCCCACCCGGCCCTGCGGGCCACCCTCCCCACAAGGGGGAGGGTAAGAGCGCTTTCCCCTTCCGCGCCGCGACCTTCGGAAACATCACCGTCGCGCTGGCCCCAGACCGCGGCCGCTCCGCCGACCGCCGCGCCGATTACCACGACCCGACACTGCCGCCGCGCCATGCGCTGATCGCTTTCGGTCTGTGGCTGCGCAGCTCGCTCGGCGTCCACGCGCTCGTCCATGTCGGCGCGCACGGCACGCTGGAGTGGCTGCCGGGTAAGACGGTTGCGCTTTCGGAAAACTGCTTTCCCGAAATCGTCACCGGCCCCTTGCCCGTCATCTATCCTTTCATCGTCTCCAACCCCGGCGAGGCTGCACAGGCCAAGCGGCGCATCGCCGCCGTCACCCTTGGCCATCTGCCGCCGCCCCTGACCGGCGCCGGACTGGACGAGGACCAGCACAAGCTCGAGCGGCTGGTCGACGAATACGCCCAGGCCGACGGGCTCGACCGTCGCCGCCGCGACCGCCTGGCAAAACTGATCGTCGACACCGCGCAAAAAACCGGCCTCGCCACCGAAGCCGGCGTCGCCAGGACCGACGCGCCCGATGAAGCGCTGCGCCGAATCGATGCCTGGCTCTGCGATCTCAAGGATTTCGCCATCAAGGACGGGCTGCATATCTATGGCCGCGCTCCGGAGGACGAGCCTGACGCCATGCGGCGACAAAGTGCGGCAGCCGAGAAGACGGCGCTGCTCGCCGCGCTCGATGGCCGCCACGTCAAGGCTGGGCCGGCCGGCGCGCCCGCGCGCGGCCGATCCGATGTTCTGCCCACCGGCCGCAACCTGTTCACGTCGGACCCGCGCACCATGCCGACGCCGACCGCCTATGATCTGGGCAAGGCAGCGGCGGAGGAAGTCGTGCGCGGCTACATGCAGTCGCATGGCGACTGGCCGCGCTCGCTGGTGATCGATCTCTGGGGCTCGGCATCGCTGCGCACCGGCGGCGAGGAGATCGCTCAAGGGTTGGCGCTGATGGGCTGCCGGCCGCAATGGGATGCGGCCACTGGCCGCATCACCGGCATCGAGGTATTACCTCCCGCCGCGCTCGGCCGGCCGCGCGTCGATGTCACCTGGCGCATATCAGGCCTGTTTCGCGACATGTTTCCGACCCAGATTGCGCTGATCGATGCCGCCGCCAACGCCGTTGCCGCCCGCGACGAGGAGGATTCGGAAAACCCGCTCGCGGCCAAAACCCGCGCCGACGGCAAGATCAGCCCGCGCATCTTCGGCACTTCGCCCGGCACCTACGGCGCCGGTGTCGAGGATCTTTTGTCCTCCGGCGACTGGGTGGCACGCGAAGAGATCGGCCGCGCCTATCTCGACGCCACATCGCATGCCTATGGCGGCTCCGAAGGTGAAGGCGTCTTGGCGCCCGGTGCCTTCGAGGGCCGCATCGCCGAGGCCGATCTTCTCGTCCACACCGGCGACGATCCCGGCCGCGACATCCTCGAGGGCTCCTCCGATGTCGCCTTCATCGGCGGCTTCTCGGCGGCCTTGGCAACTCTCGGCAGGAATGCCGACGTCATCGTGCTCGACACCACGGACCCGCAAAAGCCGAGGCCACGCTCGGTCAGCGAGGCCGTATCGCGTGTCGTGCGTGCCCGCGCCGTCAATCCACGCTTCATATCAGGCCAGATGCGCCACGGCCCGCGTGGCGCCTCCGAATTTGCCGAAACCGTCGACCGGCTGGTCGGCTTTGCCGAAACCACCCACGCCATTTCGGGAACGTTGATCGAGGCGGTGCATGACGCCTATCTCGGCGATCCGGCTGTCCGCGCCTTCATCCTGCGCGAGAACCCCGCCGCCGCGAAAGTCATCGCCGAGCGCTTGCTGTCGGCGCGCCGGCGTGGCCTGTGGCATCCCTTGCGCAATTCCATCGACGACGATCTCACGGCCCTGATTGCCGAGGCAGAAGCACTTGGGGTGGCGGCATGAACGCCTTCTCGCGCCGTGGCGCCTGCCCGGCTCTGGCAGCCCCCATGCAGACCGGCGACGGCCTGCTGGTACGGCTCAACCCTGTCGCTGGAGGGTTGTCGCCAGAGTCGTTGATCGGACTAGCCGAATCCGCTCTGCGGCACGGCAACGGCATCATGGAAGTCACCGCGCGCGGCAGCCTGCAGATACGCGGACTGACGGCGGAAAGCGCTCAGTTGCTGGCGACGGAGGTCGATGCGTTGGGCATCGCGGTGCGCACCGGCGTGCCGGTCGAGACCGGGCCGCTGGCCGGCATAGATCCGCAAGAGATTGCCGATCCCCGGCCGCCGGCTGAACAGATCAGGACGGCGGTCGAAGAAGCAGGTCTGACGCAACGGCTCGGGCCGAAGGTGTCGGTCATTGTCGACGGCAGCGGACAACTGACCATGGATACTCTGACCGCAGATGTGCGGCTTGCTGCAACGGGCACCGATGCGGGAGTTCGGTGGCGGGTGGCTGTCGCGGGTGACGGGCAGAATGCACGGCCGCTTGTCACGGTGGAAGACGATGCAGCGCGCGATATTGCCGTTGCCGTGCTCAGAATGATTGCCGAGAAAGGCCGCGAGGCTCGTGCGAGGGATTTGTCGGAGCGGCAATTGGCTTATCTCGCAGGCTGGCATTCTGTGGCGCCCCCCTCTGTCCTGCCGGACATCTCCCCCACGAGGGGGGAGATCGCTCATTCACGCTCACCTTCGCCAATTTCCATGGCTTCGGAGGGAGGGCCGGCGCCCGGGCTGCCAATCTCCCCCCTCGTGGGGGAGATGTCCGGCAGGACAGAGGGGGGCGCGAAGGAACTCCGCCCGATCGGAATTTTCGACCTCGCCGAGGCCGGTATCGCCCTCGGCATCGCCCTGCCCTATGGCAGCATGCCAGCGGACAAAATCATCGCGCTCACCCAAAGCGCCATCACCCTCGACACAACCGAAATCCGCCTCGCCCCAGGCCGCGCCCTGTTGTTTCTCGGACAGCCATCGTCCGCCAACCGCGCCCTCCAGCACACCGCCGCCACCCTCGGCTTCGTCACCTCCCCCGCCGACCCGCGCACGCGCATCGCCGCGTGCCCCGGCACGCCCGCCTGCGCCTCCGGGCGGATCGCCACGCGCGACATTGCCGAGACGATTGCCGCCGAAAACGCCGATAGTCTCGACTTCACCCTGCACGTTTCCGGATGCGCCAAGGGCTGCGCCCACCCCGGCTCGGCAGCGCTGACGATAGTCGGCGGCGAAAACGGAGCCGGACTTGTCGTGAACGCGACGGCAAAGGCCCTTCCTGCGGGCTACAGGCCGGGCTATGACGCCGCGCGCGGCATCAGCCGCGTCGCGGCACTGATCCGCAGCACACGATATCAAGGCGAAACCGCCGCCGCTTGCCTGACAAGGCTCGGGCCGGCGGCTATCGCCGAGGCTTACCGACAGGAATGAGCATGGCGGCCTACGACTATATCCATGACGGTACGGCGATATATGAGCGCTCCTTCGCCATCATCCGCGCCGAGGCTGATCTGTCGCGCTTCTCCGATGCCGAGGCCGATGTCGCCATCCGCATGATCCATGCCTGCGGCCAGGTCGAAGCATCAAGTCATTTTGTGTTCTCCACCGATTTCGTTGCCGCCGCGCGCACCGCTCTGGCGGCTGGCGCGCCAATTTTCTGCGACGCGGAAATGGTCTCGCACGGCGTCACCCGCGCCCGGCTTCCGGCCGGCAATGAGGTGATCTGCACCTTGCGCGACCCGCGCACGAACGACATCGCCAGGGAGATCGGCAACACCCGTTCGGCCGCCGCGATCGACCTGTGGGGCGAGCGCATGGCGGGGTCGGTGGTCGCCATCGGCAATGCGCCGACCGCGCTGTTCTATTTGCTGGAGAAACTGCGCGACGGCGCGCCGAAGCCTGCCGCCATCATCGGCATGCCGGTCGGTTTCGTCGGTGCGGCCGAATCGAAGGACGCGCTGGCCGAGAATTCCTACGGCGTGCCCTACGCCATCGTGCGCGGCCGGCTTGGCGGCAGCGCCATGACCGCCGCCGCGCTCAATTCATTGGCGAGGCCCGGCCTGTGAACGCGCTTGCCACAGGTCGTCTCGTTGGCGTTGGCACCGGTCCCGGTGACCCCGAACTGCTGACCCTGAAGGCCGCGCGGGCCTTGGCGGAAGCCGATGTCGTGGCCTATTTCGCCAAGCGCGGCAACAACAGCAACGCGCGCGCCATCGTCGAAACACGCTTCCGGCCGGATATGCTTGAGCTGCCGCTGCTCTATCCCGTCACCACTGAAATCGACAAGGATCACGACGACTACCGGTCGCAGATCACGGCTTTCTACGAGGAGTCGGCCGAGAAGGTCGCCGAGCACCTCGACGCTGGCAAAATGGTCGCGGTGCTGTCGGAAGGCGACCCGCTGTTCTACGGCTCTTACATGCATCTGCATGTGCGCCTCGCCCATCGCTTCCCGACCGAAGTCATCCCCGGCGTCACCGCCATGTCCGGCTGCTGGTCGCAGACTGGTGTTCCGATCGTCCAGGGAGACGACGTGCTGACGGTGCTGCCCGGCACGATGAGCGAGTTCGAGCTGACGCGCCGGCTGGCCGACACCGATGCCGCCGTCATCATGAAGGTCGGCCGCAACCTGCCCAAGATCAGGCGGGCGCTGGAGTCGACCGGCAAGCTTACGCGCGCCGTCTATGTCGAGCGCGGCACCATGGCCGGCAGCGTGTCGATGAAGCTTGCCGACAAGCAGGATGACAAGGCGCCCTATTTCGCCATCGTGCTGGTCGCCGGCTGGTCCGGCCGCCCCGGTGCGCTGGGAGCGCAAGCATGAGCGGCCGTCTCACCGTCATCGGCCTTGGCCCCGGCAGTGCCGATCAGGTCACGCCGGAGGCCAGCCGCGCCGTCGCCGAGGCCAAGTTCTTTTACGGCTACAAACCATATCTCGACCGGCTGGAGCTGCGCCCGGACCAGACCCGCGTCGCTTCCGACAACCGTGAGGAGCTCGCCCGATCCAAGGACGCATTGGTCAAAGCCGCAGAGGGCCACGACGTCGCCGTGGTTTCCGGCGGCGATCCCGGTGTGTTCGCCATGGCCGCAGCCGTCTGCGAGGCGATCGAGGCCGGCCCAGTCGAATGGCGCGCGGTCGATGTCACTGTGGTGCCCGGCATCACCGCCATGCTTGCCGTTGCCGCCCGCATCGGCGCGCCGCTCGGCCATGATTTCTGCGCCATCTCACTGTCAGACAATCTGAAGCCCTGGGATCTGATCGAATTGCGCCTGCTGGCGGCGGCCGGCGCCGGCTTCGTCATCGCGCTCTACAATCCGATCAGCAAGGCGCGCCCGTGGCAGCTTGGCCGCGCCTTCGAATGCCTGACCGCGATCCTGCCGGGCACCACGCCGGTGATTTTCGGCCGCGCCGCCGGCCGCCCGGACGAGCGCATCGATGTCTATCTGCTCGCCGACGTCGAGGCTGAAAAGGCAGACATGGCGACCTGCATCATCATCGGCTCGCCGGAAACAAGGATCATCAAGCGCGCAGAGAAGCCGGCGCTGGTCTACACGCCGCGCTCGTCCACGGGACGGACAAAATGATCGACCATCGCGGCCAGCGCTTCGACGGTTTCAGCCGACGGCACATCCGGCAAGGCTGGCCGTCGGACCATGACCACGTCGATGCCAAGCGCCCGCGCCGCGGCGATCTTGCCGTAGGTCGCCTCGCCGCCGCTGTTCTTGGACACGACGACATCGATGCGATGCTCTTGGAGCAGCGCACGTTCCTCCGCTTCGCGGAACGGACCACGCGCCAGAAGATAGCTCGCGTCCGGCACGGCCAACGCGGGCTCGACCGGATCGACGCTGCGAACGAGATAGTGGTGCCGGGGCGCTGCTTCGAAGGCGGCGACCTCTTGCCGGCCGAGCGCCAGGAAGACGCGGCGCGGCGTCGGTCCAAGCGCTTGCACGGCATCGCCAACCTTATCGACCAGCGTCCAGCGGTCGCCCTCGACAGGCTCCCAGCCTGGGCGCCGCAGGGCAAGGATCGGCACACGGGCCACGCGCGCGGCCTGCGCGGCATTGGCGGATATTTGCGCCGCATAGGGGTGCGTGGCGTCGATCAGCAGGTCGGTGCCCGTCTCCCTCAGGTAAGCAGCCAACCCATCGGCACCGCCAAAGCCTCCGCTTCGCACCGGCACGCCTTGCGCGACCGGGCTTTCGGTACGCCCGGCCAGCGACAGCGTGGCCGAGCAATCGGCACGCCCCGCCAGTTTTCCGGCCAGTTGCCGCGCTTCGGTGGTGCCGCCGAGGATCAGAATACGGTGGGTCATCATGCCTGCTGAGTGTCAATCGCGAGCCGCCTGGCTGACGGTCGTCGGTATCGGCGAGGACGGTTTAGCGGGTCTCGGCGACGAGGCCAAGCAGCGGATTGCCCAGGCGGAGATCATCTTCGGCGGCAAGCGGCACCTCGCCCTTGTCGCTTCCTTCGCCAATGGCGAGCCGCACCCATGGCCGGTTCCTTTCGATGCCGAAATGCGCGACGTGCTGGCGCTGGCCGGCAGGCGCGTCTGCGTGCTCGCCTCCGGCGATCCGTTCTTCCACGGCGTCGGCGCCACCCTCGCCCGCAAGGTCAAGCCGCAGGAGATGCATGTCATTCCCGCGCCATCGGCCATTTCGCTGGCAGCCGCGCGGCTGGGCTGGGCGCTGCAGGATATCGAGACCGTCTCATTGCATGGCCGGCCGCTCGACCTGATCCGGCCGCTGCTGCACCCAAACGCGCGCATCCTGGCGCTGACGTCGGATAACGATGCGCCGGCGGCGATCGCCCGCCTGCTCATCGAACTCGACTTCGGTGCCTCGCGGCTGACGGTCCTGGAGGCGCTGGGCGGGCCAAACGAGAACCGACGCTCGGTCCGCGCCGATGCCTTCGATCTCGAAAATATCAATCCGCTCAACGTTCTGGCGGTCGAAGTTGAATCTGGTCCGGATGCTCGCGTCCTGCCGCTCACGTCAGGCCTTGCCGATCATCTGTTCGACGATGACGGCCAGATCACCAAACGCGAGATCCGCGCCATCACCCTGTCGGCGCTGGCGCCGCGGCGCGGCGAGTTGCTGTGGGATATCGGCGCTGGCTCCGGTTCCATCGGCATCGAATGGATGCTGGCCCACCCTTCGATGCGCACCATTGCCATCGAGGCCGATCCGATCCGCGCCTCCCGCATTGGCCGCAACGCCGCCGCCTGTGGTGTTCCCGGCCTTGTCGTAGTCGAAGGCAGCGCCCCCAAGGCGCTTGCGAGGCTGGAGACACCTGACGCGATCTTCATTGGCGGCGGCGGCAGCGACACCGGCGTCTTGAACGCTGCTGTCAAGGCGATGCGCACTGGCGGCCGTCTCGTGGCAAACGCGGTGACGCTGGAGATGGAAGCCCTGCTTCTTGCCCAGCATACGAAGCTTGGCGGCGATCTCACACGGATAAGCATCTCCCGGGCTTCACCAGTTGGCTCGATGCAGGCCTGGCGGCCTGCCATGCCGATCACCCAATGGAGCTGGGTGAAGCCATGATGGTCGCTGGCATCGGCAGCCGAAAAGGTGTGCGTGTCGAGGACGTGCTTGCCGCGATCGAAACCGCGCTGGAGACGCATGGGCTGGCGATGACGGCTCTTTCGGCGCTGGCGACTGCCGCGCTCAAGAAGGATGAAGAGGCGATCCCTGCCGCTGGCCGCGCGCTGCGCCTTCCGGTCATCGTCGTTGATGACTCAGCACTTCAGGCCGCCTCTCCAGATACGCTCAGCCATTCCGATCTCTCGCAGGATCTGGCCGGCACGCCATCGGTTTCCGAGGCATCCGCCCTTGCCGTCGCCGGCAAAGGCGCAAAGCTGCTCGGGCCCCGCACGGTGCTCGGCCCGGTCACCTGCGCCATCGCCATCAGCGGAGATGCGCCATGACGGTCCATTTCATCGGCGCCGGCCCAGGTGCCGCCGACCTCATCACGCTGCGCGGCGCGAGGCTCTTGGCGAGCTGCCCGGTCTGCCTCCACGCCGGCTCAATCGTCGCGCCCGAATTGCTGCAGCACTGCGCAACGGGGACAAAACTGATCGACACAGCACCGATGTCGCTCGACGAGATCGAGGCCGAGTATGTCGCGGCGCAGAAGGCCGGCCATGATGTGGCGCGTCTCCATTCCGGCGACCTGTCGGTATGGAGCGCCGTTGCCGAGCAGATCCGCCGGCTGGAAAAACATGGCATTCCCTACACGCTGACGCCGGGCGTGCCGTCCTTTGCTGCCGCGGCCGCCGCATTGCGCCGCGAGCTGACCATTCCCGAAGTCGCGCAAAGCCTGGTGCTGACCCGCATTTCCGGGCGCGCATCAAAGATGCCGCCGGGCGAAACGCTGGCCGGCTTCGGCCGCACCGGCGCCACCCTGGCCATTCATCTGGCCATCCACGCCATCGACCGCGTCGTCGCCGAACTCACACCGCACTATGGCGGCGATTGCCCGGTGGCGATCGTCTTCCGCGCGTCCTGGCCGGACGAGCGCGTGCTGACTGGCACGCTGGCGACCATCGAGGCACAACTCGCAGCCGATCCGATGGAGCGCACGGCGATCATCTTCGTCGGCCGCTCGCTGGCGGCGGAAGGTTTTGGCGAGAGTTCATTGTACGACGCCCACTATCAGCGGCGTTTTCGCGGACGGGACGGATTGTGAGCGGCAGCACCAAAAACGAGGGCGAAAACGCCACGCTCGAACAGGCTTTTTCCCGGCTGAATTTCAAGCCGCGCCGGCTCGAACCGGGCCACGTCTGGCTGGCCGGCGCCGGCCCCGGCGACCCCGGCTGCCTGACCCTGGAAGTGTTGGCGGCGTTGGCCGAAGCGGATGCATTGGTCTACGACGCGCTGGTTTCATCGGATGTCGTCGCCGTAGCCCAGAATGCGGATCTTTTCTTTGCCGGCAAGCGTGGCGGAAAACCGTCGATGAAGCAGGACGACATCACAGCACTGCTGGTGCGGCTGGCGCGGGAAGGCCGCCGCGTCGTCAGGCTGAAGGGCGGCGATCCCTATATTTTCGGCCGTGGCGGCGAAGAAGCTCTGGCGCTGGCGCGCGAAAATATCCCCTTCCGCGTCCTGCCCGGCCTGACCTCGGGCCTCAGCGCGATGGCCGCGACCGGCATCCCGGCCACCATGCGCGGCATCAACAAGGCTGTGATCCTGGCCACGGGCCACGCCGCCGGCACCGATGACGATCTCGACTGGGCGGCGATCGCCCGCACAGGCCAGCCTGTCGTCGTCTATATGGGCATGGCCAATCTGCCCCTCATCGCTGCGGCACTGCTGGACGGCGGGCTGGCGCCGTCGACACCGGCGGCCGTGATCGTCGCCGCGACGACACCGCAGGAACGAACCGTCGTCGCCACGCTCGCCACCATTGCCGAGGAAGCGGCCGCCGCCGGTCTCGCCTCGCCGGCGCTGATCGTCGTCGGCGGCATCGTTGCGATGCGCGCGGCGCTGGCGGGGCAAGCATGACGGCCCGCGCCATCATCATCGGCGCGCCGCGCTCCGGCTCCGGCAAGACCAGCGTCACCATCGGCATCCTGCGCGCGCTCGCCCGGCGCGGGCTGAAGGTGCGCGGCGCCAAATCCGGCCCCGACTATATCGACCCCGGCTTCCACACCGCCGCCACCGGCCTGTCCGGCGTCAATCTCGACAGCTGGGCAATGCCGCCGTCGCTGCTCAATGCGCTGGCCGCGCAAGCCGCCGATGACACTGATTTTGTCATCCTCGAAAGCGCCATGGGCCTGTTCGATGGCATTCCGGCCGCGCCAGGGCGCACCGGCTCGGCGGCCGACCTGGCGCGGCTCTATGGCCTGCCGGTGCTGCTGGTGCTCGACGTTTCCGGCCAGTCGACCACCGCGGCCGCCGTCGCCAAGGGTTTTGCCACCTATGACCCGGACGTGCGCATGGCCGGTGTCGTGCTCAACCGGCTGGGCAGCGAGCGGCACCGCAAGCTGTGCAGCGACGCCATCGAGGCGATCGGCCTGCCGGTCGTCGGCGCCATCCTGCGCGATCCCACCCTGAACCTGCCCGAGCGCCACCTCGGCCTCGTCCAGGCCGGCGAATATGACGACCTGATGGCGCATCTCGACCGCCTGGCCGACATGGCGGAAAAATCGCTCGACCTCGAAGCCATCATGGCCTTGGCGACACCCCTCACCCCGGCGCCCGGCGGTTTTGACGACGCGCTTGTGCCGCCCGGCCAGCGAATCGCGCTGGCCGAAGATGCTGCCTTCACATTCCTCTATCCGCATGTCGCGGCTTACTGGCGCAAGGCCGGAGCCGAAATCGTCCCGTTCTCGCCGCTCGCCGACGAAGCGCCCGACGAAGACTGCGATGTCTGCTGGCTACCGGGCGGCTATCCCGAGCTTCACGCCGGCCGGCTTGCGGCGGCAGGGAACTTCAAAACCGGAATGGCAAGATTCGCGGCGACAAAGCCCATCCATGGCGAGTGCGGTGGCTTCATGGTGCTGGGCAAATCTCTGGAGGATGCCTCCGGCGAAACGCATGCGATGCTAGGCCTGCTCGGCCATTCCACCAGCTTCGCCAGGCGCAAGATGAATCTCGGCTATCGCGAGGCGCGGCTGCGCGCGGATTGCCCGCTGGGCTCGGCTGGCGCATTGATCCGTGGCCACGAATTCCACTATGCGCAGATGACCTCTGCCGGCAATGACGAGCCGCTGGCCGACCTTGCCGACGGCCAGGGCAATCCGATCGGCGCCTCGGGCTACCGGCGCGGCCATGTCAGCGGCACCTTCTTCCATGCGATTGCGAGGGGCTAGAGCATGAAGTTCAAGAACCTGGCCCTTTCACCGCGGCAGGTCGTCGACGACATCGCGCTTTGCCTGGTCTTCTTCACCAGGCTGCCGCTACCCGTCTTCGACTTTCGCGGCCGCAGCCTTGCCGCCGCGATCTGGGCCGCCCCTGTCGCCGGGCTCGTCGTCGGCCTGATCGGCGCGATCGTCTTTGCCACGGCGGAACGGTTTGGCCTTGCCATGGGGCCGGCGGCAGCTCTTGCGCTTGTGGCAACCCTCACCACCACCGGCTGCCTGCATGAGGACGGGTTGTCCGACGTCGCCGACGGCTTTGGCGGCGGCAAATCGCGCGGCCGCAAACTCGAGATCATGCGCGACAGCCGCATCGGCGCCTATGGCGCAGCGACGCTGGCTCTGTCGCTGCTGATCCGCTGGAGCGCGCTGTCGGAATTCGTCGACCCCACACAGGCGCTGTTCGCCCTCCTGGCCGCCCACGCGGCCTCGCGCGGCCTGCTCGGCGCTTTCATGCATCTCTTGCCCCCGGCGCGGGTCGACGGCCTCTCGGTCTGTGCCGGCACCGTCTCTGCCGAAACGGCAACAGCCGGCGCCGTGCTCGGCGCGATTCCGCTCCTGCTGCTCGGGCTGGGCGGCGCCGTTTTCGCGCTGATCTTGCTTGGCCTGCTGTTTGCCGCCTTCCGCGCGCTTTGCCTCAACCAGATCGAGGGCCAGACCGGCGACACGATCGGCGCCTTGCAGCAGGCGAGCGAAATAGCGGTGCTGCTCGTCGCTTCCGTAGCCCTTTCCTGATTCCCTTTGGCCTGATTCCCTTTTGGAGATTTTGCCCCCATGCCCTTCAAATCACTCGAAGAACTGCGCGCCGCCTGCCTCGACCTGCCGGCCGGCAGCGATGCCGCGGCCAATGCGGTCGCCCGCCGCCAGGACACATTGACCAAGCCGCAAGGCAGCCTTGGTCGGCTGGAGACGATCGCCGCCTGGCTGGCGCGCTGGCAGGGCCGCGACATGCCAAAACTCGACCGTGTCAAAGTCTTCGTCTTCGCCGGTAACCACGGCGTCACCGCGCAAGGCGTGTCGGCCTATCCTTCTGAGGTCACTGTGCAGATGGTGGCCAATTTCGCCGGCGGCGGTGCCGCCATCAACCAGCTTGCCCGCATGGCCGGCGCCGAACTCGACGTCATCCCGCTCGACCTCGATCATCCCACGGGCGATTTCACGCAAGTGCCAGCAATGGACGACAAGGCGTTTCTCGCCGCAGTATCCACCGGCTATGACGCGGTGACGAAAGACCTCGACCTGATCTGCTTCGGCGAGATGGGCATCGGCAACACCACGCCGGCAGCCGCCATTTCAGCCGCCCTGTTCGGCGGTGGCGCGGAAAAATGGACGGGACGCGGCACCGGTGTCGACGACGCCGGTCTCAAGCGCAAGGTGGTCGCCATCGAAGCCGGCCTGAAGCGCCACGCCGCCGCCCTTGCTGACCCGCTAGGCATCGCCGCAGCACTCGGCGGTCGCGAACTGGCCGCCATCTTAGGCGCCACGCTCGCCGCCCGCCATCTGGGCATGCCAGTGCTGCTCGACGGCTTCGTCTGCACCGCCGCCGCCGCCCCACTGGCAAAGCTGCACCCGACCGGCCTCGCCCACACGATCGCCGCGCACGTTTCGGCCGAATCCGGCCATCGCGGCCTGCTCGAAGCCCTCGGGCTGCCGCCGCTGCTCGATCTCGGCATGCGGCTCGGCGAAGGCTCCGGTGCCTGCCTCGCGGTCAACATCGTCCGTTCGGCGCTGGAGTGCCATGCCCGCATGGCGAGTTTTGCCGAGGCGGGTGTGTCGGAGAAGTAGTTATCCATTCCCCGCATCGACCGTCGTCGTCACGACAAAGGAAGCATCTTCCGGCAACGGCGATTCTCAAATAGCTTTTGCGGATGAAAAAACTTCATCCCGTCGCAGCTGCAGCGTCTATCGCCGTGGCGGTTGCTGTTGTGCTCCGTCACAGCAGCTATTCAAGTCATGGCCCGATCGATACCGGCATCTTCGTTGTCTTCCTGGTATTCTTCTGGTGGCTCATCAGCGATTTCTCCAGAGGAAAAGATGGAATCGGCGCCAGCGATGCTGCAGCCGGGGAAAAGGGCATTGCTTTTCGATTCGGCCGGTTTCTGAGCCCCATTTTCCAACGCGGCTGAATCGCCACGAGATTCGGATAGCGCGACTAAAGAATCACAGTCAGACAGCCTGCCCGAGACGCGCCAAACGCGTCTCGCCTTCAGGGTCTTTCCACCAATTTTTCGAAAAAATGGTGGGTGCGCACAGGATTGAACTGTGGACCCGCTGATTAAGAGTCAGCTGCTCTACCAACTGAGCTACGCACCCACTCGGCCGGCAAAAACCGGCGTTGGCGGGCATATAGCCGCCACCATCGGTCCTGTCCAGCCCTGCCGGAATCATTTCCCGACAAATCGCTTAAGTGCCGCGGATGGTCAGACGAACAGCCTGCCTTCCGCAACCTTGATCGCATTGCCCCCGATGCGCGCCGAGGCCAGTTTTCCGCCTTGCACGGTCAGTTCGAGGCGGATGCGCGATGGCCGGCCCATCTCCAGCCCCTGCTCGATCCACAGCTGCGAAATGCCGTCGGTCGGCGCGTCGAAATGCATGATGGCGCCGGCAAAGGCGGCAGCCGCCGAGCCGGTCGCCGGATCCTCATAGGAAGGCGTGCCGGGCACGATCATGCGCACATGGAAGGCGCTTTCGTGGTTCACCGTCTCGCGGCAATAGACATAGGGGCTGGCGAAGGCCCATTCGCTCTTGCGCGGCGCCAGTTCCGACCAGGCCTGGTTGTCCAGCCGGATGCGGCCCGCCGCCTCGAGATTGGCAACCGGGATGGTCACGTAGGGCACCCCGGCCGACCAGAACGCGACGCGATGATTCTCGAAGCCGATCTCGTGCGGCGTCAACCCAAGGGCGGCGCCGATCGCCTCCGGATCGGCCTCGAGCGTCAGCGGCTCCGGCAGCTTCGCCAGGTCGAACTCGGCAAAGGTGTTGCCGTCGTGCTTGCTGACGGCGCAACGCACCGGGCCGATGTTTTCCTCAAGCACGAAGATGCCCGCGCCGCCCTCTTCCGCCAGTTCCGCCAATGCGATTGCCGAGCCTACGGTTGGGTGGCCGGCGAACGGCATTTCATAGTCGGGCGTGAAGATGCGAATGCGGTTTTTATGCTTTGGATTGTCCGGCGGCAGCACGAAAACCGATTCGGACAGGTTGAATTCGCGCGCGATGGCCTGCATCGCGGCCGTGTCCAATCCCTTGCTGTCCAGCACGATGGCCAAGGGATTGCCGGCCAGTCGCTCGGTCGTAAACACATCGTAAAGCAAGTAATTCCGGGTTTTCATTCCTGCCTCAATCCCAACATGGGCGAAATTTAATTTGATATTTGAACCAGTAATCCTGATCTGTGCACAGATAGGGACATTGCGCATTATAGGGGTCCAGCGTGGACCAGATTGTCAATCTGCCAAAGACGGAATCGGATTCCGCCATCGAGACGGCGCTTGGGCTCGACAAGACGGGTCGGCGCAAGTCGCGCCGGCGTGGCTGGCTCTATGCGCTGCTGGCGTTGATCGTGCTCGCCGCCGGGGTTGGCGCCTATCAATGGTATGCCGGCTCGCCGGCCAAGATTGACTACACCACAGTGCCTGCCGCCAAGGCCGACCTCACCGTCGCGGTGTCGGCGACCGGTACGCTGCAGCCGCTCACCCAGGTCGATATCTCTAGCCAGCTCTCCGGCGTCATCCGTTCGGTGTCGGTGGAGGAGAACCAGCAGGTCAAGAAGGGCGACGTGCTGGCTGCCCTCGACACCACCAAGCTGCAGGTGCAGATCGAACGGGCGGAGGCCTCCGCCAAGGGCGCCGCCGCCAATGTCGAGGACGCCACGGTAACGCTGACCGAGAATGAAAAGGCGCTTGTCCGCGCGGCGGCACTGACCAAGCGCGGCATGGCGACCGACCAGTCGCTCGAGGCGGCGACGGCGACGCGCGATCGCTCCAAGGCGGCGCTCGACAGCGCCACCGCCAATCTCGCCATCGCCAATGCCGATCTAAAATCGCAGCAGACCGACCTTGCCAACAGCACCATCTATGCGCCGATCGACGGCATCGTGCTGACGCGCTCGGTCGATCCCGGGCAGACGGTCGCCTCCTCCTTGCAGGCGCCCGTGCTGTTCATCATCGCCGCCGATCTCAGAAACATGGAACTGGTGGCGGCGGTCGACGAGGCCGATATCGGCGCGGTCAAATCCGGCCAGCATGCCCGCTTCACCGTCGATGCCTTCCCGGAGCGGCCGTTCGACGCCGAGATCCGCGACATCTCCTATGCCTCGGTGACCACCGACGGCGTCGTCACCTATAATGCGCGGCTTGAGGTCGACAACAACGAGCTGTTGCTGCGGCCTGGCATGACCGCCACCGTCTCGGTCGTCACAAAGCAGGCCAAGGGTGTGCTTACCGTGCCGGCCACGGCCTTCCGCTATCGCCCGGCGCAGCAGGCCGCCGCACGCGGCTGGAGCCTGAGCGACCTGTTCACCGGCCGCATGGGGCGCCCCGGCGGCAACCGCCAGCGACAGGCCGCCACAGTGCCCACCGACGGCTCGCGCACGCTCTATGTGCTGGAGAACGGGCGTCCGCATCCGGTCAGCGTCAAGATCGGCTCCACCGATGGCGAACTGACCGAGATCACTTCGGGCCTGGACGAAGGCGCTCAGGTCATCACCGCGTCGCAGCAGCGGAGCTGATGCCGTGGCCGCGGGCGCGACCCTCATCACCTTCGACAAGGTCTGGAAGAGCTACGGCCAGGGCGAGGCCCGGATCCACGCGCTGGCCGGCGTCGACCTTGCCATAAAGCGTGGCGAATTCGTCGCCATCATGGGCCCGTCCGGCGCCGGCAAGTCGACAGCAATGAACATCATCGGCTGCCTCGACACGCCGACGGCCGGAACCTATTCCTTCATGGGCATCGATGCCGGCCGGCTAGACCGCAACCGCCGCGCCATGCTGCGCAACCTCTATGTCGGTTTCGTCTTCCAGGGCTACAATCTGCTGGCCCGCACCACCGCTGCGGAGAATGTCGAGCTGCCGCTGATCTATCGCGGCGTTGCCGCCCGCGAGCGCCGCGACCTCGCCATGCAGGCGCTGGCGGAGGTCGGCCTTGTCGGCCGCGAGCACCACACACCGGCCGAGTTGTCCGGCGGCCAGCAGCAGCGCGTGGCGATCGCACGCGCCATCGTCACAAGGCCGACGCTGCTCGTCGCCGACGAGCCGACCGGGAATCTCGACACCGCCCGGACGCATGAAATCATGGAACTGCTAAGGAAGCTGAACGAGGAGGTTGGCCTGACCATCACCATGGTCACCCACGAGGCAGACGTTGCCGAATATGCCAAGCGCACCATCCGCTTCGTCGACGGCCGCGTCGCCTCGGACACCGCGAAGCTGGAAGTGGCTCAGCCATGATCCCGAAAAGTGGAATCCGGTTTTCGGAGAAGATCATGTTCAAACAAAGAGATGATAGAGCCCCATCCCGGCTCTGTCGGGAGGGATCAGGCTCTATATCATGATCTGGGAAACCGTCCGCCTCTCGCTCCGCTCGATCCGCCGCAACGTGCTGCGCTCGTTCCTGACCTTGCTCGGCATTGTCATCGGCGTCGCCGCCGTCATTGCGATGCTCACCATTGGCTCCGGCACCACGCAAAAGGTCAAAGCCGACATCTCCAAGCTCGGCAGCAACCTGCTGGTCGTCCGTTCCGGACGCCCGGCCGGTCCCGGTGGTCCGGGCGGGCTCGACCAGGTGGTGCGTCCGCTGGCCGAAAAGGACCTGGCGGCGCTGGTCGCGCACCTGACCGGCGCGCGCGCCATTTCGCCGGCATCGCAAAAGCAGGTCCGCGTCATCTTCGGCACCGAGAGCCTGACTTCGGGCGTCACCGGCACCGACAGCGCCTATCTCGATGCGCGCGACTGGAAGCTGGTGTCCGGTCGTCCGTTCAGCGATTCCGAAACCCGCTCGGGCACCGGCGTGTGCCTGATCGGCGAGACGGTGCGCCAGCAGTTCTTCGGCGCCGGCGACCCCGAGGGCGAGATCATCCGCGTCAACCGCACCTCCTGCAAGATCATCGGCCTGCTCGAGCCGAAGGGCTATACCGGCTTCGGCCAGGACCAGGACAATGTCGTCCTGATGCCGCTGCATGCCTATCAGCGCCGCATTGCCGGCAACCGTGACATCGACAGCATCTACATCGCCGCCGACGACCGCACGCCGACCAGCGAACTGCAGCCGCGCGTCGAGGACATCTTGCGCGATATCAGGCGCATCACGCCCGAGCGCGAGAGCGATTTCGCCATCCGCGACATGACCCAGATCGCCGACGCCATGGCCAGCGCCACAACCACCATGACCGGGATGCTGGGCGCGGTCGCCGGCGTGAGCCTGCTGGTCGGGGGCATTGGCATCATGAACATCATGCTGGTGTCGGTCACCGAGCGCACCCGCGAGATCGGCATCAGGCTGGCCATCGGCGCGCATGAAAAGCACATCCTCATCCAGTTCCTGGTCGAGGCAACGGTGCTATCGCTGCTCGGCGGCATCGTCGGCATCCTGATCGGCCTGGCGCTGGCCGGCCTCGCCTCGGTGATGCTGACCATCCCCTTCGCACCGAGCCCGGCGGTCATCCTGCTCGCCGTCGGTTTTTCCGCGCTGATCGGCATGGTGTTCGGCTTCTTCCCGGCGCTGCGCGGCGCCCGGCTCGACCCGATCGACGCGCTCAGGCACGAATAGGGCAACCCGGCCGGAACGCGGCCAGCGCTCCGACCGGTTTTGCACAGCCTTCGACGGTTCCGCTCGGCCACCACTGTCCCCGCACCGTTCGCGATGCTAGGGCAATTGGGTGGAGGAATAGCCAATGAGCAAGAAGGCGCGACTGATCCTGGCGATGGTCATCATCGAGGCCTTCCTTGCAGGCATCTGGTGGTATCTCGCCCGCTATGGCCTCGCCAATCCCGATCGCGTCACATCAGATTTTCAGGCAGTCGTCGGCCGGACCATGGGAATGGCGATGGGCGGCTTGCTGGGCATCGGCCTTATCATGTTTATCGTCGCCGCCAGCAACGACCGCAAGGCGGCGCAGAGCAAGACGCTTCGTTAATCGACGCCCGAAAAATGCCACTCGATCAGCGGCTTCATGTGCGCTGACAGCCCGGCCGGCAGGTCGGCGGCATGGCGGATGATCACCGGCCCTTCGATCTCCGGCTCGGTCTCGGCGGCAACGAAGGCGCTGATGCGACGGGCGATCTCGTCGGCGGACGCTGTCTCGTGGTAGCGGCGGAAGATCACCGTGCCGCTGTTGGTCGACATGGCATAGTAGCGTTTACCGCGCGCCGCACCGGTTAGATCGATGCCTGTTTCCTCACGCACTTCGCGAATCGCGTTGAAATCGACATCGACGAGGCCGTTGCGGAAATCGACCGGCTCGAACGAGCCGGCGGCGAAATAGACGCTGCCGGCGTTGACCGTGTGCGGTCCCATGCGGATCGCCACCAGCGCGTTGTCGCCGGCCACCAGCATGGCATGCGCATAGGCGTGCTCTGCGCCCGAATTCTCGCGCCGTTTTCGCCATAGCATGAACGTCGAATAGGTGACCGCATGACAGCGGCCTACGAGACGGTTGTCGCGGTACGCAAGTTGCGACAGCAGCACCACCGTACCGTCGAACAGCGCCGGATTGGCCGCGATCTCGCGCTGCCAGTTCTCGGCGATCGCCTCCGCATTGTCCAAGGCGAAGGGATGCGGGCCGGGATCGAGCCGGACGTCGACGGCGTCGACCGGCAGGATGACATTGCGCGGCAGGTCGAAACTCATGTTGCTCCAACGCTGCTTAGGTCATGTCCAGGGTAATGGCCACCGGACAATGGTCCGACGCCTTCGGCCGGTCCCAGCCGGCGCGCGGAAAGCGCTCGACTTCCTGCCCAGGCGGAAAAATGGTCCGCCAGGGCTGGCCGTTGCGGATGATGTCGGGAACGGCCGTGGCGTTGCTGGCGGCAAGCCCCTTCGACAGCAGGATATAGTCGAGCTGGCACAGATGCCGCTCTTCCGGTCCGCGCGTGTGGTACAGACTCCAGCGGTTCATCTCGGGGCGCCGCTCGACGACGTTTTCGCAGAAGCCGCCTTCTGTCAGCACATTGATGCAGGACACGGCCTCGTCGACCACCTCGAAGCGGTAGCCGTCGATCGCGTCGCCGGCGATCTTCACGCGCTGGCGGTAATCGTTCATGTCGCCGCAGATCGCCCACCGCTTTTCGGCGGCGTGCTCCCCACCGAAACGCTCCTCGATGATCCGTCGCACGGCTTGCGCCTCCGCGATGCGCACCGGCATCGTCGCCGCGCGCCCGTCGAGCCCGTTGCGTGGCGAGCCCATCGACTTGAAATGCACGAGGTAAAGCGTCAGCGGCACGCCGCCCACTGTAATGTCGACTTCCAGGCAGTCACGCCGGAAGATGCGTTCATTGGCCTGGTTGCCGAGTGCCGCAAGCTCCGGCGTATGCAGCCCGAACTGCTCGTAGGTGACATAGGCGTGGCTGGTCATGCGCACGAATTCGATCGGCTGGCCCTGCGCGGTTTCGTTGCGCATCATCACGGCAACGTCGATGCCGCGCGAATCATTGCCCGAGGTGGTGTATTTCTGCCGGTAGCCTTGCCCCACCATCTTGAATAGATAGCCGTATTCGAAGGCCTTCAGCGCCTCGATGTTGTCGACTTCCTGCATGCAGATGATGTCGGCGCGGGTGGCCGCGATCGCCAGCGCCGTCAGTTGGCGCGTGTCGTCGGACTGGGCGATGGCGCGGGCCTGCTCCAGCATCTTGTATTCGGCTTCGCTCTGGATATCGAACAGCGCCAGCGTGCGATCCTCATTGAGCTGATTGCGATAGCCGGAATAATCGAACCTGTTCATCAGGTTCTCGACATTGAAGGTGGCAAGGCGCAGCGACATGCCATGACCTTTGCCCGCAAGCGCTAGAGAAAACAAGCTCGCAGGACCACCAGCGGGGATCGACTGGTCCTGGGGCATTCGCGCCATGGTTGACGGAACCTTTCCGTTCATCCGCCGTTCAGATGCAAACATCCATTGTTGCCCCATTCCTCGGGTGGGCGTGGGGCCTGTAACTCTTGGAGAGTGCAATGAATTCGCTCTTTTCTTCCACGGTCAAATCCGGGCTGATAGCGCTCGGTATCCTTTCCGGCGTCACGGCGCCGTCCGCAGCCGGACCGATCCTGCAGCCGAACATGTCAATTCCCACCAGCACGGCGGCGCCGACGGTGACGCCAGTGCGCGACGAATGGGCGGGCGGCAACAACCGCCAATTCAACAACGAATGGAGATGGCGCCGTCATGACGGGCGCCGCAATTGGAACGGCAACCACGGAAACTGGAACGGTGGAGACAATTGGCGTTGGCGCCGTCACCACTATCGCGGCGGCCGTTACCACGATGATGGAGCGGCCGCACTCCTGGGCCTTGGGCTGGGGCTTGGCATCGGCAGCATGTACAACAACTACGACTACTACAATGCACCGCCGCCGCGCCGCTACTACCGTGCCGGCCGGCTTTCGAGCGCCCATGTCCAATGGTGCTACAACCGCTACCGGTCGTACCGGGCCTACGACAACACGTTCCAGCCCTACAACGGCCCGCGCCAGCAATGCTGGTCGCCCTATAGCTGAGTTAGCCTCAGAAATTAAAAACGGCGCCACGTGGCGCCGTTTTTTTGATCTTGACGGTTCGAAGCTGCCGTCTTCCGGCGATAGACCTTCGCTCAGTTCTTGGCCTTGTCGACCAGCTTGTTCTTGGAAATCCACGGCATCATCGCGCGCAGCTTGGCGCCGACTTCCTCGATCTGGTGGCTGTCGTTCATGCGACGGATGCCCTTGAAGCGCGACATGCCGGCACGGTATTCCTGCATCCACTCCGAGGTGAACTTGCCGGTCTGGATGTCCTTCAGCACGCGTTTCATCTCGGCCTTGGTCTCGGCGGTGATGATGCGCGGGCCCGAGACATATTCGCCCCACTCAGCGGTGTTCGAGATCGAGTAGTTCATGTTGGCGATGCCGCCTTCATAGATCAGGTCGACGATCAGCTTGACCTCGTGCAGGCACTCGAAATAGGCCATCTCCGGCGCGTAGCCGGCTTCTACCAGCGTCTCGAAGCCGGCACGGATCAACTCGACCAGACCGCCGCACAGCACGACCTGTTCGCCGAACAGATCGGTCTCGCATTCCTCGCGGAAATTGGTCTCGATGATACCCGAACGGCCGCCGCCGACGCCGCAAGCGTAGGACAGCGCCAGGTCGAGCGCGTTGCCCGAAGCGTCCTGATTGACGGCGACCAGGCACGGCACGCCGCCGCCCTTCTGGTATTCGCCGCGCACCGTGTGACCGGGGCCCTTCGGTGCGATCATGACGACGTCCACAGTCGACTTCGGCTCGATCAGGCCGAAATGCACGTTGAGACCGTGCGCGAAGGCGATTGCGGCACCATCGCGGATGTTCGGCGCGATCTCGTTCTTGTAGATGTCGGCCTGCAATTCGTCGGGCGTTGCCATCATCATCAGGTCGGCCCATTTGGCGGCGTCCGCCACGCTCATCACCTTGAGCCCGTCGGCTTCGACCTTCTTGGCGGTCGCCGAGCCGGCCTTGAGGCCAATGGCGATCTCCTTGGCCCCGGAATCCTTGAGGTTGAGCGCGTGCGCCCTGCCCTGGCTGCCGTAGCCGATGATGGCGACCTTCTTGCCCTTGATCAGATTGAGATCGGCATCACGATCGTAATAGACGCGCATTTTGTCTTCCTTCCCGTTTTTACAAATCAGAGGCCTTGCGGCCCGGTTTTTGCTCCATGAAGAGCGAGAAACTGCTGCGTCGCCCGCGCGGCATCGCCGCCGATCGCCGCCTCAGTCAATTCCAGCCGGTCGCCGAGCAGCAGACGGATCTGCACATCGCGGGCGACCAGCCCGAAAAAGGTGCGGAACGCCGTTTCGGCATCCGCAAAGTCGAGTAGCCCGGCCTGCCGGCCGGCCTCAAGCACCGGCTTCAGGCGCCTGGCCAGTGCAAAGCGGCCGTTCTCCAGCACCACGGCGCCGAGATTGTCCTTGCCGGAACCAGCATGGCCGACCGCAACCCGGTTGAGCGCGATCGAGGTATCACTGGAGATCACCTGGAGCCAGTCCGAGGCGAAACGTTCGAGGCTTGCCGTCAGCGAGGCAAGGTCCAGGCCCTTGCCGTCGACCTGCGCCACCCGCACTTTCGAAGCCTGCCATTGCACCGTCGCCGTCAGCAGCCCGTCGCGATCGCCGAACCACTTGTAGAGCGTTTCCTTGGAGCAGCTGGCGCGGCGCGCCACGGCGGTCATGGTCAGTTGGTCGCCCTCCTCGACCAGCAGCCGCAACGCTGCGTCGAGCACGGCCTTCTGCCGCTCCGTCAGCGCTTCGCTGGTGTCGATGTCAGGCACGATGTGCAACACGCTTTTCTCTCGAAAGGCAGGGCCATCGGTCGTTCCGACGCGCCGTACCGTACGTTACGGTTCGGCATATTGCGCAATACGAGGCCGCGCGCAAGAGCACGAGCGCAAAATATCTGCAAGTGGATGGGCGTTGCCGTGCGACAAGCCTCGCTAATCGCTGGCTGGCGGCTGACGCAGCCGGCCAAGCAGTGCCGAGACCATGGTCAACTCATCCGCCGACAGTTTGGCGCCGACCAGTTCGGTGATCGACCGTCCGTAGACAGCCCACATCTGGCGGCGTGTCTCTCGCCCGTTGGCGTTGATGCGGATGGTCTGGCCACGGCCGTCATCGGCCACCGGCAGTTTCTCGACGAGCCCATCGGCCTCGAGCCGGGCCAGCAGGCGCGAAATGTTGTATTGCGCGAACAGGGTGCGCTCGATGAGCTGGAACGGCCGCAGCCCGCCCTCACCCGCCTCGGCAAGCTCATGCAGCACGTCGTACCAGGCAAGCGGCGGCAGGCCTGAGGCCTTCAACGCCTCTTCAGCGCTTTCCATCAGCTGGCGCGAAACCCGCATCAGGCGGGCCCAGGCCTTGATGGCTTCGGGCGAAGGCGTGGCTTTCTCGGTCATGGCCGCATGCTTAGACGATAGATGCAGTTGCATCAAGCTTGACGATCGATGCGCATGCATCTACATAGATGCAATTGCATTAACTTGGAAACCACCATGAAACACAAGCTCATTCTCGTCAGCCATCATCTCTGCCCCTATGTGCAGCGCGCCGCGATTTCACTGGCCGAAAAAGGCGTGCCGTTCGAGCGCGTCGATATCGACCTCGCCAACAAGCCGGGCTGGTTCAAGGCGATCTCGCCGCTCGGCAAGGTGCCGCTGCTGCGCGTGCAGCGAAATGGCGAGGAAACGGTGATCTTTGAATCGGCCGTCATCCTCGAATTCCTCGAAGAGACGCAGGCCAACCCCCTCCACCCTGCCGACCCCTATGCCCGCGCCCGGCATCGCGCCTGGATCGAGTTCGGCTCGGCCACCCTCAACACCATCGGCCGGTTCTATTCAGCATCGACCGAAGCCGGATTCCTGGCCGAATCCAGCGCGCTGTCCGCCATGTTCGATCGTCTCGAAGCCGAGCTAGCGGACGAGACTGGCGGACCCTGGTTTGCCGGCGAGCGCTTTTCACTCGTCGACGCCGTCTACGGTCCGGTCTTCCGCTATCTAGACGCCTTCGACCGGGTCGGCGATTTCGACATTCTGGATGGCAAACCGCTCGTCCAGGGCTGGCGCAAGGCGTTGAGTGAACGCCCGTCGATCAAGCACGCCGTGGCGCCGGACTACCCGCTGGGCCTGCATGCCTTCCTGCGAGCGAAGGGATCGTACCTTTCGGGCCTCATTGGACGAAGCGATCCGGCCACCGCGCTTCAGTCAGCCCGATCCGCTTGAACGGATCGAATACGGTTCCCGCGACCATCGAGGCGAGGAACTGCGGCGCCGGCGGGATCTTCGCCACCGTCGCCACCAGCCTGTCGCGGATGAAGGGCAGCGCTACGGAATCCGACTGGTAAAACGGCGTGAATGCGAGCGACAGCGCCTGGAAGACGCGGACATGCCAGCGCCGCGCCTTCGCATAGGCTTCCAGTGCTGCCTCGACGTTTGGCGTCCGCGCCAGCGCATGGCTGAGGGCGGCGGCGTCGAGCAGCGCCATGTTTGCCCCTTGCCCGAGTTGCGGGCTGGTCGAGTGCGCCGCGTCGCCGATAATGGCCAGCCGCCGCCCAACCGGCCGCTTCATCGTGTGGTGGCGATAGCGGGCCAGCGAGAGCTGGTCGAAACTGTCGATCTGGCTGGTGTACGCCTCGCTCTCGGGCCACAGCCGGACCACCCTCTCCTTCCAGGCGTCCAGACCCCGGGCGCGCACCTCATCGGCATCCGACGGCTTCAGGCTCCAGAAGAATGCCGCCATCTTTTCAGCGCCCGGCTCCGGTCGCCCGATCGGCAGCACGCCGATCATCACGCTCGCTCTGTCGTAGCGCTGCAGCAGCGCGTGCTCGTCAAAACCTTCGCCGCGCCAGCCGAGCGAGGCCCAGAACGCACCATAGGTGAGTGGTTGTGGCTCGCCTGGAGCACTTGCGCTGCGTCGCAGTTTCGAGCGCGAACCGCTGGCGTCGACGACCAGGTCGAACGGCCCCGCCTTTCGTCCGTTGCCACAGATCAACGTCGCTCGTTCGCCGGTCTCCAGAGCCTCGATCTCAACGCCGGTCTCGATGGCGATCGCCTCGCGCTGCGCGGCGCGGAAAAGCACGCCGAACAAGGCCGCCCGGTGCACCGCCAGCCCGAAGCGGCCACCGCGTTGCGCATCATAGCGGACGTCGAGCACGGTACGGCCGCTGTTGGCATCGGCGCCGTGCAGGCGATCAATGCGGCTGCCCAGCGCCAGTATGTCGTCGAGCAGGCCAAGATCGGCCAGGACCGTCAGCCCGGTCGGCTGCAGGATCAATCCGGAACCGACCGGCTTCGGTTCGTCGAAGCGCTCGAAGACGGTGGCCCGATGCCCGGCGCGCTTGAGATAGAGCGCCATGGCCAGTCCCGCCGGCCCGGCGCCTGCAATTGCGATGTCGTAGGAAATGCCAATGCCCCCAAAGCCGTATGGCCGGGACAATCCTTCAGCGGCCGGACGAAATCAAGCCGCCAACGGCCTTGTCCCGCTCACGCCTGGGTGGCATCAAAGCCGGCACGCGCGTTGCGCACGGCGTCATGATTGAGCTCGGCCCACAGGATCAGCTGATGCAAGGCGCTGAACATCGAGTGTCCGAGATCGGTCAGGCTGTATTCGACGCTCGGCGGCTTGGTTGGGAACACTTCGCGATGCACATAGCCGTCGCGCTGCAGATCGTAGAGCGTCTGCGTCAGCATGCGCTGTGAAATGTCGGGCACCAGCCGCCGCAACTCGCCGAAGCGGTACGGATGCTCGGCCAGCGCCATCATCAGCAGCGAACTCCATTTGCCGCTCACCCCCTGGATGACATCGCGGACCGGACAATCGGCAAAATTGCCGCCGCCGGAAATCGCGTTGTAGACCTCCATCTTCGATCTCAGATTGACGATCTTGCTGTCCACCGTTGGTTCCCTGCGCGTGCCTACCTCCCAAAAAACTGCCTTCTTTACGGCAACAGGTCAATTCCTATTTTAGTGCTGGTCTCTTTTTGAGACCGACACTCGAACCGCGCTTCCGGCGCAACGTCAGGATCCTCCATGACCGAAACCCTTCTCGTCACCGGCGCTTCCGGCCAACTCGGCCGCAGCGTCATCAACCACTTGCTGGACTCACTCGAGGTTCCGCCTCGGCGGATCATCGCCACCACCCGCAATCCGGAAAACCTCGCCGACCTGGCGGCGCGCGGCGTCACCGTCAGGGCCGCCGACTTCGACGACACCGCATCACTGGAGGCTGCATTCAAAGGCGCCGACAAGGTGCTCATCATCTCGACCGGCGAGATCGACCTAGCTAACGGCAAGCGCCTGAGGCAGCATGAGAACGCGGTTGCTGCCGCGAAGAAGGCCGGCGTTTCGCACCTGCTCTACACCTCGATGCCGAATCCGGAACCGGTTTCGCCGGTACTGTTTGCCAATGATCACTACGGCACCGAGCAGGCGATCAAGGCCAGCGGCATCGCCTACACCATCTTCCGCAATGGCTGGTACCAGGAGAACATGTTCATGGCACTGCCGCAGGCCATCGCTTCGGGACTCTGGTACACGTCCGCCGGCGACGGCCGCATCGCCCACGGCGCTCGCGATGACATGGCAGCAGCGATCGCCGCCGGCCTCGCTGCCGTTGCAAACGAAAGCAAGACCTACACGTTGACCGGCCCGCAGGCCTACACCACGGCCGAGATTGCCTCGCTGGTAAGCGAGGTCACCGGCAAGCCGCTCCACGTCGTGCCGGTTTCGGATGAAGCTTTGACCGAAGGTGTGAAGGCGGCTGGCGTTCCCGAGGACTTCGCCCGCATCATCGTGTCGTTTGACGCCAACACGCGCGCCGGCCGCATCGCCATGGTGACGGACGCGGTCGAGACGCTTTCCGGCCGCAAGTCGAAAACGCTGAAGCAGTTCCTCGAGGCGAACAAGGCCGCCCTGGCCGGTTGAAGCGGAGTGACATGGACTGTGCCGTGAGGCACAGTCCATTCGCCGATCCGCCAGGACATGCCTAGATCGCCACCTGCGTGCCGATCTCCACCACGCGTCCGGTCGGGATCTGGAAATACTCCGTCGCGTCGGCCGCCGTGCGCGCCAGGCCGATGAACAACCGGTCCTGCCACACCGGCATGCCGGAATTGGGCGAGGCCTTGAGCGAACGCCGCGACAGGAAGAACGAGGTCGTCATGATGTCGAACTTCCAGCCCTGCTTGCGGCAGATCGCCAGCGCGCGCGGGATGTTGGGCTGCTCCATGTAGCCGAAGGTCAGCGTCACCCGCATGAACAGCTCGTTGACCGTCTCCATCTTGACCCGTTCGCTGTCGGGCACCACCGGCTGCGGTGAACACGGCGGTGCCGGACACAAGCTGCGGCTTTTTCTTCAACAGATTGCCTGCGAGGAAATCGAGCGGGATCTCGTTGCGGCGGGTCTTGTCGAACAGGTAGCGGCTGCCGCGCACCCAGGTCCACATGGCCGTCACGATGGTGAAGGCCACGGCCAGCGAGGCCCAACCGCCCTCGAACACCTTGACGATGTTGGACGCAAAGAAACCGACGTCGATGAAACCGAACAGCACCGTCATCGCGACGGCCACCCACAGCCGCCATTTCCAGATCCGCGTCATGACCACAAACAAAAGCACCGTGGTCACCAGCATGTTGCCGGTCACCGAGATACCGTAGGCGGAGGCCAGTTTGCTGGACTCGCCGAAGCCGACGACCAGCATCATCACCACCAGCGCCAGCAGCAGATTGATACGCGGCATGTAGATCTGGCCGGACTGCCTCTCCGACGTGTGCGAGATCTGGAGGCGCGGCAGCATGTTGAGCTGTACCGCCTGCCTGGCCAGCGAGAAGGCCCCCGAGATCACCGCCTGGCTGGCGATGACGGTGGCGGCCGTTGCCAGCACCACCATCGGGATCAGCGTCCAACCCTCGTTCATCTCGAAGAACGGATGACCGACCACGCCATTCTTCGCCAGCACGAAGGCGCCCTGCCCGGCATAGTTGAGCAGCAGGCAGGGAAACACGATCGCCAGCCACGCGAGCACGATCGGCTTGCGGCCGAAATGGCCGAGATCGGCATAGAGTGCTTCGGCCCCGGTGACGGCGAGAAAGATGGCGCCGATGGTAACGAAAGCGACATCGGGCGAATTGATCAGGAAGGCGACGATGTAGTGCGGGCTGATCGCCAACAGGATTTCGGGGTCGGCGATGATGTGATTGAGACCGGACAGGCCGATGGCCAGGAACCACACGGCCGTGATCGGGCCGAAGATCAGCGCCACGCCACCGGTGCCGAAACGCTGCACCGAAAACAGGATCGCCAGGATAACCAGCGTCAGCGGCACGACATAGGGCTGGAAGGTCGGCGTGACGACATTCATGCCCTCGACCGCCGACAGCACCGAAATCGCCGGCGTGATGACCGCGTCGCCGAAGAAAAGCGATGCCCCGACAATGCCGATGCCGAGCATCAGGGCCGAGCGCTTGGGGAAACTACCGCGTGCCAGAGCCATCAGCGACAGCACGCCGCCCTCGCCGCGGTTGTCGGCGCGGAGCACGAACATGATGTATTTGATGGTGACGATGATCGTCAGCGACCATATGATCAGCGACAAAACGCCGAGAATATCGCCGCGCTGGGCGACATTGCCGCCCGATGACGCCACCAGCGCCTCGCGAAAGGCGTAGATCGGGCTGGTGCCGATATCCCCATAGACGACGCCGAGCGCGCCCAGCATCAGAACCTTGGTGCTGTGCTGTTCGACTTCCGAATGGCTCGATTGTTCGACGGGTTCTGCCTCACTACCAGTATTGGTAAGGGCCATGGACGACACTCCGATAAGCGCGCGGTGCTCTACGCTTGCTGCGATGCAATATCAAGTGCCGCTGCGTAATGGCTGCCATGCCTGCCACGCGAGGCTTGTCGGTGGATCTTCGACCATTGGACATTCGCAGGTTCGATCCACGCTACCGGAGGCGCCCCACGACAGTCCGCACGCGCATCGATCAGATCGCCACCTGCGTGCCGATCTCCACCACGCGTCCGGTCGGGATCTGGAAATACTCCGTCGCGTCGGCCGCCGTGCGCGCCAGGCCGATGAACAACNAGATCGCCACCTGCGTGCCGATCTCCACCACGCGTCCGGTCGGGATCTGGAAATACTCCGTCGCGTCGGCCGCCGTGCGCGCCAGGCCGATGAACAACCGRTCCTGCCACACCGGCATGCCGGAATTGGGCGAGGCCTTGAGCGAACGCCGCGACAGGAAGAACGAGGTCGTCATGATGTCGAACTTCCAGCCCTGCTTGCGGCAGATCGCCAGCGCGCGCGGGATATTGGGCTGCTCCATGTAGCCGAAGGTCAGCGTCACCCGCATGAACAGCTCGTTGACCGTCTCCATCTTGACCCGTTCGCTGTCGGGCACCACCGGCTGCGGYGCCGTCACCACCGAAAGGATGACGTTCTGCTCATGCAGCACCTTGTAGTGCTTCAGGCTGTGCATCAGCGCGGTTGGCGCGCTGAGCGGATCGCTGGTCAGGAACACGGCGGTGCCGGACACAAGCTGCGGCTTTTTCTTCAACAGATTGCCTGCGAGGAAATCGAGCGGGATCTCGTTGCGGCGGGTCTTGTCGAACAGNAACACGGCGGTGCCGGACACAAGCTGCGGCTTTTTCTTCAACAGATTGCCTGCGAGGAAATCGAGCGGGATCTCGTTGCGGCGGGTCTTGTCGAACAGATAGCGGCTGCCGCGTATCCACGTCGACATGACTAACCCCATGACGCAGGCAACGGTAATCGACACCCAGCCGCCTTCGAAGATCTTCACGACATTTGCCAGGAAGAAGCCGCTATCGATAATGCCGAACAACAGTGCCAGCGCCAGCGCCAGTGCCAGCTTCCATTTCCATAACTTGCGCATGACCACGAACAGCAGGATCGTCGTCATCAGCATTTCACCAGTCACCGAGATACCATAAGCGGAGGCCAGCGAACTCGAACTGCCGAAACCGACGACCAGCAACATCACCCCCAACGCGATGAGCAGGTTGACGCGCGGCATATAGATTTGCCCGAGTTGCATTTCGGACGTGTGCTGCACCTCGATGCGCGGCAGGAGATTCAGTTGAACTGCTTGGCGAGTCAGCGAAAAAGCGCCAGAAATCACCGCTTGGCTGGCGATGACGGTCGCGGCGGTGGCCAGACCGACCATCGGCATCAGCACCCAGTCCGGCAGCATCTGGAAGAACGGGTTGGTGGGCCTGCCACCATTTGCGAGGACAAAGGCGCCTTGCCCGAAATAGTTGAGCAGCAGGCAGGGAAACACGATCGCCAGCCAGGCGAGCACGATCGGCTTGCGTCCGAAATGGCCGAGATCGACATAAAGCGCCTCCGCCCCGGTCACCGCCAGGAACACCGCGCCAACCGTGACGAAGGCGGCAGTCGGTGTGCCGACCAGATAGGCAGCCGCATAGTAGGGATTGATCGCCAGCAGGACCGACGGGTCGTCCATCAGATGATAGACACCGGCGACGCCGATGGCCAGGAACCACAACGCAGTCACCGGACCGAACACAGCTGCGACCTTTCCGGTGCCGAACCGTTGCACCGAGAACAGGACGGCTAGGATAACCAAGGTGATGGGCACAACATAGGCATCCAATGTCGGAGTCACGACCTCCAGGCCTTCAACCGCCGACAGCACGGAGATGGCCGGCGTGATGATCGCGTCACCGAAAAACAGCGCCGCGCCGCAGAGCCCGATCCCGAGAATGAGTCGCGCGCCTTTTGGATAGGCGCTGCGTGCGAGCGACATCAACGACAGTGTACCGCCCTCGCCCTTGTTGTCGGCGCGCAGCACGAAGGCGACATATTTTATGGTCACGATGATGGTCAACGCCCAGACGATCAGCGACAGAACACCCAAGACGTCACCGCGCGTATCCGTGCCCGGAGAAGCATGAAGCGCCTCGCGGAAGGCGTAGATCGGGCTGGTGCCGATATCCCCATACACGACACCCAATGCGCCCAGCATCAGAACCTTGGTGCTATGCTGCTCGACCTCGGGATGGCCCGATGCGACGGCTTCGGCGTCGCTATCGCTACTGGCAAGTGCCATGAACCACTCTCCGGTAGGCGTGCGGTGCATTACGCACGCTGCGGTACGATATCAATTGCACACGATGGCTGCCATGCTTTGCTGTGCCAAGCTCAACCCCTACCAGCCGCAGGCCTTGAGGAACCGACCCACCGTGCCGGCCATGCCATACTCCAACGCGTCGGCTGTCAACCCATGTCCGATCGACACTTCGGCCAATGCAGGAATGCGCTTGGCAAGTGCCGGCAGGTTGCTGACCACCAGATCGTGCCCGGCATTGACCTGAAGCCCGGCAGCAAGAGCGGCGTCGGCGGTTTTTCCCAGTCTTTCCAGCTCCTTGGCCGCCTTGGCGGAGTCGGAATAGTAGCTGCCGTAGGGACCCGTATAGAGCTCGATACGGTCGGCGCCGGTGTCGCGTGCGGCCGCCACGCAATCGGGGTCCGGATCGGAAAACAGCGACACGCGAAAGCCCCCCTTCTTCAGACGCTTGACGATCGGAGTGAGGAACGCGGCCTGGGTCGCGAAGTTCCAGCCATGGTCCGATGTCGCCTGGGCCGGATCGTCCGGCACCAGGGTCACCTGTTCAGGCTGGTGCTTTTCCACAAGCCCCAGGAAATCCTCGCTCGGATAGCCCTCGATGTTGAATTCCGCGCGCGGAAACTCGTCGTCGATCAGCGACCGGATCTCTGGCAGATCGGAGTGTCTTGTGTGCCGCTCGTCGGGGCGCGGATGCACCGTCAGCCCATGCGCTCCGGCCGCGAGCGCAATGCGGCCGAGACCGATGACGCTAGGCCACGGCAGGTCGCGTCGGTTGCGCAGCATGGCGATGGCATTGAGATTGACGGAGAGCTTTGCGGGCATGTGGGCGGCCTCGTAAAATCATTTGACGCGCCACCTATAATGCCTTTGGCGGGAACAGACAGGGGGTTTCGGGTGTTCCAAGCCTGATGAACGAACCTGGGAAAGGAACCCCCCGTGAATTTTCTCGATACCGTACCGGCGATCCGCCGTCTCGAAACCAGCCGTGACGACCTTTTCGCCATCGACGTCGTCGGGCACGTCTCTGCTGCCGATGGCGAAAACCTTTTTGGGCTGATGGAGGCTGCCTACGCTCTTCACCCACGCATCGATGTGCTGGTGCGCCTCGTCGAGCATGAGGGCGTCGACTGGGCTCATATCGCGGACGAGACCCTGAAGCAGGGCGCCATCCACGCATTGGAACATGTCGGCCGTTGCGCGACGATCGGCGAACCGGACTGGATAGCGGACGCGCAGCGCTTCCTGCCATCCTCACCGCCCATCGAATTCAGACATTTCAAGGCGGACGAGGAAGCCGCGGCGTGGCAATGGCTTGGTGCTCAGCCAACCGAAGAGCGATAGCTACCTGACGATCGTCAGCCGCTCGGCCGCCCGCGTGATGGCGGTGTAGAGCCAGCGCTGGCGGGTTTCCTTGAAGGCCCAGCTCTCATCGAACAACACGATCTCGTTCCATTGCGAGCCCTGTGCCTTGTGCACGGTCAGCGCGTAGCCATAGTCGAAATCGTCGAAGCGCTTCTTCTGCTGCCAGGGGATATCGGCGTCCGGATCCTCGAAGGCCGCCTTGAGCAGCTTGATCTTGGCGACGCCGCGATCCGGATCGTCCTCTTCCGGCGACACCAACAGGTTGATGCCGGGCTTCACCGTTTCGCGCGACGAGGTCATCACCTTCCACAGCGAGCCGTTGAGCAGGCCCTTGGCCGGGTCGTTGCGCAGGCAGACCAGCTTGTCGCCGGCCTGCGGATAGTCGGCATTGAAGCCTTTGAGCTCGCGCAGCCGCTGATTGTAGCGGCGGCGCGTGCGGTTGGTGCCGACCAGCACCTGGTCCGCCCTGAGCACCAGCTCCTGGGTGACGTCTTCCTTGCCGATCACCTGCGCCGTGCCATAGTCGCCACGCATGAACTCGCGGCCCTCGCGCACATCGAGCGCCAGCCGCAGGATCGGGTTGTCGCGCGCCTGCCGATGGATTTCGGTGAGCAGGAAGTCCGGCTCGTGGTCGGTGAAGAAGCCGCCACCCGAGATCGGCGGCAACTGGCCGGGGTCGCCGAGCACCAGAATCGGCGTGCCGAAACTCATCAGGTCGCGGCCGAGCTGCTCGTCGACCATCGAACATTCGTCGATGACGACCAGTTTGGCCCGCGAGATCGGGCTCTGCCGGTTGAGCGAAAAGGTCGGCGACATCGAGGTCTTGCCGGTGACCTCATCCGATACCGATTCCTCGCCCTTCGGGCGATAGATCAGCGAATGGATGGTGCGCGCATTGACCGCGCCCTTAGAGCGCAGCACCTGTGCGGCCTTACCGGTGAAAGCCGCGAACTGCACCTGGCCATCGACATGCTCGGCGAAATAGCGCGCCAGCGTCGTCTTGCCGGTGCCGGCATAGCCGAACAGCCGGAACAGCTGCGGCTTGCCGGTCTTGAGCCAGCGGGCTACCGCTTGCAGCGCCTCGTCCTGTTGGGGAGAGAATTCCATCAGCGCGAGAGACCGGATTCGCAAGGGAAAGACAAGACAGCCGCCATCACGATCGACACGTCGGGACGCCTCAGCGCCACCGAGAGGTCAGGCTATCAGGGGCGAACCGGAACGTAAAGAGAACAAAGTGAGGTAGTGTCTCAGTTTGAATTTGATGGACCCGCTGCCACGAAAGGCGTAAAATATTTCGCTAGCCCGAAAGCCCTCCACGAAAGGAGCGCGCGATGCCAGGCAGATACGATGAGTTCGTGCACCTCGAAAACATCAGGAATTTCGAAAAGAAACTAGAAACGGAATCAGATCCCATAAAGCGCGATCTGCTTGTTAAGTTGTTGGCCGAGGAGAAGGTGGGAAAACTCTCGCCCACTGTTACTGAGCCGGAGGCTCGCTTTTTGTAAGGACCGCGTGCCCGGTCGAATTTCAAACTGAGGCACTACCCACTACCAAGCTTTGAGTTGCCGCGACCTATTCGGTCTGGCCGCTACGACCTGCGGTCGAGCTGGGGATCATTCTCCAGCAGGATCGGCTTGCCGTGCGGGGTGGCGTGCGCGGCGCGCTCCCAGGCCTCAGCCATTGCGTCGACATCGGACTTGGCGGCCAGCCCTTTGGAGGCAAGCAGGCTTTCCAGTGCCGCCAACCAATGTTCGTAATAGTCATGGCCGTCAGACGCGGCGCCGGGCTTCTTCACCTCGCTCGACAGCGCCTGCGCCCATTCACTCCACGAAAACAGGCCCTTGTCGTGCAGCGCCACCGTCATGGCGAAGGCTTCCGCCTGCCATGGCTCCGCAAACATCGGCGCATCGACGCCCGGTGGCAAATCGGCCATATCCGTGTCACGCCGGCTCAAGGTAGCTCTCCCAGGCATCGATCGAGACGCTCAGCGTCGGGTCGGCGCCCCCGCCCCAGATTTCCGCCCCTTTGAACACCACCGTGTAGACCCATTGCGGGTTCTCGCCGTGCCCATGCGCGTTGCTGTCGGGGAACACAAACCCATCGCGCACGGCCTCGACGACGCCATACTTGCCGCGTGCGTAGCGTGGCAGCCGCGTGTGGCCGGTCGGGTTGAAGTTCTTGGTCCGCACGGGGTCGCCGGCCTTGAACCGCGCTGCCGTCGCTACCGGCCGGTCGCAAGGCCCGCCCTTGGCCAGCACTGCCGGCACGTTTTCGGCCTTCAGCACCCTTTTGGGTGTCGCTGCCGGATCGACCGCCCGACCCGCCTCGAGATCGCGCTCCGTGACGAAGCCATGGCGCTTGAGAAGTGTCTCCAGCGCCTTGATCCAGATCTCGTAGTAGCTGGAGGCATAATAATCGGCGGGATGCAGCGATTCCCGCGCGTGCCGGCTCTCGTCGATGTTCCACGCGCCCATGGCGCCGGCAGTCAGCGTCACGCCGAGCGCGCGCCTTTCCCATGCGGCATGAAAATACGGCTCGTCCTTTTCGGGCGCGACCGGGCCGAAGCCCATCTGTCCGCCGAGATCCTGCGGCCCGTTCATGCCGGCTGCCCCTCTATTCCAGGTCTTTGGGCCAGTCCGGTGCCGATCATCGCGTCGCGGCTCACCAACTCCGCCAGCTGTTCCTTGCTCCAGCCCTCAGTGCCCTCGGGTCGCATCGGCACGACGAGATAGCGCAGCTCCGCGGTCGAATCCCAGACGCGGATCTTCTTGTCCGCCGGCAGCGTCAGCCCGAATTCTTCCAGCACCCCGCGCGGATCGATGACGGCGCGTGAGCGATAGGGCGGCGCCTTGTACCAGACCGGCGGCAGACCGAGCACCGACCACGGATAGCAGGAGCACAGCGTGCAGACGACGAGATTGTGCGTGTCCTCGGTGTTGAACACCGCCTGCATGTGCTCACCTTGCCTACCGGTGTAGCCCAGCGATTCGATCGCCGCCGTCGCGTCGCGCTTCAGCCATGCGGCAAAGTCCGCGTCGACCCATGCCTTGGCCACCACCCTGGCGCCATTGCGCGGGCCGATTTTCGTCTCGTAGGTATCGACGATGACGTCGATCGCGGCCGGATCGATCAACCCCTTCTGGGTGAGGATGGTTTCCAGCGCACGCACGCGGGCGGCAAACGGATCGAGTTCGTTGTCGTGATCATGATCGTGTGACATGGCCGCAAATTACGATTCCGCTGACGCCGCCGCAAGCACGACGCCTTGGGCCAGCGGACCATGGCGCTGGCCCTGTCTCTATTCGGCGGCCGCCCGCTGCGGTTCGGACAGCGCTTCTTCCCTGGCCTTGAACAGCGAAGGCTGGTCGACATCTTCGACCGGGCTCGGTTCGCCCTTGCGCTTTGACCAAAGCCCGACCAGCCAGCCCGAGAAATTCTCCATGTAGACATAGATCACCGGCGTCACGAACAGGGTCAGCGCTTGCGAGGCAAGCAGACCGCCGACAACGGCAACGCCGAGCGGCTGGCGAAGCTCGGCGCTGGCGCCGGTGCCGAGCGCGATCGGGAACGTGCCCATCAGTGCCGCCAGCGTCGTCATCATGATCGGCCTGAAACGCATCAGGCAGGCCTTGTGGATAGACTCGGTCGCCGACATGCCTTCTCGTCGCAGTTCGAGCGCGACATCGACCATCATGATGCCGTTCTTCTTGACTATGCCGATCAGCATCAGGATGCCGATCACCGCGATCACCGACAGATCCATGCCGGCAAAGCGCAAGGCAACAACCGCTCCGAGCACAGCCGACGGCAGGCCGGTGAGGATTGTGAGCGGGTGGATGAAGCTCTCGTACAGGATGCCGAGCACGATATAGATGGTCAGGATCGCGCCGCCGACCAGAAGACCCTGGTTGGCCAGCGAATCCTGGAAGGTCTTGGCCGTGCCGGCAAAGGTGGTCGAGATCGCCTTCGGCATGCCGATCTGTTCTTTCAGCGCGTCGATACGGGTCACGCTATCGCCGAGCGCCACACCTTGCGGCAGGTTGTAGGAGATCGTCACCGCCGGAAGCTGGCCGAGCTGATTGACGGTCAGGGCGCCTGCCGTGCGATCGACCCGAGCGAAGGCACCTAGCGGAACCAGGCTGCCGCTCGCCGTCCTCATCTGGATGGCGAGCATCCGCTCGGGCGACCATTCGATCTTGGGATCGAGCTCGGTGATGACTTCGTAACTGTCGGCCGAACCGAAGATTGTCGAAACCTGGTCGGTGCCGAACCCGCCATAGAGGGCGGAGCGCAGCGTATCGGTATCGATGCCGAGTTGCGCGGCCTTGTCGCGATCCACCACCAGCGTCGCCTGCAGTGCATTGTTCTGCAGGTCGCTGGTGACGTCGGTGAAGTTCGTATGGTCGGCCGCCATCGCGTCATTCAGTTTCTGGGCCCAGATGTCGGTCTGGCCTGTATCGAGACCCTGCACGACAAGTTGGTAGGCGCTGGCAGAGGATCGTGACCCGAGTCGGAGGTTCTGCACCGGCTGCATATAGGCTTCGATGCCGGCTACATTGGACAATTGCCGCCGCAGATCGGACTGCACCTTCTCGATGTCGGGGCGCTGGCTCTTGTCCTTCAACTGCACGTAGAGCCGGCCCTGATTAAGGGCGCTTCCCCCACCGCCCACCGACCAGGCGACATGCGTTACATAAGGAGAACGCGAGAAGACATCGGCGACCTGGTGCTGCAGTTTGACCATGGCGTCGAACGAGATGTCCTGGCGTGCGATTGTCGTCACCGATATCTGGCCGATATCCTCCTGCGGGAAGAAGCCTTTAGGCGAGACCTCGATCAGCCACACCGACGCTGCCGCGGTGCCGACGAAGACGAGAAACACCAGGAAAGTGTGCCGCAGGCAGAAACTCAAGACCCGGTCATAGCCGCGCGTGACGAGGTCCTGCTTGTGGCCGGGACCATGCGCGTCGCGGTCGGCCTTGGTCACCGACAGGAGCCGTGAGCACAGCATCGGCGTTAATGTCAGCGACACGAACATCGACGCCAGGATGGCGACCGTCACCACGACCGCGAACTCGTTGAAGATGCGCCCGATGACGCCGCCCATCAAAAGCACCGGGATGAACACGGCCACCAGCGAGATCGAGATCGAGATGATGGTGAAGCCGATTTCGCGCGCGCCCTTCAGCGACGCATCGAAGGCCGAAAGCCCCTCCTCCTCCATATGCCGGAAGATGTTTTCCAGCATGACGATGGCATCGTCGACGACGAGGCCGACGGCGAGCGTCAGGCCCATCAGCGATATGTTGTCGATGGAAAAGCCGAACAGGAACATCGCGCCGAGCGTGGCGATCAGCGAGATCGGCACCGCCACGGCCGGAATGATCGTTGCCGTCACCCGGCGCAGGAACACGAAGATCACCATCACCACCAGCGCGATGGTCAAAAGCAGTGTGAACTGCACGTCGTCGACGGCTTGGCGGATCGAGGACGAACGGTCGTTGAGCAGCTTTATCGAAGCGGCGGCGGGCATCTGGTCCTGGAAGGACGGCAACATCGCCTTGACCTTGTCGACGACGTCGACGGTGTTGGCGTCGGGCTGGCGCTGGACGGCAAGTATGATGGCGCGGGTGCCGTCATACCAGCTTGCAGTCGTCGTCGTCTCGACCGAATCGACCACGCGGGTCACCTCGCCCAGCCGTACCGGGTGACCGTTTTTGGTGGCGATGATGATGTTGGAGAAGCCGGCCGCGTCGGTCAGTTGCGTGTTGGCGGTGATGGTGAGCTGCTGCTTGTCGTTCTGGAGCACGCCGAGCGGCGTGTTGCTGTTGGCCGACGCGATTGCCGTCTGCAGCTGATCGATCGAGATGCCGCGTGCCGCAAGCGCGGTCGGATCGATCTGGATGCGCACCGCGTATTTCTGCTGTCCGAAGATCGAGACCTGCGCCACCCCATCGATGGTCGACAGCGACGGCGAGATGACGTTTTCCGCGAATGCATCGAGATCTGTCAGCGGAACCGTGTCGCTGACCAGCGACATCAAAAGGATCGGCGCATCGGCCGGATTGACCTTGCGGTAGCTCGGCGGCGACGTCATTTCGGGCGGCAGCGATTTCTGCGTACGCGCGATCGCCGCCTGTACGTCCGCGGCCGCGGCGTCGATGTCCCGATTGAGCACGAACTGGATGGCGATCGATGTCTGGCCAAGCGAGTTCGTGGTCGAGATCGAATCGATGCCGGCGATGGTGGCGAACTGCTTGATCAGCGGCGTCGCCACCGATGTCGCCATGGTTTCCGGCGAGGCGCCGGGCAGCGAAGCCGAGACGTTGACCACCGGGAATTCGGCACTGGGCAGTGCGGCCACCGGCAGGAACTTGTAGGCAAACAGCCCGCCCAGCACGAGGGCGAACGACATCAGAAGGGTGGCGACCGGCCTGCGAATGCAGAATTCGGAAATCATTGGGCTGCCTCGCCGGCGTTGGTCGCCTCGGCCACCTTGGGCGCGGCAGCACTCGCCGTTGCCTTACCTTCATGCACCGCGGCTCCATCCTTCAGCCTTGTCTGGCCTTCGGTGACAACCTTCTCACCGCTTTTCAGCCCCTGGCTGATGGCGCTGTTCTCGCCTTCGGTCAGGGCCACCTGCACCGGCCGCATCTCGACGGTGTTGTTCGGCTTGACCACATAGACGAACGGCCCCTTCTGGCTAGGTTGCACCGCGACCGTCGGAACCGATGTCATTTGCGGCATGATGCCGGCGTTGAGCACGACATTCACATACTGGCCCGGCCACAACGAAAGATCGGTGTTCGGCACACTTGCCCGCGTCGCGATCGTACCCGACGCGGTGTCGACGCTGGAGTCGACGAAATCGAGCGTACCCCTGCCGATCGGCGTCGGGTCACCATCCTTGGTCAGTGTCACCGCGCCCGGCTGCGGATTGGCAAGCGCCTTGTGCAGCAGCGCCAGGTTGCTCTCGGGAAGATTGAAGTTGACCTGCAGCGGGTCCATCTGAGTGATGGTCACCAGCGGGGTCGCCGTGCTGCCGTTGCCATTGCTGGTGGTGACGAGGTCGCCGACGGCAACGCTGACCGCACCCAGCCTGCCGGAAATCGGCGCCGTGATCGTGGCGAAGCCAAGCTGGACGTTGTCGGCGTCGATTGTCGCCTTGTCGGCATCGACGGTCGCCGCCGCTGCCTTCGCCGCTGCGACGGCCTGGTCGTAGGTCTGTTGCGTGCCGGCCTGCTTGGCGACCAGATCCTTGGCGCGCTGGAGATCGGACTGCGAGCTGGCCAGCATTGCCTGGTCCTTGGCGAGTGTCGCCTGGTCCTTGGCGAGTTGCGCTTTCAACGCGCGGTCATCGAGCGAAAACAGAACATCGCCGACCTTCACCATCTGCCCGTCCTTGACGTCGATCGAGACGATCTGGCTGGAGATCCGCGCGTTGATGCTGACCACGGCTGGAGAGGAGACGAAGCCGATGGCGTAACGCCGGATCGGGAAATCGGCGGTCGAGGCGACTGTCGAGAGGATGGAGGCCGAGCGCGCCGCGCTGGCGCCTTTCTTGCCCGCAGCCGCCGACGCGGCCACCTGCTTTGCTCCGACGAGCTGTTGAACCTTGCCCAGCGCATCAGGCGAAAGATAAAGCCACCCCGCCGCCGCGCCCAGGCAAGCGACGGCCAGCAAAGAAAGAACGACTTTTCCACGCATGGTCAAAGGCCCTCTCCACCCGACACGTCGTGGTCCGATGGTTCTATCCTAGCGCAAATCACGGTCGGTTGCCGCGATTTCGCCGAATAGATAGGACACGCCTTTGTCGGAAAAGGGCCAAAACACGGCATTACGAAGATTTAATGTGCACTGCACAATGGATGTGCAGCGCCGCCCGACTCCCCAATCCGAACGGCCCGCCGAGAGTCTGGATCTCGTCTCGCGACGATCAGACGGTGCCCCCACGCCCTATTTAAGCATCGGCCAAAGCGTCGCCGCCAGCAGTACGCCCATGGCGATGTTGAACCATTTCAGCCGCACCGGGTCCGACAGGAAACCGCGCAGCGCAGTGCCGAAACCCGCCCACACCGAGACGCTCGGTAAATTGACGACGGTGAAGGCCGCGGCGATCAACACCACCGACAGGAACGGATGCTCCGGATTGGTGTAGACGGCCATGGCGGTGATCGCCATCACCCATGCCTTGGGATTGACCTACTGGAACGCCGCCGCATCGATGAAGCGCATCGGCCGCGCCTTCACCTCGCCCTTGCCGCTGAGCGAACGCGACATGGCGATCTTCCAGGCAAGATAGAGCAGATAGGCGCCGCCGGCGATCTTCAATCCGGTGTGCAGCGCCGGGAACGCCGTCAGCACCGCACCAAGGCCAAGCCCCACGGCCACCAGCAGCACCAGGAAACCGATGCTGATGCCAAGCATGTGCGGAACCGATCTGACGATGCCGAAATTCACTCCCGATGCCAGAAGCATGAGATTGTTCGGCCCCGGCGTGATCGAGGTCACGAGGGCGTAGACGAGCAGGGCAAGGAATGCGTCAAGCGACATGATATCCTCCCTGGTAAGTCAGCATTATTGATTGTCTCTTCTCGGCGACCGTGCAAAGGCCACGGACCGCCTACAGCGGGGCCAGAAGCCCCTTTTTGAAGGCGCCAGGCCGGTTCGGCGCTTGCCTCCGAAGCCCTACATCGCCTGTGGGCCGCGGTTCAACGCCGCCACGCCGGTGCGGCAGATTTCCACCAGGCCGAGCGGCTTCATGATGGCGATGAACTGGTCGATCTTGGAGCCCTTGCCGGTGATCTCGAAGATGAAATGCTCGGTGTTGGCATCGATGACGCTGGCGCGGAACGCGTCGGCCAGCCGCAGCGCCTCGACGCGGGCCTCGCCGGTGCCAGCGACCTTGACCAGCGCCAGTTCGCGCTCCAGCGGCCGCTCCTGGCCGGATTCATGCGAACGCACGGTCAGATCGACGACGCGGTGCACCGGCACGATGCGCTCGAGCTGATGCTTGATCTGCTCCAGCACATGCGGCGTGCCGCGCGTCACGATGGTGATGCGCGACAGGTGCTTCTCATGCTCGGTCTCGGAGACGGTCAGGCTTTCGATGTTATAGCCGCGCCCGGAAAACAGGCCGATGACCCGGGCAAGCACGCCCGGCTCGTTGTCGACCAGCACGGAGAGCGTGTGGTTTTCCGGCTTTTCCGTTTCCTTGGCGATGAAATAGGCGGAACCGGTCGGCTGTAGCTGTGCGTTCATGACATGAATCTCGATTTCAAGCTCTTGAGCTAATTCTCTGTTTGCGCACGGCTTCTCGCGACAGCCCTGCCTCGTATCTGCTGGCTACACCAGTTCCCTGCCCTTGGCGTCGATGGCGTTGGCCACCGCCTCGTCGGTCGCCTCGTCGGGCAACAGCATCTCGTTGTGCGCCTTGCCCGACGGGATCATCGGGAAGCAGTTGGCGAGGGTCGCCACGCGGCAATCGAACAGCACCGGCTTCCTGACAGAGATCATCTCCTTGATCGCGTCGTCCAGTTCGTCCGGCTTTTCGCAGCGAATGCCGTGGCCGCCATAGGCCTCGGCCAGCTTGACGAAGTCCGGCATCGCTTCGGTGTAGGAATGCGACAGCCGGTTGCCGTGCAGCAGTTGCTGCCACTGCCGCACCATGCCCATATACTGGTTGTTGAGGATGAAGATCTTGATCGGCGCGTCGTGCTGCACGGCAGCGCTCATCTCCTGCATCGTCATCTGCACCGAAGCGTCGCCGGCAATGTCGATGACCAGCGCGTCGGGATGCGCGATCTGCACGCCGAGCGCCGCCGGCAGGCCATAGCCCATCGTGCCCAGCCCGCCTGACGTCATCCAGCGGTTCGGCTTCTCGAAATGATAGTGCTGCGCCGCCCACATCTGGTGCTGGCCGACCTCGGTGGTGATGTAGGTGTCCATGTCCTTGGTCAGCGCGTAGAGCCGCTCGATGGCGTATTGCGGCATGATCACGTCGTTGTTCATCTTGTAGGCGAGCGAGTCGCGCGCGCGCCATTTGGCGATCTGCTCCCACCAGGGGTAGAGCGCCTTCTTGTCGGCCTTGGCGCTCGCCCGCCACAGCCGCACCATATCCTCCAGCACCCGGCCGACATCGCCGATGATCGGCACTTCGGTGTGGACGTTCTTATTGATCGACGACGGATCGATGTCGATGTGGATCTTCTTCGAATTCGGCGAGAACGCGGTCAGCCGCCCGGTGATGCGGTCGTCGAAACGCGCGCCGATGCAGATCATCACGTCGCAATCATGCATGGCCATGTTGGCTTCATAGGTGCCGTGCATACCGAGCATGCCCATCCAGTTCTTGCCCGATGCCGGATAGGCACCGAGGCCCATCAGCGTCGAGGTGATCGGGAAACCGGTGAGATCGACCAGCTCGCGCAGCAGATGGCTTGCTTCCGGGCCGGAATTGATGACGCCGCCGCCGCTATAGATGATCGGCTTCCGGGCAGCCGCCATCAGTCCGACCGCCGCCTTGATCTTCTCCAGGTCGCCCTGGACCTTGGGCTGGTAGCTGGTGCGCGGCGCGATTTGCGGCGGGACGTAGAATCCCTTGGCGAACTGCACGTCCTTAGGGATGTCGACCACGACTGGACCGGGGCGGCCGGTGGTCGCCACATGGAAAGCCTCGTGGATGGTCGCGGCGAGCTCGTTGACGTCCTTCACCAGCCAATTGTGTTTGGTGCAGGGGCGCGTGATGCCGACTGTATCGCATTCCTGAAACGCGTCCGAGCCGATCAGCGAGGTCGGCACCTGCCCGGTCAGGCAGACCAACGGGATCGAATCCATCAGCGCGTCCTGCAGCGGCGTCACCGCGTTGGTGGCGCCGGGGCCGGAGGTCACCAGCATGACGCCGGCCTTGCCGGTCGAGCGCGCATAGCCTTCCGCCGCATGGCCGGCGCCCTGCTCGTGACGCACCAGGATGTGCTCGACCTCGTCCTGCTGGAAGATCTCGTCATAGATCGGAAGGACAGCGCCGCCCGGATAGCCGAAGACATGCTTGACGCCATTGTCCTTCAGCGCCTGCACCACCATTTCGGCGCCCGTCATTTCGCGCCGCTCGTTCTGTCCGTTGCTCATCGGTCTGGTCCCGTACTGTCGCCATTTGGGCGTTGCTGGTCGTTTAGTCGTGTTTCAGGCAATAAAAAAGGCCCCCGAGGGAGCCTGTGTTTTGCGCATGGGGGGGGTTTCGCCCGGCGGTTACACCGCCTTGCCCACGCGCTTTCCTACGAGAATGAGTGCCGTTTTCATGGTGGCGGACACTAAGGGCGGGAAAGGCAGCCTGTCAACGGGAAAAATCGCGCCGGCGATGAAGACACTTCATGGCACGGTAAATGGCCATCACGATCGCGCGACGGACGCCGCATCCTTCCCGACATCACGGCGCCGGAGCATCACTTCATCGTCACCACAAGTGCGCCCCCAAACCGGGTCCGGAAGCGTGCTCTTAAGATAAGTCGTTGAAACCGCTGGAAACTATGGTGGGGCGTGACGAGGGCCGCCATCTTTGCCGATACTTGATCGTCCAGCCGGCACGTCCGGCAGAGCCCACCATGACGATCTGGATTTGACGGGAGGAAACCTGATGCTCGACAAGGCCCCTAACAAGAAACTGTCCGACCTGCTCGACCAATTCGGCGCCGCCCTGGCCGCCAATGACATCGAGAAAGCGGTCGATTGCTTTCAGGAGGATTGCTACTGGCGCGACCTCGTCACCTTCACCTGGAACATCAAGACCATGGAAGGCCGCGACCAGGTCCGCGACATGCTGAAAAGCCAGTTGTCGAAGACCAGGCCATCCCATTTTGCCATCGCCAAGGGCGAGGACGCGACCGAGAGCGGCGGGTTGATCGAGGGCTGGATCAGCTTCGAGACGGAGGTGGCACGCGGCTTCGGTCATATCAGGCTCAAGGACGGCAAGATCTGGACGCTGCTGACCACCATGGTCGAACTGAAAGGCCATGAAGAGCCGGCGGGCTTCGCGCGGCCGATGGGCGCCAAACATGGCTCAGGCAAGAACCGCCTGACATGGAAGGAAGAACGCGAGAAGGAAGCCGCCGAGCTCGGCTTCAAGACGCAGCCCTATACGGTCATCATCGGCGGCGGCCAGGGCGGCATCGCGCTTGGGGCGCGGCTGCGGCAACTCGGTGTGCCGACCATCATCATCGAGAGGAACGAGCGGGCCGGCGACAGCTGGCGTAAGCGCTACAAATCGCTCTGCCTGCATGACCCTGTCTGGTACGACCATCTGCCCTATATCGACTTCCCGAAGAACTGGCCGGTCTTCTCGCCCAAGGACAAGATCGGCGACTGGCTGGAAATGTACACCAAGGTGATGGAGCTGAATTACTGGTCCTCGACCGAGGCCAAAAGCGCTTCCTATGACGACGAGAAGAAGGAATGGACCGTCGTCGTCCACCGCGACGGCAAGGACATCACGCTGAGGCCCAAGCAGCTGGTGCTGGCGACCGGACAGTCCGGCAAGGCCAATCTGCCGAAATTCAAGGGCATGGAGAACTTCAAGGGCGACCAGCACCACTCCTCGAAGCATCCGGGTCCCGACGCCTATGCAGGCAAAAAGGCCGTTGTCATCGGATCCAACAACTCCGCCCATGACATCGCCGCGGCACTTTGGGAAGCCGGCGCAGACGTCACCATGGTGCAGCGCTCGAGCACCCACATCTCCAGATCCGACACGTTAATGGAAATCGGACTGGGTTCGCTCTATTCGGAGCAGGCGCTGCAGAATGGCATCACCACGGCCAAGGCCGACCTGATCTTTGCTTCGCTGCCCTACAAGATCCTGCACGAATTCCAGATCCCGGCCTATGCCGAGATGAAGAAACGCGACGCGGCATTCTACAAGGGACTGGAAAAGGCCGGTTTCATGCTCGACTGGGGCGACGACGAGTCCGGCCTGTTCATGAAGTACCTCAGGCGCGGCTCTGGCTATTATATCGACGTTGGCGCCTCGCAATTGGTCATCGATGGTTCGATCAAGTTGAAGAGCGGCGTGGACGTGAAGGAGATCAAGGAGCATTCGGTCCTGCTCAGCGACGGGTCGGAACTGCCTGCGGACCTCATCGTCTACGCCACCGGCTACGGCTCGATGAACGGCTGGGCCGCCGATCTGATATCCCGCGAAACCGCCGACAAGGTTGGCAAATGCTGGGGCCTCGGCTCGGACACCACCAAGGATCCAGGCCCCTGGGAAGGCGAGTTGCGCAACATGTGGAAGCCGACGCAACAGGAAGCGCTGTGGTTCCATGGTGGCAATTTGCACCAGTCGCGCCACTATTCGCAATTCCTGTCGCTGCAATTGAAGGCGCGGCACGAAGGCATCGCGACGCCGGTCTACGGGCTGCAGCAGGTCCACCACAAGGGATAGCCGGACAAAGCACCAAGGGAGGTGCGGCGAATGCCGCGCCTCCAGCATGCATATGAATAGGTGTCGGGCTCATGCCCGCCGTCAGGCGCGATCGCGAAAGTCGCTGACAACGCGCTGCAGCAGCGGCACGTAATCGCGAAACGTTCGCGTCTTCATGTTGGCGATCTTGCCGCTCTCATCCCAGATGCGGACTCGGACCGCTTCCTCATGGAAGGGGTTCTTGCGGAACTCGGCTACCTCCTCGGCGCTCATCGGCCCGCCTTGCAGCGACAACGTGTGGACCGACGCCTGCGAGAGCCTGCCGAAATAGGTCGGGTCGGTGGCGCAGAGATAGCGCTTGGCCGCGACATGCAGCCTGACGCATTCGACGATGACCGGTGGAAAGAACGGCGCCAGCACCTCGCCGCCGGCCTCGTCATGATGCTTGTCCTCGACATCCTCGGGCGAATAGGTGCCGAACTCGCTGGTATAGTGGCCAATGTCGTGCAGCAGCGCTGCCGCGACCAGCTCGTCGGGCGCGCCGTCCTTTTCGGCGAACCAGGCGCCCTGCAGCATGTGCTCCGACATGGTGACGGGTTCGCCGAGATAGGATTCCGCGCCCCGGCGCTCAAAGATGTCGGCGATGAACTCGACGATGGTGTCCGCGTTCAGGTCCTGGCCGCTCATTCCGCCGCCTCCTTGAACCCGTGCTCGATCGCCGCGAGCGTCGACAGCAGTCCGTCCTTGTCGGCGTAGCAACCTTGCAACCAGCGTTTGCCGGTGCCGGAAAACGCCTTGCGCGCATGCATGACGCGTGTGTTGTCGACGATGAAAGCCTGCCCCGCTTCGAGCTTGAACGTCACTTCGAAGGACGGATCCTCGATCAGCTCGGCGAACCGGCGATAGGCGGCGTAGTAAGCCTCCATGTCGGCGAACGGCACATCGACCGTCGGCGCCAGTGAGCGGTTATTGAAGCGGATGCAGATCAGCTCGCCATCGGGTCCGAGCTCAATCATGGGCCGCTTCGCCTGCAGCCGTACACCCGACGAGCCTGCATATTCGAAGCGCGCCGGGCATGAACTCAACAGCCGGAAGCCTTCGGGGTTCTCAGCCTGCAACGCGGCCGCGACGGCAAACCCGTCGACGACACTGGACTCGCCACCCTCAACCGTATTCTCGATGCAGGACAGGATCTGCAACGTCGGCACAGGGTCGCGATAGGGATTGTCGGTGTGCGCCTGGAGGCCGAGATTCGTGTAGGCGAGATTGTTGGGATTGACCTCCGCGCGCACTTCGAACCAGCGCCCGTAATTGGTCTCCCTAATGTAGCCGAACAGATCGGACACCTTGCAAAGCGCCCCGGATTCGGCCGGCAGATCGTCCATCACCGCGAAGCCATAGGCTTTCACCGCCGACAGCCATTGCCGCAACACGGCTTGGTTGCCGCTGGCAGCAGAATAACCGGCGCGCGGCACCGAATTCTGCATGGTGGCCTTGGTCCATCGCACGGTGTCCTCGCCTGTCCAACCGGGCCGGCGCGCCTCGCCGCGATCATAGGTGTTGGCGCTCAGCCATGCCGCCGGGAAACTCACCGTTTTTTGCTCGGGCACGAAGCTGACTTCCAGGGCATCGCCCTTGATCGACGCGGCGCCGATCCTGGTCTCGGCGGGAATGTCGAGGATGGTGATGAGCCGTTGGCCGTTGCCGGCGCTGCGCGTCTTGTCGTCCAGCGCATTGTCGCGCAGCCACATCGCGTGGAAGCGGGTGCGCGTCCCGTCCTTCCAGCCAAGTTCGACTGTTCTGCCTTCGTCGCCGATCAGCGCGTGGGTGAGCATGGAGATCCGTTCCTGTCCATTGCATCCCCGCGGCCCGATCCGCAGGGTTCCGATTGCATGTTGATCGCGCGACAGGCATAACTCAAATTATCATTTTTCGGCCAATGACCATAATGCACTAATGTCTCAAACAACCCGACCCTTGCCGCCTCTGGACTGGCTGCGCAGTTTCGAGGCCGCGGCGCGGCTGTCGAATTTCACCGCGGCGGCAGCCGAGCTTGGCCTCACCCAGGCAGCCGTCAGCCAGCACATCCGGTTTCTCGAGGAGCGGCTGAGGACACGTTTGTTTTCGCGGCTGGCGCGCGGCGTCGCGCTGTCACCGGAGGGTGCGGCCTACCTGCCCCACATCCAGTCGGCCTTCGCCACCATCGGCAGCAGCACCGCGGAATTGTTCGAGCCGCGCGCGGTGCAGACCGTCTCGATCCGCGCACCGATCTCCTTTGCCTTGCTGATGCTGGTTCCGGCGCTGCCCGATCTGGCAAAGGCACTGCCGCGCATCCAGCTTGATCTGGTGACGATCCATCGCCCGACCGACTACGACTTGCCGGGCTCCGTGCTCGACATCCGTTTTGGCAACGGATCCTTCCCCGGACGCGAAGCCGACAGGCTGACCGCCGAGCGGCTCGTGCCGGTGGCGGCGCCGGCGCTCGCCGGCGACGCGGACTGGACCTCCCTGCCGCTGCTTCTGGTCGCCGGTGCACGCGAGATGTGGGCGGAATGGTTCGCCGCCGCCGGGCTGGCTGGCCACCCCAGGCGATCGCATCGCTTCGACAGTTTCGTTGCCGCCATGGAAGCGGCCAAGGCCGGCGCCGGCGTGCTTTTGGGCTCACGGCCGCTGGTCGATGCGGCGCTCGACAGCAAGACGCTGGTCAGGCTTTCCGATTTCGAACTCTCCAGCACATCGGGGCATTTTCTGACCAAGGCGTCGACCGCGCGCCTGACTGGCGCCGAGCAGGATTTCCGCCAGTGGCTGTTGTCGCGCCTCTCCGCGCCGGCATGACCGGTTACGAGATTGGCCCGATCCGCTTCCAGTAGATCAGCGTACCGGTCAGCCCGCCATGCGGCTTCAGGGCATAGTCCGGTATCTCGCCGGCCAGCTTGAAGCCCAACCTCTCATAGAGGCCGGAAGCGCCCTCCTCGGTCGCCGTGTCCAGAACCAGCAGCGTGCGGCCCTTCTCCACCGCAAGGCTTTCGGCGGCTCGCATCAAGCGCGTTCCCACGCCCCTGCCCCGATAATCGACTGATGTCATCAGCTTGGCGATTTCGGCCCGGTGCGGCTGGTTGGGCGGGGAGTCGAGCAGCAAGGTCACGGTGCCGACCAGGACCTCGCCGTCCCAGGCGCCAAGCACCGTCCTCTCCCCTCTTTCCGCTGCGGCCAGCGATTTCTCCCAGAATGCCTTTGCTGCCTGCGGCGCCAACGGATGCATGAAGCTCACCGATCCGCCGGCCGCCACCGTTGCGACCAGCAATTCGGCCAGCATGTCCTGCGTCCCGGCAGCCGGGGTCAGTGTTTCGATCTCGATCGAGTTCATGCGCATGATATCCTGTGATTTGCGATAGATGCAGGCGCATTCCATCAGTCCAGATGGCGCACGCGGCGTCGCTTTCGCGCCGCCTTGATGGCGCTGATGCGTTCGGTGTCTTCTTCCCTGAGATGCCGCCCGCGCTCCAGAATCTCGAGCGTGTACTCCTCATAGGTCAGGCCAAGCCGCTCGGCTCTGTCCATGCGCAGCAGCATGACCTCGCGGCTCGGCGCCTTCCACGCCTTGGCATGGGCGGCCTGCCAGGCAAGGAAGATGTAGGGATCGCCCTTGCCCCAGGGCGGCCCCTTGTACTCATCGAGAGGCGGCCCCCCATTGTGGGAGCGCTTTGGTCTTCTCGCCATGATGTCAGCCCCTGACCAGCGCGACGAGATAGTCGGCGCCGGGCTCCAGGGCATGGAAGGTGCAGTCCGACGGCGCCCCTAGCGCCAGGCAATCCCCTGGTTCGAGCCCGTGCACCACATCGCCCTCGGTGAATTCGAGCCGCCCGGAAATCAGCCATATCTGCTGCTTGATGAAGGCGTAGGTGGTCGCCGGGAAGCTGACCTTGGCGCCCGTCGGCAGTTGCACCCTGATCAACTCGAGCGGCATGTCGGAAGCAGGCGAAAGGTGCCGTCTGACATAGCCGGTATCGGGATCGCGCCACACCGGCTGGTCGGCCTCGCGCAGCAGCCCGCCACCCTGCAACTCCGCGCGCGCTATCAAGGTTGACAGGGTCATGCCGAAGGCCGATGCGATGCGCACCAGCAGAGCCGCCGTCGGGCTGGTCTTGCCGCGCTCGGTCGCGCTGAGCATCGCCTTCGAGACCCCGGAACGCTCCGCCAGTTCGGCCAGAGACCAGTCCCGCATAATCCTTTCGGCGTGTATCCTTCGGCCGATGATCGAGGAAATGTCGTTCATTATATCATCCATACGTCCATTATAGCGAAACATCGACGTGGGAAAAGAGCCGTCTCGCGACAATTTTCTCGGGCTCCTTAATCCTCTCTACACCACACGGCCTCATGCAGCCTTAACCCCATTCCTGTAGGGTCGATACTCCAGGGGAAATGGGGATTGGCCTGTCCATGTATGTCGAACGCGAAGCCTCCGTTGGAGAACCGACATCGCAGGAACGCCGCAACGCCGAGCAGAACGACAGGCGCATTCTGGGCAATGTCGTGCAATGCGATGGTGCGCGCGCTACCATCAGCGCCTATGCGGATGATGTCGACGGCGCGGTGACCGGCCTGTGGACGGTCGGTAAGATGATTTCCATCAATCTTGGATCCACGCGAACCGTCGGCCTGGTCTACGAGATCGGCAAGTCGGATCGCGCCTGGAGTAATGAGGGCCAGAACGCGATCGAGGTCAGCATCGAACTGGTCGGTGAAGTGCGTGACGGTACAGAGCCCGGCGCCAGACCGGTCTTCGATCGCGGCATCACAACCTATCCGCATATCGGCGCCGTTGCGCACCGCATCCGCACCCGCGACCTGCAGGCGGTCTACGATCTCGCCGGACGTCATTCGATCACCATCGGCACACTCGCGCAGGACGAGACGATCGCCGCAAACATCGCCATCGACGATACGCTGGCGCGTCACTTCGCCATTGTCGGCACCACCGGCGTCGGCAAATCCACCGCCGTCTCGCTGCTCTTGCGCAAATCGATCGCGGCGCGGCCCGACCTGCGCATCCTGATCCTCGACCCGCACAACGAGTTCGCGGCGTCGCTGCCCGAATACTGCGTCAGGGTTGATTCCAAAACCTTGGATCTTCCGTTCTGGATGTTCACGCTGGAGGAATTCGCCGAGGTGCTGTTCCGGGGCCGCGAGACCGAGCCCGAAGAAATCGATGCCTTGCGCGACCTGATTCCAGCCGCCAAGAACCTTTACCGCAATCCGAATTCCGGCGCCTATCTGCGGCGCGGCAGCGATGCGCTGACCGCCGATACGCCGGTGCCTTACCGCATCGCCGACCTCCTCAAGCAGATCGACGAGCGCATGGGCATGCTCGAGAGCAAAACCGATCGCCCGACGCTCAGATCGCTGAAGACGCGCATCGAATCGGCGGCCGCCGACCCACGCTACCGCTTCATGTTCAACTCGCGCCTGATCGAGGACACCATTCACGAGACGATCGGCAACATCTTCCGCGTGCCGCATCATGGCCGTCCGGTAACCTGCTTCGAGATGGCCGGCATGCCGTCCGAAGTGGTCAATTCCGTCTGCTCAGTGCTGGCGCGCCTGGCCTTCGACCTCGCTCTGTGGAGCGAAGGCAAGCTGCAGCTGCTGTTTTTGTGCGAAGAAGCGCACCGCTATATGCCGGCCGACCCGCGTCTCGGCTTCGCGCCGACCAGGCATGCGCTGTCGCGCATCGCCAAGGAAGGCCGCAAATATGGCTGCTATCTCGGCGTCGTCACTCAGCGCCCTGGAGAACTCGACCCGACCATTCTGTCGCAATGCTCGACCTTCTTCGCCATGCGGCTCGCCAATGAGCAGGACCAGGCGATCATCCGATCTGCGATTGCCGACTCCTCCGCCTCGTCGCTTGCCTTCCTGTCCTCCATGGGCCAGCGCGAAGCCATCGCCTTCGGCGAAGGCGTGGCGACGACCATGCGGCTGAAGTTCGAGAAACTGCCGAGCCACCTGCTTCCCGGCGCGGCCAAGCGCGAAGAGGCCGCCTCTTCGAAAGCCGGTGACGATGTCGATCTGGTGGCGATCGTGGAACGATTGCGCAACGTGCCGAAACCAACGCAGCAGGCGATGGCCTTCGCGGAAGTCGTCGATTCAGGCCGCCAGGCGGGCGATCCCGACTATCGCAAGCCCCCCGCCGCGCGCGCGCCATCAGACGACGACTTCGACATGCGCTACGGTCTCAAGCCCGCAACCTTCGGCCTGCGCCCGCAAAACGATTGAGTTTGCAGCCTGGTTGTTCTGCCGGCTGATTGAGAAGCCGCGCCAAGCTTGCGCCCTGCCTGGACCGCTTGGGTAAATCCCGTCAGGGAATTCGTCAGGCTGAGTCGCATGGTGTCGTTTTCGAGAGCCGGAGCGGACATTAAGTCCCGTGAGCACCGGAAGCGCAGAAAACGGCGCCAAGCGGCCAGCCTCACGAATTCAGTGATGGGATTTTAGGCGCAGACGCGGTTGCGGCCTTGCCTCTTCGCCTCGTAGAGCTGGCGATCGGCACGGCGATAGAACTCTTCCGCCGTCTCCTTGCGGTCCCAGACGGCAAGCCCGACGCTGGTGGTGATCTTGAGGCGGACATTGCCTGACAGCACCGACATGTTGGCGATCGCCTTGCGGATGCGTTCGGCAAACTTGCCCAGAAGCTCGGCATCCATGTTGGGCGTGACCACGGCGAACTCCTCGCCGCCCAATCGCGCCACCACGTCGTGGTAGCGTGTCATGTCCTTGAGACAGTTGGCGACGGCCTTGAGCACCTCGTCGCCAACGTCATGGCCGTGGGTGTCGTTGACCTGCTTGAAATGGTCGAGGTCGAGGATCATCAGCCCGACGGGCTTTTCGATGCGCCTGAATTCCTCAAGATACTCCTTCAGCGCATCATCGAAATAGCGCCGGTTCTGCATGCCGGTCAGGCCGTCGGTCAGGGCGGCATGCTCCAGCGTTTCCGAGCGGGCGCTGAGCGAAACCGTCATGGCGCGCAGCTTGCCTTCTTCCGTCGCCTGTTTGCGGATCAGCGGATAGATGAAGAAAATGCCGAAGAACAGCGCCGTAGCCAGGAGCACGCCGGTCGCAAACAAAAGCTTGTTGAGATAGATGACCTTGTCCAGGCCCGAAGCCGTATGCAGCTCGTTGGCGAAGGATTGCAGAAGCCCATAGGCATGCAGCGTCACCAGGCCAGCGGCCAGGATCACGAAGATAAAGACGAAAAATGCTGATTCCGCCTTGTGGAAACGCATCTGCTCCCCAATGGAAAAGTGCCCACTGACCTTATGGCATGGGCGGGCTTACGGAGGGTTAACTTGGACAACCGCAACGAGAACCTTTCCTTGCAGGTAAACTTTTCAGGTTGCAATGGAAACAAGCGATCAGATCGTGGTTTCCAGATCATCACCGGGGCGCAATCTCAGCCATTCCGACCCCAGCTGATGCCTGAACCAGGTCGTCTGCCGCTTGGAGTATTGCCTGGTCGCGATCTTGGCGCGTTCGATCGCCTCGGGAAAACCAATCTCTCCGGCCATCGCGGCATGCAGTTCGCGAACGCCGATCGCTTTCATCGCCGGCAATTCGGGATCGAGGCCAAGCGCCGATAGCCGCTTGACCTCGTCCAGGGCGCCCTTGTCCAGCATCTGGTCGAAGCGTTTTTCGATGCGGCCGACCAGCGCCGTCCGGTCCGGCTCGATCACGAAGAAACGCGCGGTCTCCCTGTCGATGAGCGGCTGCCCACGTTCTGCCTGCCATTCCCGGATCGAACGGCCCGACGCGTCGAGCACCTCCAATGCCCGCACGATGCGCTGGCTGTCGGTTGGCTTCAGCGTCATGGCGGTCGCCGAATCCTCACGCAGCAGCAGGCCGTGCAGCTTGACGGCGCCCTGCTCCTTCAACTCGTAACGCCAGCGGTCCCGGACCCGCTGCGGAATGTCTGGCATTTCTGAAATGCCCTCGGCCAACGCGCGAAAGTAGAGCCCGGTGCCGCCGACAAAAATTACGGGCCGGCCGGAGAGCGTGCCGTCGTCGATCAGCTTCATCACGTCGCGCAGCCAGGCGCCGGTGGAATAGGCTGTGGCCGGATGGACATGGCCGTAGAGGAAATGCGGTGCGCGGGCGAGATCGGCCGCCACCGGCCGGGCGGTCAACACGTCGAGCACCGAATAGCCCTGCATGGAATCGGTGTTCACGATCACGCCACCCTTGCGCTCGGCCAGATCGAGCGCCAGCGCCGACTTGCCGCTGGCGGTCGGTCCGGCTATCAGGATCGCGTTCTTCACGCGGCCCTCGCCCGCCTGTTCGCCGGAATGTTCCATGCCGCTTGTCGCCACGCTTGTTTCCCGTCCCACTGAGCGCGCTTTGTCGCTGTCGCTTGCGAATATGGCGTCACGGTCGGTCGGCGCAAGCGCTGTTGTCTGGCTGGCGGAAGGGATTGCCTGCGATCTCGTCCTGCCTGAGGCAGCTGGCGCTGCCGATACGAGTGCCGCCTTGCGCACGGCCCTCGCCACCGAGGCGGTCGACGTGATCGTCCAGCCGGCCGAAACCCGCCGCAAGAAAATCCTGATTGCCGACATGGATTCGACCATGATCGACCAGGAATGCATCGACGAGCTGGCCGACGAGATCGGCGTCAAGGACCGGGTTGCCACGATTACTGCGCGATCGATGAATGGCGAGATCGCCTTCGAACCGGCCTTGCGCGAAAGGGTGGCGTTGCTCAAGGGTCTCGACGCCGCCGTGGTCGATCGCATCGTCGCCAAGCGCCTGACGCTAGCTTCGGGCGGCCGCGCTCTGGTTCAGACCATGCGCGCCAACGGCGCCTGGACGGCACTCGTGTCCGGCGGATTCGAGGTCTTCACGACGCGCATTGCGGCCATGCTCGGCTTCCAGGAGAACCGCGCCAATAGTCTGCTCGAACAGAACGGCCGCTTCACCGGACTGGTCGGCGAGCCAATCCTCGGCCGCGCCGCCAAGGCCAACGCACTGATCGAAATTTCGCGGCGCCTCGGCCTGACGCCCGCCGACGCCATCGCCGTCGGCGACGGCGCCAATGATCTCGACATGATCCGCCTGGCCGGCACAGGTATCGCGCTTCACGCCAAACCGACGGTCGCGGCACAGGCAAAGATCCGCATCGACCATGGCGACCTGACCGCATTGCTTTATGTGCAGGGCTACAGGCAGGAAGAGTTTGTGCAATGAAAACAATGCGTACCGAGCGCCTGATCCTGCGCAACTGGGAGGATCGCGACCGCGACCTGTTCCACCGCATCAACTCCGACGAACAGGTGATGGAGTTCTTTCCGTTCCGCCGCGACCGCGCCGAGGCGGATGCCAAGATGGACGAGTTCCGGGCCTGGATCGCGGAGGACGGATACGGTTTTGCCGCCGCCGAGATCACCGCCACCAGTGAATGCATCGGCTTCATCGGTCTCCTTGACACCGATCATGTGCCATCGCTGCCGGCCGGCACCGTCGAGATCGGCTGGCGGCTGACACCTGAGTTCTGGAGCAAGGGCTATGTCACCGAGGCAGCCGAAGCATGGCTGGCCTACGGCTTCGAGACGCTTGGCCTCGATGAAATCGTGTCATTCGCCGTCGTGGCCAACCGCCGCTCCACCGCCGTCATGCAACGCCTCGGCATGACCGCAGATCCGTCCGGCGATTTCGACCACCCCAGCATTCCCGACAGCCATCCGCATCTCAAACGGCATGTCCTCTACAGGCTGTCGCGTCAGGACTGGCAGGCAAGAAAAAGGGCGGCTCGCTAGAGCAATTCCAGGAAAAGTGTGAAACGGTTTTCCGTCCGGAATTGCGTCAAAACAAAGATTTAGAGCCGCCCTGTTTCTGTCAGTGTCGTGTTGCCGGATCTTCCGGACCTCAGTCCATCCGGATCGTCACGAACCTGAGCTCGCCGGTCTTCGATGCCAGCATCAGCAGCGCATTCTTGCGCCCCTGTTCCTTCAAGGCGCCGATCCGGTCCATGACGTCCTTGGGCGTGGCAACCGATTCCTGTGCGATCTCAGTGATAACCTCGCCCGGCTGAATGCCGCGCTCGGCGGCGGCAGAGTCCTTGGTAACGTCGGTGATGACGACGCCGGAAACATCGGCGGCAATGCTGAACTTCTTGCGCGTCTCGTCGTTCAGTTCGCCCACGGTCATGCCGAGCACCGAAGCCGTCGAAACGGCTGGAGCCTTGTCGCCCTTGTCCTGGTCGGTGTTGCTGCCGTCCTCGCCGCTGGCGAGCTTCTCGCCATCCTCGAGCCGGCCAAGCGTCACTTTCACGGTTTGCTCGACACCTTTGCGCACGATGAGCACATCGACCGCCTTGCCGACCGGGCTTTCGGCGACCACGCGCGGCAGGTCGCGCATTTCATGGATGTCCTTGCCGTCGAACTTGATGATGACGTCGCCGGCCTGGATGGTGCCATTGTCGACCGGACCGCCCTTGATGACGCCGGCAACCAGCGCGCCCTTGGCGGTCGCCATGCCGAGGCTCTCGGCGATGTCGTCGGTCACCGGCTGGATGCGCACGCCGAGCCAGCCGCGCCGCGTCTCGCCGAACTGACGCAACTGGTCGACGACGCCCGAGGCGAGCTGCGAGGGAATGGAGAAGCCGATGCCGATCGAGCCGCCGGACGGCGAGATGATCGCTGTGTTGATACCGATGACCTCGCCCGCACTGTTGAACAGCGGTCCACCGGAATTGCCGCGGTTGATCGCGGCATCGGTCTGGATGAAGTCGTCATAGGGGCCGGAATTGATGTCTCGGTTGCGGGCCGAGACGATGCCGACCGTCACCGTGCCGCCGAGGCCGAACGGATTGCCGATCGCCATCACCCAGTCGCCGACGCGCATCTTGGTGGAATCGCCGAACTTCACGGCTGTCAGCTTGTGGCCCTTCGGATCGACCTTCAGCACGGCGACATCGGTCTTGGTGTCGGTGCCGACCAGCGTCGCCTTCAAGGTGATGCCGTCGGAGAAATTGACCTCGATGTCGTCGGCGTCGGCGATGACATGGTTGTTGGTGACGACGATGCCTTGCTCGGCATCGATGACGAAGCCGGAGCCCAGCGACTGCACCTTCTGCCCGCTATTATCCTTGTCGCCGCCGCGGTTCTTGAAGAAATCGTCGAAGAAATCCTGGAAGGGCGACCCCTCGGGCAATTGCGGCATCGGTACCGCGCCCGGACCTTCAGTGCCCTTGACCGTCTGCGAGGTCGAGATGTTGACCACCGCGCCGAGCAGGCCTTCCGCCAGGTCGGCGACCGAAGCGGGTCCATCCGCGGCAAATGCCGGCGTCACGAAGGACGGGACAGCGACGGCGCTGACAAGAAGTGCCGCCGCGCCGGCGATGAACGTCCGCCGTGCCGCGCGCAAAATAGTATTGGATGTCATCGAGAAGCCTCCCGGTATTCTTGAAAAGAAAAGCGCTTCGACGAAAACGCCGCGTCGCGCCATGTTGGCAAAAAATACGGCACGTTTGCGGCTACGACTATCGGCAGAGGATAAATCATCAATTATCCCGGATCGAAACTCGTATCCCAGGATCGAAGCTCGTATCCCGGGATCGTAGCTCGCCGCCGTCATCCGCCTCGCACCAGCCAGACGATGCCGACACCGATGCCGATCGCCGCCAGCCCGGCAATCCGCAGCGCGTTCTCGGGCAGCGACAGCACTTCGGTGGCAAGCTTCCTGGCAAGGCCGGGAAAGCCGCCATAGACAAGACCTTCTATCACAAGGACAAGACCCATGGCGGCGAGAAAATCCTGCACCGGCAGCTACTGGCCGGTGCTTGGCTGTGTCGCCGGCGCGGCAGGTGCCGGCGCCGGAGCGGTTGGGGCCGGCGAAACCGGCTTCGCCGGCGCCTCGCTGCCGTCGGGATTGCGGAAGAAGCGGAAGAACTCCGAGTTCGGCGACAGCACCATCGTCGTCCCGGTGTTGTCCAGCGCCGTGCCATAGGCATTCATCGACCGGTAGAAGTCGAAGAAGGCCGGATCGCGCTGATACGCTCCCGCGAAGGTGGCACTGCGCTGGGCTTCGCCCTCGCCGCGCAGGATTTCCGACTCTTTCTGCGCCTCGGCGACGATCTCGACCACTTCGCGATCGGCGCGGGCCGTGATGCGCTGTGCCGCTTCATTGCCGCGCGCCCTCAGCCGCGCAGCCTCTGCCAGGCGTTCCGCCTTCATGCGGTCGTAGGTCTGTTGCGAAACCTCGGCAGTGAGATCGGTGCGGCGAATGCGGACATCCTCGATCTGCAGGCCAAGCGACGTGGCGTCGGGCCTGAGCTGATCGCGGACTTCGCGCATCATCACGGCGCGCTGTTCGGAGAGTGCGGCTTCGAAATCGCGCAGACCGTAGACGCGGCGCAAGGCAGCGTCGAGACGCGTCCTGAGCCGGGCTTCGGCCAGCTCGATCTGACCGGACACGGCAGAGCGGAAGACGCGCGGATCCGAGATGCGATAGGCGATGAAGGCGTCTACCTCATAGAACTTGCCGCCCGACACCTGGACGCGAATGTTGTCGAGGTCGAAGCGCAGCACCCGGTTCTCGATCAGCTGCACCGTATCGGCGTCAAAGAACGAGAACGGCGCCTTGAAGTAGATGCCGGGTTTGCTCTTGACGTCGACGATCTCGCCGAACCTGAGCACCAGCGCCTGCTGGCGCGCATTGACCACGAAGACCGAAGAATAGAGCAGGAACAGGATGATCGCTGCTGCGACGACGATGATGGGGAGACGGTTGGCCATCACTGGTTACCTCCCGTAGCGCCAGCAGGAGCGGCTGGTGGCGGCGCTTTCGGCTGCAATGCCGGCAGCGGCAGATAGGGCACAACACCCTGCCCGTTGCCTTGCTCGACGATGACCTTGGTGGAATCCTTCAGAACCTTCTCCATGGTTTCGAGGTAGAGGCGCTTGCGTGTCACGTCGGGCGCCTTGGCATACTCGTTATAGACCGAGATGAAGCGCTGCGCCTCGCCTTCGGCTTCCTGCACGACCCGGTTCTTGTAGGCGGCCGCGTCTTCGCGGATCTGTGCGGCCTCGCCGCGTGCCTGGCCGAGCTTCTGGTTGGAGTACTGATTGGCCTGCTCGACGAACTTGTCTTCGTCCTGCTCGGCGCGCTGCACCTCGTCGAACGCATCGGCCACTTCGCGTGGCGGTGCCGCATCCTCGATCGAGACGGCATTGACGTTGAGACCGGCCTTGTAGCCGTCCAGCGTCGTCTGGATGATTTCACGCACCGAGGCGGCAATGCCCTGGCGGTCGTCGCGGAAGATGTCCTGCGCCGGCCGGCGGCCGACGGCTTCACGCATGGCGCTTTCGGCAACCTGCCGCAGCATGCCGTCGGGATCGGACACGTCGAACAGATACGCGCGCGGGTCGGAGACCTGATAGGCCACCGAGAACTGGACGTTGACGATGTTCTGGTCGCCGGTAAGCATCAGCCCGGACGTGTTGCCACTCGTCGCGCCGCCGCCGCCGATATCGACGAGCTGCTCGGAAATCTTGGCTGTCTCGACGGTTTCGAGCGGCCACCAATGGAAATGCAGGCCGGGCTGCGACAGTTCGGCCTTCGGCTTGCCGAAGCGCAGTTCGACCGCGACCTCGTCGGGCTGCACGGTGTAAACCGCCTTGAACGCCCACAGCACCACGAGTGCCGCCGCGATCAGCGCGAAAATAGCCGGGCTTGCGCCACCGCCACCCGGCAGAGCGCGCCTCAGCCGGTCCTGGCCGCGGCGGATAATGTCTTCGAGATCGGGAGGCGAGCCTTGTGGGCCGCTCGGTCCCTTTGGTCCCTGCCCCCAGGGTCCCTGATTGCCGCCGCCGCCGCCCCATGGGCCGCCGCCACCGCCGCTCTTATCGTTCCAGGGCATGAATGTCCTTTCGCTTGGAATTCCCTCAAGCGCCGGTATTACGGCGCAAAATCCAGTATCGTTCTTCTATAGGGACGCCACGAGGCGCTTTCAACGCGATGCGTTGTCGACTTCGTCCGATTTGGTCCGGTCGCGACCCTTTGTCTTCCTTCAATGCCCCATTTATCATTCAATGTCTCTCGCGGCCGCGCTCGTAAACCGAATAGCGCGTCGCGTGGCTGTCCTTTTCCCCGGCTGGAACCTCCTGCGAGCTGACAACGCGCCAGGAATCCGGATCGATCCGCGGGAAATGCGCATCGCCGTCGACCGCTGCCAGCACATGGGTGACGTGCAGCCGGTCAGCCAGCAACAGCGCCTGGGCATAGATTTCGCCGCCGCCGATGACGCAGACCTCGTCCACACCGACCATGCAGCGCCCGCGCACCGTTGCCAGCTGGATCGCGGCTTCGAGCGAATGCGCCACCTCGACGCCCTCGGCGCGCCAGGCCTTGTCGCGGGTGACGACGATGTTCAGCCTGCCCGGCAGCGGCCGGCCGATGCCCTCATAGGTCTTGCGGCCCATGATGATGGGCTTGCCCATCGTGTCGGCCTTGAAGCGCTTGAGATCGGTGGACAGCCGCCAGGGCAACCCGCCGTCTCGCCCGATCACGCCGTTCTCGGCAATGGCAACGTAGATTGCGACGTGCATCAGTTGTCGTCCGTTGGATCGAGGATCAGGATGTCGATGTCGTGCTCGGGATAGAAATCATCCGCCGTCATCTCGAATGTCGTCGGCCCGACCTTTTTGACATTGTCGCCGCAGAACGAGACCAGGGCTCTCGGATTGCCCTTGTCGACCGTCAGCTTGAACTTGCCGATCGTGCCTGCCGCCCAGTTGCCGCCAGTGGTCAGGATATAGGCAATGCGGCTTTCGTTGTACTGCGGATAGCCGTCTGGACCATCCTTGGCCGCCTTGCGGACCGCGTTCTCGAATGTGTCATCCATGCAGTAGCGCGTCTTGTAGGTGGCGTACTGCCCCTGGAACTTGTCGTCGTAGAAAAAGCTGACCGAAGACGTGCCGCCGACGCTCGGCTTGTAGCGGTGGGACACGTGGACGTCCTTGTTGGCCGGAAAGGTCGAACGCCACCAATAGGTCGAACGCAATTGCCAGAACGGCGTGTAGACCTTGTTCGTCTCGGTGCCGTCGCTGCCGCTGTCCTCGATGATGATGCCGCGATTGACCCAGTCATCGGTAACCGCCTGCGGCAGCTTCGCCAGGGCCGCCTGCGCCGCATCGCCGAATGGATAGAATGGCACATTCTGCGCCTTCAGCTCGGCGCTGACGTCGATGCCGAGCGCCAAAACCTTCTGCTCGAGCTGCGGCTTTGCCGGCGCGCCATCGATCGTCACCTCGAAACCGAGAAAATTGTCGCTCTGATTTTCAGGGATCGCCGGGATCTCTTCGGGATTGCCTGAGATATCGGGCATCGGGAAAGCGACGATGGCGTCGACGTCCTTGTCTGTGTTGTTGTGGAAGACGTAGTCGACCGTCACCTTTTCCGGCGAGATGAAGAGGTCCTCGCTTTGCATCGCCACGGCGTCGCTGCGCGACAGGATCAGGCCGCCGGTGCCAAGTTCGGCAACCGAATCATTGGCGAGGGCGGGCGCGGCCGACAGGGCCAGCACGGCGGTCACAACATTTCGCAACATGGAAGCCCCCTCGGCTAGAATGCCCTGACGACCCTAGCCGTTTCAATGTCGCGTTTCAAAGCCCTTCCGCATTCGCGGGCGCACCAAACGGGTCTGGACCACGCGGTCTGGACTAACAGGTTCCGATCGGGCAGGAGTTCGTCCATGCGCAAGCTTCTCGTCATCGGCATCGGCGCCGGCAATGCCGACCATATGACCGTTCAGGCCATATCAGGCCTGAACCAGGCAGATGTGCTTTTCATTCCCGACAAGGGGGAGAAAAAGAACGACCTTGCCGAGCTGCGCCGTCATATCTGCGACCGCTTCGTCACCAATCCGAAGTCACGCCGTGTCGAATTCGACGTGCCCGTGCGCGACCTGCCAGTAGAAAATGGGCCGGACCCCTCCTATCGCTCGACCGTCGATGATTGGCATGAAGCCATCGCCGCGATCTACGAGAGCCTGATCCGCGACGAGATTGCAGAGGATGGCTGCGGTGCCTTCCTGATCTGGGGCGATCCTTCGCTCTATGATAGCGCGTTGCGCATCCTCGAGCGCGTGCGCTTGCGAGGCAATGTCGCGTTCGAGCTTGAGGTGATACCTGGCATCACCGCTGTCCAGGCACTTGCCGCCAGCCACAAGATGGCGCTGAATCGCATTGGCGATTCCGTCCTCATCACCACCGGCCGCCGCCTGACCGAGGAAGGCATGCCGGACAATGCCGGCAGCGCGGTCGTCCTGCTGGACGGCAAATGCGCCTTCAACACGCTGGCCGACAAGGATCTGATCATCCACTGGGGCGCTTATCTCGGCACCAAGGACGAAATCACCCTCTCCGGCCGCCTAGGCGATGTCGGCGAAGAAATTGAGAAGACGAGGGAAGAAGCCCGCAAAAGAAAGGGCTGGATCATGGACACCTATCTGCTGCGCAAGTCAGGAGAAGACGACTAGTCCCTACTCCCTATCCAGCATCAATCTCCGCCTGCAGTGCCTCCATATGCGTCGCTGCCGCGGCGGCCGCCGCACGCTCGATGGCGCGGAAGCGGCTGACCACTGCCAGCCCCACGGCCGTCAGTTGCGCACCGCCGCCCTTGCGGCCACCGGTCTGCGCCGCCACCAGCGGCTTGCCGAACACCCGGTTCATGTCCTCGACCAGGTCCCAGGCGTGCTTGTAGGACATCTCCATGCCGCGCGCCGCGGCCGAGATCGAGCCGAAGGCGGCAATCTGTTCCAGGAGTTCGACCTTGCCGGGTCCGATGCGTCCGTTGGGGTCGAGATTTATCCGCAAGCTCAGCGACGGCATTTTTGCTCCTCCGCGGTCACACCCGATCCCATTCTAGAAGCTCCCTGGCGAAACCGCTATTCCAAAAAGACATAGCGGTGATCATCCATCCGCCTCGGCGGGCAGCCCGACGCCGGTGTTGGCCCTGTCGAAGCTCACTGTCTTGACCACCGCGAAAACCCTGCCGCCAAGATGGAGCTTCAGCGTCTGCCGCGACTGTTCGGTGATGCGGGCAAGCACGGTTGCGCCGTTGCAGTCGATACCGACCTCGACCGCCGGACCCTCACCGGGGCTTATCGCGGTAATGGTTCCCGGCAGGATGTTGAGCGCGCTGAGGCCTGCCGGATGTTCGGTGGCGATCATCACATCGCGGGCACGGATGCGAACGCGCACCGGCGCCCCCGCCTTCACCGCCAGCCGCGGCACGCGGATCTCGCCTGCCGCCGAGCCGAGCACGGTCATGCCGAAAGTCTCGTCATGACGCAGCACCCTGGTGTCCAGCACAGCGCCGCCTTCGCCGCGCTCTTCCACCGGCAACAGGTCGAGCCTTTGCATCACGGCCTCGGTCGGTCCGCTGGCGATGATATTGCCTTGCGCCAGCATCACCACGTCGCTGGCCAGCCGCGCCACCTCGGCGACGGAATGGCTGACATAGACGATCGGGATTTTCGTCTCATCGCGCAGCCGTTCGATATAGGGCAGGATTTCGGCCTTGCGCGCCTCGTCGAGCGAGGCCAACGGCTCGTCCATGAGGAGCAGTCTGGGGCTGGCCAGAAGTGCCCGGCCGATCGCCACGCGCTGCTTCTCGCCGCCCGAGAGCTTTGCCGGCCGCCGGTCCAGCAGCGGGCCAATGCCGAGCAGCTCGACGACGGCAGCCATATCCGCATAGCGCTGCGCCGGCGGCGTGAACCAGAGGCCGTAACGCAGATTGCTGGCCACGCTCATATGCGGAAACAGACGCGCATCCTGGAACACCATGCCGATACGGCGCTTGTGCTTCGGCACGAAAATGCCGGCATCCGTGTCGACCAGCACGCGGCCGTCGACCTCGATGCGTCCCTCTTCGGGCCGGATTAGCCCGGCGATCATGTTGATCAGCGTGGTCTTGCCCGACCCCGACGGCCCGAACAGCGCCGTCAGCCGCCCGGCACTCTCGAAGCGGGCGTCGATGGCGAAACCGCCCAGCCGGTGGCTGATGTCGACGAGAACGCTCATTCGATGTCCATCCGCCGGCCGACACGCCGCGCCAGCACTTCCGAAGCCACCAGTGCGGCCATCGAAATGACGATGGAAATCAGCGTCAGACGAAGCGCGCCTTCATCGCCACCCGGCACCTGCGTGAAGGTGTAGATCGCCGACGGCAATGTCTGCGTCTCATTGGGAATGTTGGAGACGAAAGTGATGGTCGCGCCGAACTCGCCCATCGCTTTGGCGAAGGCCAGGATGGCGCCGGCGATCAGCCCAGGCAGGATCAGCGGCAGCGTGATGGTGGCGAATACCCAGAGTGGATTGGCGCCGAGCGTTCCCGCCGCCGCTTCCATCTTGCGGTCCACCGCCTCGATCGACAGCCTGATCGCCCGCACCATCAGGGGAAAGCCCATGATGCCGCAAGCGAGTGCCGCACCCGTCCAGCGGAAGGAGAAAACAATACCGAAATGCTCGGCCAGGAAGGCGCCGGCCGGGCCGCGCCGGCCAAAGGTCAGCAGCAGCAAATAGCCGGTCACCACGGGTGGCAGGATCAGCGGCAGATGCACCAGCCCATTGAGCAGCGTCTTGCCCCAGAATTGCCCTCGCGCAAGCAGCAGCGCGATCAATATGCCCGGCGGCAGGCTGGCGAGCATCGCCACCGTCGCCACCTTGATGGACAGCCGGACCGCATTCCATTCGTCGGGAGTGAGGTCCAGCAGCCAGTTCATATGCGAGATGAAGCCCCTTGGAACTCAGTTGCTCGGCGCGAGCACGGTAAAACCCTGATCCTTGAACAGCGCGCCGGCCTCGGCCGACTGCAGGCATTTCAGGAAAGCCGGCGTATCCTTGTCCTTCGAATCGGCGGTCTGGGCAACCGGATAGATGATCGGCGGATGCGAATCCTCCGGGAAGGTGCCGACCACCTTGACGCCCTTTTCGGCATGCGCGTCGGTGGCGTACACGAGGCCAAGGGCTGCTTCGCCCGTCGAAACCAGCTTCAGCGCGGCGCGCACATTCTCGGCCTGCGCCACCTTGCCTTCGACCGAGGACCAGACACCAAGCGATTCGAGTGCGGCCTTGCCGTATCTGCCGGCCGGCACCGCCTTGAAATCGCCCATGGCGAGCTTGCCGTCGCCGATCAGCTTGGCGAGGTCGAAGCCCCTCTCGATCTTGGTCTCAACAGTCGAGTCCTTCGGCGCCACCAGCACGATCTCGTTGCCGAGCAGCTTCACTTCTGTGTCGGGATTGATCAGCTTCTTGTCGGACAGATATTTCATCCAGTCGAGGTCGGCCGAGATGAAGATGTCGGCCGGCGCCCCGCCCTCGATCTGCTTCGCCAGCGCCGAGCTTGCGGCGTAGGAAACGGTCGCGGCCTCGCCGACATCGGCCTCGCAGGCCTTGTTCACCGCGTCGAGCGCGTCCTTGAGGCTGGCCGCGGCAAACACCACCACTTTGTCTTCCGCATGTGCTGCCGGCACGACGGCCATCAAAGTCGCAGCAAAACCGCCCATGGCGATCGCCCTCAACCCGAAACCTTTGCCCGTCATGGAAAACTCTCCCTGCTTTGAAATCCGGTCGGCTCGAAGCCTGCCAACCGATATATCCGGATGAATATAACAAGGGAAGGCCCGACGCCCTACGAAAGCGTCTATGCGACACCGATAGTTCCGGTAAGATCAGCAGAGAGACCCTGGAAAGGGAACCCCGATGAAGATCAGTGCCCGCAACATCCCCAAGGGAACGACTACCGTGATCGTCAAGGGAGCCACCGTGCAAACCCGCTATTGGGGCCTAGGTGTGTTGAGATTCAGGTCAGGCCGAGTCGAAAACGGTGGGTTCCGAGAACCGGAGCGGAGCGTACATTTCGTACGTGAGCACCGGAAGCGCAGGAGACTGCCCTTTGCAGGTCGGCATCACCTGAATATCAACATGCCTTAGACAGCGATCGGCGCTTTGATCGACGCATCGGCGATGTAGTTTTCCAGCCGGAAATCCTCGAAGCGAAAGGCGAACAGGTCCTTCACCTCCGGATTGATCCACATCGTCGGCAGCGCCCTCGGCGTACGCCGCAATTGCTCGCGCGCCTGCTCGAAATGGTTCGAGTAGAGATGCGCGTCACCAAGCGTGTGGACAAAATCGCCCGGTTTCAGCCCGGTGACCTGCGCCACCATCAGCGTCAGCAGTGCGTAGGAAGCGATGTTGAACGGAACGCCGAGGAAGATATCGGCCGAACGCTGGTAGAGTTGGCATGAAAGCCGCCCTTCCGAAACGTAGAACTGGAACAGGCAGTGGCAGGGCGGCAGCGCCATCGCTTCCACCTCGGCCGGATTCCACGCCGAAACGATCAGCCGCCGCGATTGAGGATTTTTGCGTATCCCCTTGAGAAGATTCGCGATCTGGTCGATCGAGCCGCCATGGCCATCCGGCCAGGAACGCCACTGCTTGCCGTAGACCGGGCCGAGATCGCCGTTCTCGTCGGCCCATTCGTCCCAGATCGAAACGCCGTTATCGGTGAGGTATTTGATGTTGGTGTCGCCGGCCAGGAACCACAAAAGCTCATGGATGATCGACTTGAGATGCAGCTTCTTGGTGGTGGTGACCGGAAAGCCGCGCGCCAGGTCGAAACGCATCTGGTAGCCGAAGACGGAGCGCGTTCCCGTGCCGGTGCGGTCGCCGCGATCAGCGCCGTTGTCCAGCACATGCTGCAGGAGGTCGAGATACTGGCGCATCGGTTCCGGCTCGATTCGGTTGTCCAGCAATCATAGCTGACGGGCAGGCAATGGAACACCACAAAGCAGCGTGAGCCCTGCCCGAAGCCAGCCAGTCCCCAACAACATCACCGGCTGGCGCCTAGACCGCGCCAGCCCTGCAAATTGACGCGCGCTTGTCAGAGGGAGCCGAGCTTGCCCAGGTCCTTCGCAACTAGGTAGTAGAAGGTAACCCGGCTCTTGGTGTTATCGGCCGCCATCGCCTTGCAGGTCTTTTCGATGGCTGCGTCGGCCTTGCCGGCATCGGCGATGCCGAGCTTCTTGGCGACCCAGTTGTCCCTGACACGACCGAGTTCCTTTGGGTCGGTGCAGGATACCAGCGAGGAATCACGGTTCCTGAGCGCGATGCCCAGGTGCTTTACGATCTTTTCGACCGCATCCGCACTGGCGCCAGCGTCGTATTTCTTCACGTCTGCAAGATAGTCGGCCATCAAAATTCCCCTCGTCGGCGCCACGGATCCGAACGATGAGGGCTGTGGCGCGCTGCTGCAACTTGTGCGCTAGGTCGGTAACTCCTCACCGTGGCAAAGCTTCGGTTGAGACCGCGCCCAAGTCAACCCTTAGGAGATGCGGTTTTGACACGGGGACAAAGTGCCATTGCGGCCTTTCATTTCTTGCGATGGCCCCCTATATTCGGTGTGTCGGCTTGACCGACTATGGCGATAAATGGGCGATGAAATAAGCCGTTCGGACCCGGGGGCGGTACCCGGCGCCTCCACCAAAAGCCGCTGTCGGCGACAGAGCGGTTTTTGCTGGGGGCGAAATAGGATCGACGAAGGTGTAAAGATCGTACTTTTGCCCGGCATGGTACCACCGTCATCGGGCTAAACCTGTAGTTGCAAATGACAACTATGCGGAAGCACGTCTCGCCGCGTAAGCGGTGCGATAGCTTCAAATCAAGCCCTAGAGGTTCGCACTTCTAGGCGGGGTTCGGAGGTACCTGGCAACAGAAACCTCCACTTCTCCCCTCCTTCGATATGCGTCACGCGCAACGGCAACTCCCGCTGGCCAGACCTTCGGATGGCCAATGGCCGCGAAGGCGCCCCGCCGCGTGCCCTTCTCTAGGGACGAAACATGCAAAACGATTCCGATCGATTCTTCGTGCTGACCGGCGGTCCCGGCTCCGGCAAGACCACTTTGATCGAAGCCCTGCGCCGGGCAGGCTTTGCCACCTCGCTCGAAGCCGGGCGTGGCATTATCCGCGACCAGTCCGACATAGGCGGGACTGCTTTGCCCTGGCGCGATCGGGCGCTGCTTGCCGAACTGATGCTGTCGTGGGAGATGCGCTCGTATCAGGCTGCGCGCGAACAGACCGGGCGCCCTGTCTTTTTCGACCGCGGCGTGCCGGACACGCTTGGCTATCTCAGGCTGAGCGGCCTGCCGGTGCCCCGGCATGTCAGCTCCGCCGCCGAGCGCTTCCGCTACAATCCGCGCGTCATCGTCGCTCCGCCCTGGCCGGAAATCTTCGCGCATGATGAGGAGCGCAAGCAGACGCTTGAGGAGGCCGAGCGCACCTGTCATGCGCTGATCGGCGTCTACACGGAACTGGGTTATGAACTTGTCCCGCTGCCTTTGGCGCCGGCCGAGGAGCGGCTGCGCTTTGTGTTGGCCGAGACGGGATTGGCATGAAAAAGGCCGGGTGAACCCGGCCTTTTTCATTTGTTTGTGGTCGCTTATTCCGCCGGCGCCTCGACGGCTTCGCGCCAGCGGCCGAGCGTGACTTTGGCCAGCGTGAACGAGATCACCGCGCACAGCGTTATGCCGGCCACCATCGGCAGCGGCGTGCCGTCGAAGAACACGCCGGCAACACCCATGGCGAGTGCGCCGATGGCGAAATGCAGCGTGCCCATCAGCGCCGAAGCCGTGCCGGCGATCTCGCCATGCTCTTCCATGGCCAGCACCGAAGTGGTCGGAATGACCAGGCCGAGGAAGCCGTAGCCGACGAACAGCAGTGCCGCCATCACGTCGAGCCGGTCGATGCCGGTCGCCATCACCGCAAACAGCACTACCATCGTCGTGGCATAGCCGGTCACCGCGACGCGCACCACGCGCCGCAGCCCGAAGCGCTCGGCCAGCAGTCCCGTCATTTGCGACATGCCGATGAAGGCGACCGCATTGATCGAGAAGAACACGCTGTAGACCGAAGGCGACAGGCCGTAATGGTCGATCAGGATGAACGACGAACTCGACAGATAGACGAAGAAGCTCGCAATACCGAAGCCGGCGATCGCCGTCAGGCCGAGGAAGTTCCGGTCGCCCATCAGCAAGCGATAGGCCGACAGCGCGGTACCGAAGGAGGATCCGGCGCGGTCTTCCACCGGCCGAGTCTCCTTGAGCGAGGTCGCCAAAAGGATTGTGGCCAGCAGAGCAGCGCCCGTCACCGTCCAGAACACGGCGCGCCAGCCGAAATTCTCGATGATCACGCTGCCGGTCAGCGGCGCCAGGATCGGCGACACCGAGAACACCAGCATCAGCAAGGACATCAGCTTGGCGGCCTCATTGCCGGTGTGCAGATCGCGCACGATGGCGCGCGGAACGGCCATGCCGGCGCTGGCGCCAAGGCCTTGCAGGAAGCGGAAAGCGATGAGCCATTCGATGGTCGGCGCCATTGCCGAACCGATGCCGCCGACCATGAACAGCGCGAGGCCGCCATAAAGCGGCAGCTTGCGGCCGACCATGTCGGAGATCGGCCCGACGACGATCTGGCCAAAACCCATCGACAGGAAGAAGATCAACAGGCTCATCTGCACGGCAGCGGTGCCGGCATGCAGATCGGCGCCGATCGACGGCAGCGCCGGCAGATACATGTCGATGGCAAACGGGCCGATGGCGGACAACAGGCCGAGCACGACCGCAATGCGGAGGAATTTGGGACTCATGATAAAGGTTTCTTTCAATCTGGTTGCCGCCGCCGGGCGACGTCTAACCCTAGGACGTTCCATCCCATGAGGTTCCGACACTCCACGAGCGAATTCTATTCGTCCCATCGTGAAATCTGTTAATCTTGTGTCCACAAATTTAGACACTCTTGTCTAAATCGTCAATCGCCTCTATATAGTTTTTCATGAAGCTGCACGTTTCTCCTGACATTTTCCCGCCACGTGGCCATGAGGCCAAGCGCCTGTCGATCGTCGACTCCGCCGCCACCGTGTTTTGCCGCGAAGGTTTCGCCGGCGCCAACATCGATCTGATCGCTGCCGAAGCCGGCGTCTCGCGCCAGACCATCTACAACCATCACGGCGACAAGGAGAAACTGTTCGTCGCGGTGGTTCGTGATCTGACCGAACGCTGCAATGCCGGCATCTTCGCCACCATTGCCACCTTCCCCGATCAGCCCAACGATCTTGAGGCGGATCTGATCGGCTTTGCCGTGCGCTTGAACCAGAACTGCATCTGCAACCGCGACGGAAAATTCCTGCGCAAGCTTATCCAGACCGAAGGCGAGCGCTATCCCGAACTGTTTGCCGAATGGCACGAACAGGGACCGGGCAGGACATGGCCGGCAATCGCCGCGCGCTTTGCCCGCCTCGCCTACGGCGGTTACCTGTCGATCGCGGACCCCGACGTGGCGGCACGCCAGTTCCTCGGCCTGGTCAATGCCGAACTGCAGACCACCTTCATGCTCGGCGGCACGCCGCGCGAGGACGAGGTGGTGCAATCGGCGACGAATGGCGTGCGCACCTTCCTGCGCGCTTTCGGCAAGCGCCCTGCCCCGAGCAGCGCCAAGAAACACACTGCGCTGGCTAACGCATAACATTTGCGCTTGCCGGCAAGCCGCCTTGCCGATCAAATCGTTGGCAATAGTCCTCGCTTCGACGCGGCGGCGCGTCTATATCAGGTTTACGCCGCCCTCAAGCTTGATTACAGCTATGCGGACGATTCAACGGAACCCGACCGCCACATGGCCGACGACCACATCCGCTACGATATTCTGGCCCAGGAGGCGTTGCGCGGCGTCATGCGCAAGGTCCTGGCCGAGGTCGCGCGCACCGGCCTCCCCGGCAACCACCACTTCTTCATCACCTTCCTGACGGGCGCGCCGGGCGTGCGCGTGTCGTCGCGGCTGCGCGAGCGCTATCCCGAGCAGATGACCATCGTCATCCAGTTCCAGTATTGGGACCTGAAGGTGACCGACACCGGCTTCGAGGTCGGCCTGTCCTTTTCCGACGTGCCGGAAAAGCTCGAAATCCCGTTCTCGGCCGTACGCGGCTTCTATGATCCGTCGGTCAACTTCGAGCTCGAATTCGACGTCAAGACGGACGGTGCAGCCGAGGAACCAGCCGCCCAAGCCACGCCCGAGCCGTTGACCATCGTCTCCGAGAAAAAGCCGAAGGCCGAGAAGAAGGCCGCCGCCGAGGCGGAGAAGAAGCCCGCGGCGGCGGACGCCGCCACCAAGGGCGCCGAAGTGGTCTCGCTCGACGCCTTCCGCAAGAAATAGGCCTTCGGATCACGCCATGGCCGACATCGTCAATCTCCGCCAGGCTCGCAAGCAGAAGGCGCGGGACGAGAATGTGCGCGTCGCCGAACAGAACCGGGCGTTGTACGGCCGCTCCAAGGCAGAGAAGCAACGCGACCGCCTGGTCGCCGACAAGGCCGAGACCTTCGTCGCTGGGCACCGCCGCGAGCCATCCGGCGCCGAAGACCACCAGTGAGCGCGGTTGAAAAGCGTTCGGTGACCATTCGCGGTCACCGCACCAGCTATTCGCTCGAAAAGCCCTTCTATGCCGACCTCGTCGCGATCGCGGCCGCCCGGCAATTGACGCTCGCCGCTCTTGTCGCCGAAGTCGACGAGACGCGTCCGCGCGACACCAACCTGTCCTCGGCGCTGAGGCTCCATGTCCTGGAGTGGGCGAAGCGCGGAACGCGTCTCTAAAGGCCCTCGACCACGTCTTCCGTTTTCCTGCGTCTGGTGCGGAAGCCAAGCAAGGTCGAACGCTCGCGCTCTTCGGCCTGTTTCCTCGACCGCACGCGCATAAGATCCTTCCAGCCGACATAGCCGACCAGTTGCGACCCTTCGCGGGTGACGACCGGCAGATGGGAGACGTTGGCCGTCAGTAGCTTGTCGGAGAGGCCCTCCAGATATTCATCCGGATAGGCGAGCGTCACCTTGCTGCCGGCCAGCAGCGCACCAAGCGTCGTGGTGCGGTGGGTACCGGCACGGCGCCAGCGCAGGATCGCCGGCGGATCGATGAGGCCGAGCACATGCCCGTTCTCATCCACCACCGGAAAGCTCGGATGCCGTGTCTCTGGCGCGGTCAGGAAGGCTGCTGCGCCATGCAGAGTCATCGTCGCCGGCACGCTTTCGACCTTAGAAGTCATCACCTCACGCACCCTCGTCAGTGCGAAAGGGTCGACACGGTATTCGCGCACGAGGTGGTGCCCTCGCCTGGCGATCTTCTCGGTCAGGATCGACCGCTTCATCAGGAGCACGGTGACGGCGTGCGCCGCCGCGCAAGCCGCGATCAGCGGCACCAGAACATGGGTGTTGCCGGTCAACTCGACCGCGAAGAAAGTAGCCGTCAGCGGTGCACGCATGGTGCCGCCCATGGTGGCGGCCATGGCCAGCAGTGCCCAGAAGCCCGGGTCCGCCGCCGGCAGAATTCCGGCGAGCACCGCCCCCATTGCGCCACCCATGATCAACAGCGGCGCCAGTACGCCTCCGGATGTCCCCGACCCGAGCGCCACCGACCAGATGATGGCCTTGACCACAAGCAGGATGAGTGCGGCGGTGGCAAGCGTGCGGCCGTCCAGCATGTCGGCGATGTTGTCATAGCCGACGCCCAGTGCGTGCGGCTCGATCAGCCCGCCAATGCCGACCACCAGACCGCCCAGCATCGGCCACCACATCCAGTGAATGGGCAGCTTCTGAAAACCGTCCTCGCAGGCATAGACCATCTGCGTCAGCAGCCCCGACAACAGGCCCGCCGCGACACCGATCGCCGCCCAGCCGGCAAGACCGACAAAGGACACCTCCATACCGCCCTGGAACGGAAAGATCGGTCCGGGCAGATGCAGCATGGTGCGTTCCACCTCGGCGATAACAGCCGCGACCGCGACGGGAATGAAGCTGCGCGGGGTCCATTCGAAAAGCAGCAGTTCGACAGCCAGCATGATGGCGGCGATCGGTGTTCCGAAGACCGTCGTCATGCCCGCTGCCGCACCTGCCACCAGCAGCGTCTTTCGTTCATTGTCGCTGACCGGCAGCATCTGTGCGATCAGCGAGCCGATCGCGCCGCCTGTCATGATGATCGGACCCTCGGCGCCGAACGGCCCGCCGGAGCCGATCGAGATCGCTGACGACAGCGGCTTCAGGATCGCCACCTTGGCGTCGAGTTTTGAGCGTCCCAGCAGGATCGCCTCGATGGCTTCCGGAATGCCGTGGCCGCGAATCTTCTCGCTGCCGAAGCGCGCCATCAGGCCGATGATCAGCGCGCCGATCACCGGCACGATGACAGCGGCAAGCCCAAGCGGCGTATCCTCGAGTTTCAGATCGGCAAGCGAGAACTGGCCGAAATAGGCGATGTTGGTGGCAAGTCGGATCAGCTTCAAAAGTGCGATGCCGGCAAACACGCTGGCTGTAGCCACCACCACCGCAATGGCGGCAACGAGCAGCACCCTGACGTCCGTGGTGAAATCTCGCAGATGCTCCGGGTTCGAGTGATGGGTCTTCATGGCAAAATCTGCTTCCTGGCGGCGGGCCGTATGTCGGATATACGGCAAGGTCGATAAGGCCAGCCGGATTTGTCGGTGGCTATGTATCGTAACACGATACAAATATTCAAGCCGGTTTCGCTCGAAAACCGTTTGAGCTTTCGCGGAAAACGAACAAATGTCCGGTATGTCGCAGCCACAAAAATCACGCCCCGCCATCAGCCAAGCCGACTACCAGCGGCTGTCGGAGTTTCGCTACCTCATCCGCCGCTTCCTCGAATTCAGCCAGATCCAGGCGGAAGACGCCGGCCTGACCCCGCGCCAGCATCAGGCGCTGCTTGCAATCAAGGGATTCCCGGGCGGCGGCCCGGTGACGGTTGGCGACCTCGCGGAACGACTGCGCATCCGCCACCACAGCGCCGTCGAACTGGTCAACCGCCTCGGCGAGGCAGGACTGGTCGCAAGGGATCAGGACAAGGACGACCATCGCCGCGTGCTGCTGCAACTGACCGGGCGCGCCGACGATTGCCTGGCCGAGCTGTCGGCGGCACATCTCGACGAGCTGTCACGCATCGAACCGATGCTGCGGCGGCTGCTCGACAGCAAGTGACACTCGGGCGTCTTTGCGAGCGACACGAATTATTTCCCAGTGCCCGAATCCTTTCGTCTCACGACAGCGTCTCGAAGGTGAGCAACCGCAAAGGCGCAGGGCAACCAAGAGGAACAACCGCGATGAAACGCCACCTGATACGTTACAAGACGAAACCGGAACGGACCGACGAGAATGAACGGTTGGTCAAGGCCGTGTTCCAGGAGCTGCGGGAAAAATCGCCGGAAGGCGTTCGCTATATGACATGGCGGTCTGACGACGGGACCTTTGTTCATCTGGTCGAGACGGAAACCGAGGCCCATTCCGACATAATCACCGGGCTGGCGGCATTCGAGGCCTTTCAGAACGGCATCAGGGATCGCTTGATCGAGCGTCCGCAGCGCGAGGAAATGACCGTGGTGGGCCACTACCGGATGCTGGACCAGTAACGGCGAACAGAGGCGTATGAACATTCCTAGCGAGATCCACGAACCTTTTGCCCGCCTGTTCGGCGAAATGCGCCCCAAGCTGCACCGTTACTGCGCCCGCATGACCGGCTCGGTGATCGACGGCGAGGACGTGCTGCAGGAAGCGCTGACCAAGGCGTTCGAAGCGCTGCCCAACGCCGGCCCGATCGCCAACCCGGAAGGCTGGCTGTTTCGCATTGCCCACAATGCCGCCCTCGATTTCCTGCGCCGGCGAGCCCGTGAAAAGGCCTTTGCGGATGAGGACCCGGACATGATCGTCGACCCGGTAAATCCCATAGTCGAGCGTCAGGCAGCGGCGGCCGGCCTGCATACCTTCATGCGCCTTCCCGTCACACAGCGAAGCAGCGTCATCATGATGGACGTTCTGGGATATTCGTTGCAGGAGATCAGCGACATGCTCGACACCAGCATCCCCGCCATCAAGGCGGGCCTGCATCGCGGCCGCGGCCGGTTGCGCCAGCTTGCCGATGAGCCCGACGACCGCCCGGCTCCCAGGCTCAGCGCGCCTGAGCGCCTGCTGCTCGATGCGTATATCGATCGCTTCAACGCCCGCGACTTCGACGCCGTGCGCGACATGCTGGCCGACGAGGTGCGGCTGGAGCTGGTGGCCAGGACGCGGCTGAATGGTCGCAAGGAGGTCGGCACCTACTTCCACAACTATTCTCAGGTGCGGAATTGGTGTTTCGTGCCGGGCTTCGTCGAAGACAGGCCGGCAGTCCTCGTCCGCGATAGCGATGATCCGGCGGCGCGGCCATCCTATTTCATCCTGCTGGGCTGGCGGGGCGGCAGACTCTTGACCGTCCGAGATTTCCGCCACGCCCGCTACGCGGCAGAGAGCGCACAACTGCTTGTCCTCTGAATCGGCTGCTTCGCGGATCGTCCATCAGGAAGGCGTTGGGGTCCTACTGCAGCGACTTCAGCAGATTGTTGAGCGTGAACGGATTGGACTTCGGCTTGGCCGGCGGCGGATTGTCGTTGGCCTCCGGCAGCGGCGCATGCTCCACCTTCGGAGCCTGCTGCACAGCCTTGCGTTCAGCCTCGAGCTTTGCCTTTTCGATGCGCATCGCCTCTTCCGCCTTCTGCCGCTCCTGCTCGTTGGCCTGTGCCTTGGCCGCTTCGTCGGCGGCCTGCTGTTCGGCAGCGGCCTTGGCGTCCGCATCCGCCTTGGCTTTGGCATCCGCGTCCGCCTTGGCTTTCGCCTCCGCGTCTGCCTGAGCTTTGGCTTGGGCGTCGGCTTCGGCTTTCGCCTGGGCCTCCGCTTCGGCCTTGGCCTTGGCGTCAGCCTCGGCTTTCAGCCGTGCTGCTTCCTCCTGCTTGCGCAATTCCTCGGCGGCGTTGTCCCGTTCGGCCTGCAGCGCCGCGTAATAGCGCACCTCGCGCCGCAGCCGCTGCTTCTCGAGCAGAGCGGCCTGCATCGCCTCGACGCGCTGCTGCTCCTTTTCCAGCGCGCGCTGAGTCAGGAACTGTGCCAGCGGCTCGCTGTCGAACTGCCGCTTCACGGCGCCGAACGGCCCCTCGGCGGTGAAATTCATGATCGGCTCGGAGCCGATCAGTGCCTCGTCGCCCGGGCGATAGGTGATCGCCCCCTTGGCGGAAACCATGGCTGTGTTGAGGTCCGCCGTAATGTCGGCAGACAAGGTCGCCGCCGGATTGTCCAGGTTGATCGGCGGCGCCCTCAGCATGCCGCCGGCAACCGTGAAGGCGATGTCGGTGTCCTTGGCGGCAAGACTTCCACCGGCGGCGATATCAGGCGCGAAGCCGGCGGTCTTGGCCGCATCGATATCACGTCCGATCGCATCCGCCTTGGCGAGGAACGCATTGAACGCATCGGGATTGACGCCGGCGACCCGCAAGCTCTTCAGCGTCGCCGTGCCGGAGCCGGACAAGGCGGCCACCATCCCCTCGACCGACTTGCCGCTGCTTGACAGCGCCGTCGAGAAATCGCCGTTACCGCTGATGCCGGCATCCGGCAGCACGGTCGCTAGATCGGCACCCGCCAGTTTCATCTGGCCGGTGAAAAGTCCGGTGCCGTCATTGTTCTTCAGCTCGAACAGGCCGGTCAGCGCCCCGCCGAGCAATTTCGCCTTCAGGTCCGAAACGCGGATGCCTTCCTGGTCGAGCTTCAGCGAAAAGGCGGCATCATACGCGGTGGCGAACCGACCGGCGGCGAGCGCTGCCGTCGTCAGGTCGAGGTCGGCGGTGAACGGCAAGCTGGATTTCTGGCTGAACGGTGTGGCCGGCCACACCCCACTCTTGTCAGCCCCGTCCTTGTCGGCAAGAAAGGCGGAATCGCCGAACAGCGCCACCGCCATCGGATCGAGGTCGAGTTCGTCGAGCGCCAGCGCGCCGGCGAGATGCGGCACGCCACCCTTGCCGTCGACCCCCTCCTTCACATCGATATTGACGTCGCCGGACACCGCCGCTTCGTTGATGGCGCCGTTGAGCTCGTCCAGCACCAGCAGCCCGTTGCCATAGTCGCCTTGCGCCGAGAGCGACGCCGACATGCCAGCCCCCATGCCCGGCAGGCCGATGCCTGATGTCATCAGCCACGGCTCGATGTCGGCCGCGTCGAGGTTGAGCTTGCCCTTGGCGGCAAGGCCTTGCGACGTGTCGGCGACGGTTCCGTCGAAGCTTGCCTTGAAGTCTTCGCCGGCGAGGCTGACCGTCGTCGCCAGGCCCCCGCCAAGCGTGCCCTTGGCCTGGACGTCCGTGCTTGCCTCGCCCAGCATGCCGAGCGGCAGCGCCGGCAGGCCGTAGAGGGCCAGCAGCGCGGTGGCATCAGGGTTTTTGGCGTTGAAGGTCAGCGCCACCGGCGCTTCGAGAAGCTTGTCCACCGCCCCCTTCCCCGACAGCGACGCCGAAAAGGCCGAGCCGCCGGCCTTGCCTTGCCCGCTCACCGCCAGGCCCGTGGTGCCGTCGCCATTGTCGGCCGCACTCGCCACCAGGTCGACGCGCGCATCCTGGAACAGCTCGGGATAGGCGGCGGCACGGCTCGCCAGTCCCTTGAGCACGGCACTGTCGGGATAATGCTGGGCGGCGACGTCGATCAGCGGCTTCAGGTCGACGGCAACCACCGAGGCATCAAGCTTGCCGGTCGGGCTCGCCGGGAAATCCTTGATCCTGCCGGTGGCGCTGATCGAGGCACCGGCCAGCCCGCCCACCGACAGCCGGTCGATTTCGAGCAGCCCGTCGCGCAGCCTGAGCGCGGTGTCGACCGTGTCGGCGGTCAGTCCGCCGGCATTGACCGGCCCGGCCTTGATCTGGAAATCGAGGTCACGGTCGGCAAAGCGGTTGGCGCCCTTGTCGCTGACGAAGATCGAGGCAAAGGCCGCCAGCCCGTCGACATCGAGTTCGCCGCCTTCGAGCCGCATCAGCACCGACGGCTTGGCATCGTCGGGCTGGCTGGAATCGATGCGGCCGGAAAACTTCGCCTTGCCCAGGATCAGTTCGAGATCGCTGAAGGCCTGGCGCTTCGCCGAGAGGTCGACCTTGGCCTTGAAGCCGGCGGCGGGCAGACGGCGGATCGCCTCGTCGACATCCTTCGACAGCCAGGCGGCAAAGCCCGAGGGTTGCGCCACGGCCAGCAGCAACGAGCCGTTGAAGCCGAAATGGCCCTCCACGTCGAGCACGAGCATGCCATCGGCTTCCAGCGTGGTGCGGCCGGGCAAGGTCGCGGCAAGCGATTTCACCGACCAGCCACCATCGACCGGCTCGGCGGAAAGATGAACGTCGCGCACCGTGGTGTCGCCGGCCACCACCGCCGGCAGCTTGACCTCGAGGGTGCCGGGTATGGTCGGCTTCGGCAGGTCGAGCAGCGCCTGCTCAAATGCCGCGATGCGTTGATCCAGTGTCAGGCCGGCGCCGGCCTCGGCGCCCACCGCCTCGTCGAACTGCACCTGCGCGCCATTGGCCTCGATGGCGAAGCTCGGCTTCAGCCCGAGATCGACCGAGGCCTTGCCGTCGGCGGTGTAGGGATTGTCGAGCGGCCCCGTCTCGAAGCGGAATTCGTTGACGCCCAACTTCTGGTGGTCGAGGGAAAACTTGCCGTTCAGCCGAAAGCCCGGATCGGGCTTGCCGGCGCTGACTTTCACCGTCTCGCCATCGGTGCCACGCAGCTCGGCACTGTTCTTGTCGGCACCGGAGATCTTGAACTGGCCGGAGTAGACGGCGGCCCCATTGACGATGCCGGCATTGCCGTCGGTCTCGATGACCAGCGGATAGGCGTCCGGATCGGCCTTCAGCCGCAGCCGCATCTGCCCGGTGCCTTCGGCCTTGCCGGTGGACGCCGCGACCGTGGTGCGCAAACCGTCCAGCCGCAACGTGCCGTCCAGGCGCCATGGGCCGGCCAGCGACTTGGCCGAGATGGTCGAATTGATCTCGGAAAACAGATGGCTGCGGCCGCCGGCGGCATGGCGCAGTTCGATCTGCCCTTCCGTCACCGTCAGCTTCTCGATCGAGACCTGGTTGGGGTCGAAGGGCGAGGACGGCCGCATCGCCCAGTCGACCGTGCCGTCATTGGCAATATCGATGGTCGCTTTCGGCCGCACCAGTCGCATGTCGAAGATCAGCACTTCGCCACGCAGGAAGGGCGCCAGTTCCGCATCCATCGAAAACGTCTCGACGGTCATGGCCGGCTGGCCATTGGGGCCGCCGGCAACGGCGACATTCGAGAAGGTCACCGAGGGGAACGGCAACAGCCTTGCCGTGGCGTCGCCCTGCACGGTCACCTTGCGGCCTAGAATGGCACTCGCCTCGCGCTCGAAGTCGGCGCGGTAGCCGGTCCAGTCGATAAAGTACGGCACCACCAGCGCCGCACACAGCACCAGCACAAAAAGGCCACCAAAGATCACGAACAGGCGTGCGAGCATCAGCTCCGAACGGGTTGATTGAAATTCTGCCGCACTCTACCCGCATCCGCGTGTCGATAAAGAGGCAATTCATCCAGTGTTGCGCGATCCCGGATGATCTGAAACAAATCCTCGCAAAGCGGAGAATTCGGATGTCTGGGAAGAACTGGGATCGCGTGCCGATCGATGCGCAAAGTGTCGACGCTCCGCTGTCGCTTTCGGCGGTCTTTCTTGTCGTCACCGTCGCCAAAGAGCAGAGCGCGCTCGCCAAGGTTACGTCTGTGCTCGGCGAACTCGACGACCTGGTCAAAAATGTCGGGTTCCGCGACCTTGGCGGCCGCCTGTCTTGCATCGCCGGCATCGGCCGCGATCTCTGGGATCGTCTCTCTCCAGATCGGCGGCCGCTGGAGCTAAAACCGTTCGCGCCGATCAAAGGCGCGGTCCATTCGGCGCCGTCGACGCCGGGCGACCTTCTCTTCCACATCCGGGCCGAGCGGCCTGACATGTGCTTCGAGTTCGAGCGCATCTTGCTCGACAGGCTCGGTTCCGCCGTCACCGTCGTCGACGAAGTGACGGGCTTTCGCTATTTCGATGCGCGCGACCTACTCGGTTTTGTCGACGGCACCGCCAACCCGACCGGCCTCGATCTGCCGGCCTCGGCACTCATCGGCGATGAAGATGCCGACTTCGCCGGCGGCAGCTATGTCGTCGTCCAGAAATATCTGCACGACCTCCAGGCGTGGGCGCGAACGCCGACACCCCTTCAGGAAGAGATCATCGGCCGCACCAAGATCGACAACATCGAAATCGACGATGACGACGCGCCGCGCAAATCGCACAAGTCGCTGGCCACCATCGAGGATGCCGATGGCAACGAATACGACATATTGCGCGACAACATGCCCTTTGGCCGGCCGGGGCAGCAGGAGTTCGGCACCTACTTTATCGGCTATTCCAGGTTTCTCTGGGTGATCGAGAAGATGCTGCAGCGAATGTATATCGGTGAGCCGCCGGGCGCTTACGACCGCCTGCTTGATTTCTCGACGCCGCACACCGGCACGACGTTCTTCGCGCCAACCCGCCCCATGCTGCAGGCCCTTGTCGAGGGTGCACAGGAGAAGTAGGCAACCGTTCGATTGGTCGCTGGATTGGATCCCTTCAGTCTATCCTCGGCAATAGCTTGCCCGGATTCATGATGTCCAGGGGATCGAGCGCCTGCTTGATCGTGCGCATGATGTCGACGCCATGGCCGAGTTCGTGGCGCAGGAAGCCGATCTTGCCCTGGCCGATGCCGTGCTCGCCGGTGCAGGTGCCGTCCATGGCGATCGCCCGCATGTTGAGACGCGCGACGAATTTTTCCGACAGTGCGATCTCTTTGGGGTCGTTCACATCCATCAACACCAGCACGTGGAAATTGCCGTCGCCGGCGTGGCCGACGATCGGCGCGATCAAGCCCATCTCGGCGATGTCGGCTTCGGTTTCCATGACGCATTCGGCAAAGCGCGAAATCGGCACGCAGACATCGGTCGACAGCCCCTTGGCACCGGGCCGCAGCGTCAGCGACGACCAGTACGCGTCGTGCCTGGCCTTCCACAGTTTCGTGCGCTCCTCGGCAACGCTGGTCCACAGGAACGGTCCGCCACCGTTTTCCTCGGCGATCATGCCGAAGGTCTCGGCCTGCTCGGCAACGCCGGCATCGCTGCCGTGGAATTCGACGAACAGGCACGGGCTCTCGGGATAATCGAGCTTCGAATAATTCTTCATCGCCCGCATCTGCAGTGCATTGACCAGTTCAATGCGCGCCACCGGAATGCCCATCTGGATCGTCGCGATGACCGCGTTGCAGGCCGCCTCGACGCTTGGAAACGGGCAGACGCCGCCGGAGATCGCTTGCGGGATGCCTTGCAGCTTCAAGGTCAGGGAGGTGATGATGCCGAGGGTGCCTTCCGAGCCGACCAGCAGCCGCGTTAAATCATAACCGGCCGAGCTCTTTTTCGCGCGCTTGCCGGTCGTCACCGTCTCGCCGTCGGCCATCACCGCCGTCAGCGACAGCACGTTCTCGCGCATCGTGCCGTAGCGCACCGCGTTGGTGCCGGACGCCCGTGTCGCCGCCATGCCGCCGAGCGAGGCATTGGCGCCCGGATCGATCGGAAAGAACAGGCCGGTGTCGCGCAGATGCCGGTTCAAATCCTCGCGGGTGACGCCGGGTTCGACCGTGCAGTCAAGATCCTGCGGATTGACCGCCAGGATGCGGTTCATGCGCGATGTATCGACCGATATGCCGCCACCCGGCGCGTTGGTGTGGCCTTCCAGCGAGGAACCGACGCCGAAGGCGATGACCGGCACGCGGTGCGCGGCACAGGCGCGCACGATCTCCTGCACCTCGGCAGTCGTCTCGGGAAAGGCGACGCCGTCAGGCGCCTGCGTCGGAATATAGGTGGTGGTGTGCGCGTGCTGGGAGCGGATGGCCTGCCCGGTCTGGAACCGCTCGCCAAGCCGCTGCTTGAGGATGCCAAGCACCGCAGCGATGCCCTCTTCGTTGCGTTCGACCGGGTTGAGGTCGCTCAGAGCCATGAATTCCTCCGCGAATGGACCAGCGCCCACCCTTGTTATGCATTTATGGATGCTGCCCAGAGCAATTCCAGAAAAAGTGTGAAGTGGTTTTCCGTCGGGAATTGCGTCAAACAAAGAGAGAGCGGTTCAGCGTTTCCATGAAGCGATGAACCGATCTAGTCTCACCAGCCACGCTCTGTCCAGCGCCAGAACAAGGAAGTTTCGATGCCCATCCCCGCCCCCTTCGTCTCCGAACCCATGGACATCGAGAAGGACTGGATCGACTACAACGGCCATCTCAACATGGCCTACTACAACGTCCTGTTCGACCGCTGCTCGGACCAAGCGTTCGAGGCGATGGGCATGGGGCTGGATTACGTGAAGGAGCGGCGGCTCACGATTTATACGGCCGAGGTCCATGTCTGCTACGTCCAGGAACTGCATCTGGATCACAAGGTCCGCATCTCCCTCCAACTCATCGACCATGACGACAAGCGACTGCGGACCTACCAGGAAATCCGCCATGTCGACGGCTGGCTCGCCGCCACCTCCGAGATCCTGTCCCTGCATGTCGATATGTCCGGACCGAAGGTCGCGCCCTTCCCCGCCGATGTGCTTGCCAAGGTCGAAGCCATGCGTGCCGCCCATTCAGCACTGCCGATGCCGGAGCGCGCCGGCCGTTCGATCGGCATCAAACGCAAATAGAGCGACGATCGGACCTCAAAGCCACACCGGCAATCCAAAATCGCAAAACCCTGGAATCCGCGGGCACCAGTGCTTGAAGCGGCTCAGCGCCGGCGTTAACCTTACCGAGGTTTTAACGGGAACAAGCCATTTGAGCCGTTGCGCGACTCAGCGGGTCGGTCGAAAACGATCCGCATCGAGGTAGCGACACGGGCGGCGGGGCGAAGCCGGTTCGAGGAACGTGCATGAAAACCGACATCAAGGTCGAGGTGGACAGGCTGGCCGCCGATCCGCGCATCACCGACTACGATTTCTGGCGTTCCCTCAAGAACGTCAACAACGAGATCTTCCACATCGCCAACAGCAACGAGCCGATCCCGTTCGATATGATCCGCTGGCGCGCCATCCTGAAGCAGGCGCGCATGAAGCGCGGCCACGCTTAGAACCCACGAATCCCTTACATCAAGCCTGGCGCTTTACCGCCCCTAGCGGTGAACGCGCCACCACCGGCGACGACTGGATGATCGCCGTGTTGGTCATCGCATAGGGAATGATCCGGTCGATCACCCGCTCGAGTTCGGCCACCGAGCCGACATGCGCCAGCGCAATAAAACAGTCCTCGCCGGTCACCCGGTCGCATTGCGCGATCTCCGGCAGCTCGCGGATGATTTCGGCCACGACCGCCAGTTGCCCCGGTACCGGACGGATGCGCAGCCATGCCGATAGCGGCAGGCCAAGTGCCGTGGGGTTGATCCTGACCGAATAGGCCTCGATGACGCCGCTTTCCTGCAACCGCTTGATGCGCTCGGCCACGCTCGGCGCCGACAGGCCGACCGAGCGCGCAAGCTCCGCCGTGCTGATCCGCGCGTCCTTTTCCAGCAGACGCAGGATCTTCATATCCGTGGCATCGAGGTCGGCGCTTTCAGTTCGAAGGCGTCTCATGGAAAACTCCTTTCTTCCGGTCGAATCATAGCCGGAGGAGCCAAACATCATCCATATAAACAGGTAAATCTGCCTGCGATACTGATCCTATGGATGATCAAACGCAAGCTCTCGCGGCAGACCCTGCCCTTGGCAACCCCACCCTCGGCAGGCTGGCGGAAAAACTGCCACCGCATGTCTGGTTCGGCGTCAGCGCCGTCTTCCACTATCTCGGGCCGGGATTCGCCGTGCTACTTTTCCCGCATGTCGGCGTGCTCGGCATGGCATGGCTGCGCATCGCCACCGCAGCACTGATCTTCGCGCCGCTGACCCGCCCACGGCGAACCTTCGCCCGCGCCGATCGCTCGACGCGGCTGCTGTTGCTGGCCTTCGGCGCCTGCCTGGCGGTGATGAACTGTTCGTTCTACCTGGCGCTCGACCGCCTGCCGATCTCGCTGGTGGCGGCGATCGAATTCGTCGGCACCATCGGCGTCGCGGTGATCGGACTCAGGAGCCCGCGCAATATCGCCGCCCTTGCCGTTGCCGTCACCGGCACCTTGCTGCTCATCGATGTCAAATGGTCTGATGATCCCATCGGGCTGTTCTGGGCCTTCCTCAACGGCGTGCTGTTTGTCGGCTACATCTTACTCGGCCACCGCATCGCCGCTTCAGGCGCAGGCAGTGGTATCGCGAGCCTTGGCGCCGCCATGGCGATCGCCTTCATCGTCGTGCTGCCGATCGGCCTCACCGACGCCCTGCCCGCCTTTTTCACACCACCGCTGCTGCTCGCCGCCATCGGCGTCGGCATCTGCTCGTCGGTTATCCCCTACATCTGTGACCAGCTCGCTATGTCACGTTTGCCGCGCGCGAGCTTCGCGCTGATGCTGTCGCTGCTGCCGGTCACCGCGACGCTAATCGGCGTCGTCGTGCTGCACCAGATTCCGAGTTTTGTCGATTGCCTCGGCATCGCGATGGTGGTTGCAGGCGTCGCCTTCCACAAACCGGCATCACGAATTAGGCACTAGAAAAGTCTTTTGTTTCAAATCTTCGCAAGGGCTTGACGCCAATCTTCAACAGCGAAGAACTCGCGACAAGATCGCTCATGATTGAACCAATTCCGCATCTGAGCCGTTGTCCCCCACGAAACCGGCTTGGAGTTTGACGATGGATTGGAAAGGAACCAGGGAACCGGCCGACGCATGGCACATGACGGACGATTTGCATGCCGAGCACGGCAAGGGCGATCCGTTCGCGGCAGCCATTCGCGCCACCCGCATGTCGATGATCATCACCGATCCCCGACAACAGGACAATCCGATCGTGTTTGCCAATGACGCGTTCCTGCGGCTCACCGGCTATGAGCGGAACGAGGTCATGGGCAAGAATTGCCGCTTCCTGCAGGGGCCGAAGACAGACGACTCCGCAATCGCAAAGCTGCGCGCCGCGATCGACGAGCGAGCCGATATCAGCGTGGATATTCTGAACTACCGCAAGGACGGTTCCACCTTCTGGAACGCGCTCTACATCAGCCCCGTTTCCAACGACAAAGGCGAATTGCAGTTCTTTTTCGCCTCGCAGCTCGATGTCTCGGACCGCAAGCGCTCGGAGCATCGCGTCACGGCCGACAAGGAACGATTCGAGAAGGCGGTGAAGGAACGCACCAGCGAACTCGAAGCAGCCCTCGAGGCGCAGACCACCCTGCTGCATGAGGTCGACCATCGCGTGAAAAACAATCTGCAGATGATCTCGTCATTGATCGTCATGCAGAGCCGAACCATAAAGGATGAAGCGACCAAGCAGTCGCTGACCACCATGCTGGAGCGCATCGAGGCCCTAAGCACCGTGCATCGCCGGCTCTACCAGTCGAAGGATGTCAGCAGGTTCGACGTTTCTGACTTCGCAAGGGACCTGATAACCGACCTGCTGACGGCCTCGGGGCGCTCGGAAATCAAGTCCACGCTCAATCTCGAACCCATCGTCATTTCGGCTGAGAAGGCCGCGCCGGTTGCCTTGATGGTCAACGAGCTAGTCACCAACGCGCTCAAGCACGCGTTCAAGGAAAAGCCCGACGGGACGATGGCGGGCCGCATCGGCATCAAGATGAGTCAGCCAGACGGCCATTTCAACATCGAAGTGTCAGACGATGGCGTCGGCATGGCCGACGCCAGTGGCGAGGCGTCTTTCGGCATGCGGCTGATCAAGTCGCTGGCCCGTCAGTTGCGCGCCGACATCGAATGGCGCGACGCCGGCCCCGGCACCAGGGTCGTCATCTCGATGCCCAACGAACCGCAGCAAAAAGGGAATGTGTCATGATTGAACCGCTCAAGGTCCTCATCGTCGAGGACGAGGCGCTGCTGGCAATGGAACTGGAAAGCCTTGTAGAGGAGGCCGGCCACAGCGTCGTCGGCTGGGCAACCTCGTCGGCCGAAGCAAAGAGCATGGTTGATACGACGGATGCCGATATCGCCTTTGTCGACATCCATTTGACCGACGGCCCGACTGGCGTCGAGGTGGCCGAGTATATCGGCGAGAAGAACAACTCCATGGTCGTGTTCATGACCGCCAATCCGAAGCGCATTCCCGATCATTTCGCTGGTGCGGTCGGGGTCATTGCCAAGCCTTACACGATGAACGGGCTGAACTCGGCCTTGCGCTATCTGCAGGAGGGTGTGCGCCGCCCGCCCCCCAGTTCGGTGCGACCGGCCGGCTTCACCCTGTCGCCGGCCTTCGAAACCGTCTGGGCACCCTCGACTGCCTGACGGCTACTTCAACTTCTCCTTGAAGAAGGCGATCGTGCGCCCCCAGGCCAGGTCGGCCGCCTTCTTGTCGTAGCGCGCTGCCGACGTATCGTTGTTGAAGGCGTGATTGGCGCCTTCATAGACATAGACCGTGTATTCGACATGCGCCGCGTCGAGTTCCTTCTTGAAGGCGTCGATGCCGGCATTGATGCGCTCGTCCAATCCGCCATAGTGCAGCAGCAAGGCCGCCTTGATCTTCGAAACATCGGCGGCCTTCGGCTGCATGCCGTAATAGGCAACGGCAGCACTGAGATCGGGCGCGTCGACGGCCAGCGTGTTGACCGTGCCGCCACCCCAGCAGAAGCCGACGGCGCCGACCTTGCCATTGCCATCCTTGTTGCTCTTGAGGAAAGCGACCGTTGCCACGGCATCGGCGGCGGTCTGCGTCGAATCGAGCTTGGCGAACATGTCGCGCGCCTTGTCTTCATCGTCAGGCGTGCCGCCGAGCGGCGACAGAAAATCCGGCGCCAGCACCACGAACCCTTCCAGCGCCACGCGCCGCGCCACATCGCGTATATGCGGGTTGAGACCCCTGTTCTCATGCACGACGATAACCGTGCCGAGCTTGCCCGTCTGGTCCGCCGGCTTGACCAGGTAGCCCTTCATCTCGCCACCGCTGCCGGGGTAGCTGATGTCCTCGCCCTTCACCCGCGGATCGTTTTCGGCGACGATTGCCGCTTGCGCGGAATTTGCCGCCAGCAGCGGCGCGATCGCGGCCGCCGCCGCACCTGATCCGGCAAGCCGGGACAACTGCTCCATGAACCGGCGGCGATCGAGCGTCAGATGCGTGTATTCGTCATAGGCATCGATCATCGCCTGGGTAATGGCAGGCTTGGTGTTGGCGTCCGGTTTCGTCATGGATGTGCTCCTCGGCTTCGGAAAGTCTCGTTGCGGCGCAAGATAGGGTCGAGACTTGCATGGTCCAGTCACGCTTGGGTGACGGTGCTCGCCAGGCAGGCCACGAGGGGCGCGATCCCCAAGGCCTATCTCCTGGTTTCGGCGCGAAAGCCGTGACGCGGAAGCACCCGCCTTAATCACATTTTGGTCATTTTCGACAATCTTGATGCTGCTGCCACAATATAAGGGAAAGCTGCCGGTGACGGTCTCGTCCCTGCCCTGCAGTCGCGCTCATTCTGACCAAGAAGGAACAACACCCATGACCTTCTCCACCCCGATCTTCGCAACGGCTTTCGCGCTCGCCACTGCTGCCCTGCTGGCACTCCGGTCGGCTGCTTCCGCCAGGCAATCGATGGTCAAGGTGCGCAGCAATCAGCGCCATCCGGCAAACACGAAAACCCAGGGTTGAGGTGAGACCATGAACGTCCAGGACATCGTCAACACCGTCTCGCAAAAAGCGGGCCTCGACCAGGCGACGACGGAAAAAGTCGTGGGGACCATTTTCTCGGTGCTCGAACACGAGGCGGAAGGCACCAGCGCCTCGGCTTTCTTCGCCAAGATTCCCGGCGCGGATGATCTCGCCCACCAATATGACGTCATGGCCGCCGCCCCGGCCGGCGGTGGCGGTTTCCTGTCGTCGCTTCAGGGCGCGCTTGGCGGTGTTCTCGGCGAGAAGGCCGGTGCGCTGATCAACGGCCTCGCCGCGCTCAAGGCATCCGGCCTCGATATGGCACAGATCCAGAAGGCCGGCGAGACGCTGGTCCAGCAGGCCGAAGCCGCCGCCGGACCCCAGCTGACCAACCAGGTGCTCGGCTCGGTGCCCAGCCTGAAGAGCCATCTGGGGCTCGGCTAGCCCCTACTTCGGCAGCGCGTAGGCCATCACATAATCTCCCGGCTTGGTCCCGACCGAGCCGTGACCACCGGCGACAATGACCACGAACTGGCGGCCATCGGCCACCGTATAGGTCATCGGCGTCGACTGACCACCGGCCGGCAGCCGCGCCTGCCACAGCTGCTTGCCGGATGTCAGCTCATAGGCACGCAGATAGTCGTCGACCGCCGCACCCAGGAAGGCAACGCCGCCAGCGGTGATCATCGGCCCGCCAATGCCCGGCACCCCGACCTTCAGCGGCAGCGGCAGCGGCGTCATGTCGTAGACGGTGCCGTTGCGGTGCTTGTAGGCGATCTTGCCGGTCCTGAGATCGACGCCGGCGACATAGCCCCAGGGCGGCGCCTGGCAAGGAATGCCGAGCGGCGAGAGAAACGGTCCCATCACCACTGCATAGGGCGCGCCCTCGTTGCGGTTCAGTCCCTGCTCGCTGCCGCGACCCTCGTCCGGGGGCGGCACCTGGTCGCGCGGAATGAGCTGTGACTTGAAGGCCAGATAGGTCGGCATGCCGAACAGCACCTGCCGGACCGGGTCGACAGCGACACCACCCCAGTTGAAGGTGCCGAAATTGCCGGGATAGATCAGCGAGCCCTGGACGGAAGGGGGTGTATAGCGACCCTCATAACGCAGGCCCTGGAATTCGATCCGGCAAGCCAACTGGTCGAACATGGTGAGGCCCCACATGTCGGCGCCGGTGAGCGGTTTCGGCATGAAGGTGAGATCGGAGACCGGCTGCGTCGGCGATGTGTGATCGCCCTCGATCGCGCCGCCGGGCGCCGCCACCTCGTTGACCGCGATGACCGGCTCTCCGGTGCGGCGGTCGAGCACATAGAGGTCGCCCTGCTTGGTCGGCCCGACCAGCGCCGGGACGATCGTGCCGTCGGGTTTGGTGATGTCGATCAGGCTCGGCTGCGCCGGCACGTCCATGTCCCAGAGGTCGTGATGTACGGTCTGCCGCACCCAGCGCACCTGCCCGGTGTTGAGATCGAGCGCGGTGATCGACGACGAGAACTTCTCGACATTGTCGCTGCGCCCGGCGCCGAGCTGATCCGGCGTCTGGTTGCCGAGCGGCACGTAGAGCAGGCCGAGCTTCTCGTCGGCGCTCGGCGTCGACCACATGTTGGGCGAGTTGGCGGTATAGGTCTGGCCGGCTGCCAGCGGCGTCGTCTGTTCCGGATTCCCGGAATCCCAGTTCCATAGCAGCTTGCCGGTGCCGACATCGTAAGCGCGGATGACGCCCGACGGCTCCTGCGTCGAATAATTGTCGTTGACCGCACCGCCGACGATGATCTTGCCGCCCGAGATCAGCGGTGCCGAGGTCGAGTAATAATAGCCCGACTTCGGATAGGGCATGTTGGTCAGAAGGTTCAGCGTGCCGCCCTCGGCGAAAGTCGGACAGACCTGCCCGTTGGCGGCATCGAGCGCGATCAGCCGCGCGTCCGAGGTCGGCAGGTAGACGCGCGCAGCACAGGGCTGCCCGGCGGCGATTGCGGTATCGGCATAATAGGACACGCCGCGGCAGGTCTGGTGCTGGCGGTCCTTGTCGAGCTTGATCTTGGGATCGTAGCGCCATTTCTCCTTGCCGCTCGCGGCGTCGATGGCGATGGCGAAATTGTGCGGCGTACAGATGTAGAGCATGTCACCGATCTTCAGCGGCGTCACCTGATAGGTGGTCTCCACGACGTCGTCCGGTCCCTTCACGTCGCCGGTGCGGTAGGTCCAGGCCGGCTGTAGCTTGGCGACATTGTCCGGCGTGATCTGGTCGAGCGGCGAATAGCGCTGGCCGAATTGCGTGCGTCCGTAATAGTGCCACTCGCCGGCCGGCACATCATTGCCGAGGTTGGCGTTGGCGATCACCTTGTCGGTGGAGAGTTCGCCGGCAATGTCCTTCGGATCTCCTGTCATCGAATAACCGGCGACGGCAAGCGATGCCAGCACGGAAAGGATGAGCGGCGCTCGCGCGTCAGGGCCGGCAAGACCCCGCCTCGCCCATGGCGTCAGCAGCCACAACGCCACCAGCACGATGATGCCGCCGCGGGGCCCAAGTTCCCACCAGTCGAAGCCGGTTTCCCAGACCGCCCAGGCCAGCGTGCCGACCACGATCGCCGCGTAGAGCCACAGCGCGGTGGATCTGCGCCGGTAGAGTAGCCAGGCGGCGATCAGGAAGGCGAGGCCGGTGATGATGTAATACCAGCTGCCGCCCAGCATCGCGAGACGGATACCACCGCCGCCGAGCGCAAGACCGATGAGCAAGAGAATGAGGGAGGTGATGGTGACAGCCAAGATGATACTCCTTCGACTGTTGCGCGCTCTCGCGGCGCGGCCATGGGCAACCCGGCGTTACCTTCCTGCCCTGAACGCAACTTTCTCCTGCCTGCCGCGCCTGTCAAGTTGGCCACACGCCACGGTGGCAATCCATCTTGCCTGGATCAGGGTTTTCCAGCAGTCTCGGCGCCTTGATGACGGAGGAGGCGCGCTCGTTCGGCCATCGATTTTTCGTCGCCCTCGGCTACCGCAAGGCCTGAACGGCGATATCAGGCACTTTACCGGAACAAAACGTAGACACTTCTGGTCTTTCGCTCCCGAATCACTACATTCGGGGCAATGTCCGGCTTTTCCGAAGACATGCCTTTTTTCGACGAACCCAATGCGCGGCCCACGGCCCCGTCGGGCATTGCCGCACGCGCCATGGCCGCCCGCAGCGGTCACAACAACGCACCCGACTATCTGAAGGGGCTGAACCCGGAACAGCGGCTGGCGGTGGAAACCACCGAAGGTCCGGTTCTGGTGCTGGCCGGCGCCGGCACCGGCAAGACCCGCGTCTTGACCACCCGCATCGCCCACATCCTCGCCACCGGCAAGGCCTTCCCGTCGCAGATCCTGGCGGTGACCTTCACCAACAAGGCCGCGCGCGAGATGAAGATCCGCATCGGCGTTCTGATCGGCGAAGGCAATGTCGAGGGCATGCCATGGCTCGGCACCTTCCACTCGATCGGCGTCAAGCTGCTGCGCCGCCATGCCGAGCTTGCCGGCTTGAGATCCGACTTCACCATCCTCGACACCGACGACGTCGTGCGGCTGATCAAGCAGCTGATCCAGGCCGAAGGGCTCGACGACAAGCGCTGGCCGGCCAAGCAGTTCGCCCAGATGATCGACGGCTGGAAGAACAAGGGGCAAGGTCCGGCCGATATCGCCGAGGGCGACGCGCGCGCCTTCGCCAACGGCAAGGGCCGTGAACTCTACAAGGCCTATCAGGAGCGGCTGAAGACGCTGAATGCCTGCGACTTCGGCGACCTTCTGTGCCACCCGATCCGCATCTTCCGCGCCAATCCGGACGTGCTGAAGGAATACCACAAGCGCTTCAAATACATCCTCGTCGACGAGTATCAGGACACCAACACAGCGCAATATATGTGGCTGCGGCTGCTGGCGCAGCGGCCTGATGCGGGACGCAAGCCTTCGGCGACTAATCTCCAATCGGCCGAAGGCCGCAAGGACGACCGTCCGTCCGAGCCGTTGCGAGGCCCCCGCGGAGGGCCCGCGCCGGCAGGCGCGGAACAGCCCGTGAGCGTGAATATTTGCTGCGTCGGCGACGACGATCAGTCCATCTATGGCTGGCGCGGCGCCGAGATCGACAACATCCTGCGCTTCGACAAGGATTTTCCGGGCGCCACCATCATCCGGCTGGAGCGCAACTACCGCTCGACCGCGCACATACTGGGCGCCGCCTCCCACCTCATCGCCCACAATGAGGGCCGTTTCGGCAAGACGCTGTTCACCGACCGCGACGAGCCGGAGGACGGCAAGGTGCATGTCCACGCCGCCTGGGATTCCGAGGAGGAAGCCCGCGCCGTCGGCGAGACCATCGAGACCTACCAGCGGCAAAAGCACAATCTCAACGACATGGCGATCCTGGTCCGCGCCTCCTTCCAGATGCGCGAATTCGAGGACCGCTTCGTCACGCTCGGCCTCAACTATCGCGTCATCGGCGGCCCGCGTTTTTACGAACGCATGGAAATCCGCGATGCACTGGCCTTTTTCCGCGTCGTCGCGCAAGGCGCCGACGACCTCGCCTTCGAACGCATCGTCAATGTGCCGAAGCGCGGCCTTGGCGAAGCCACCATCCGCCAGATCCACGACACGGCCCGTGCACTGCGCATCCCGATGCTGGAAGCCGCCGCCAAGCTGGCTGAAAGCGACGAACTGAAGCCGAAGCCGCGCGCGGCTCTGCGCGAGGTGTCAGCCAATTTCGAGCGCTGGCAGAAGGCGCTGGAAACCACGCCGCACACCGAACTCGCCGAGACCATTCTCGAAGAGAGCGGCTACACCGACATGTGGAAGAACGACCGCTCGGTCGAAGCGCCCGGCCGGCTGGAGAACCTGAAGGAGCTGATCCGCTCCATGGAAGAGTACGAATCGCTGCGCTCCTTCCTCGAGCATGTAGCACTCGTCATGGACGCCGAGCAGAACGCCGGGCTGGACGCCGTCAGCATCATGACGCTGCATTCGGCCAAGGGCCTCGAGTTCGAGACCGTCTTCCTGCCCGGCTGGGAAGAAGGCCTGTTCCCGCATCAGCGCGCGCTCGATGAAGGCGGCCGCTCCGGGCTGGAGGAAGAGCGGCGGCTCGCTTATGTCGGCCTGACCCGCGCCAAGAAGAACCTGCATCTGTGGTTCGTCTCCAACCGCCGCATCCACGGTCTGTGGCAGTCGACCATCCCGTCGCGCTTCCTCGACGAACTGCCGGAAGCCCATGTCGAGGTCGCCGAAAGCGGCAACTCCTATGGCGGCTACGGCAATTCCTATGGCGGCGGTTCTTTTGCCTCCGGTCGCGGCGGCCAGGGTGCAGGACGGCAGAACCCCTATGGCGCCTCGCGCTTCGACACTGTCGGCGCCGACACCGAAAAATCCGGCGCCTTCTCCAACACCTATGCCACACCGGGCTGGCAGCGCGCGCAGGCCAACCGCACCGAGGCCACCGACCGCAACTGGGGCTCGCGCTCCGGCCATCAGGTCGAGCGCATCGGCTATGGCGAGACGGACAGCGGCTACGGCGCCGGCCGCACCTCGGTCAAGGGCCGCACCATCGACGGCGAACTGGTCGCCAAATCCGTCGCCGACAAGCCGTCCGCCTTCAACGTCGGCGACCGCGTCTTCCACCAGAAATTCGGCAACGGCAACATCTCGGCCATCGAAGGCAACAAGCTGACCATCGACTTCGACAAGGCCGGCCAGAAGCGCGTGCTGGACGGGTTCGTCGCGGCGGTGTGAGCGTCCGCTTGCCCCATTGTCCTACAAGCGACCATTCTCTGGCGGAAGCCCCCCTACCTTCGTCATCCACGGGCGGAGCAGGAGCGAAGCGACGTCGCGGAGACCCGAGGATGACGAAACGATGAGCGTCTGCGCCAATCGTCAAGGCATGCGGTCCGCCGACAGAACAGCCCCTTACCTATACCGCGCCTGGTTCCACTTATGGCCGAGCAGCGACAGGATGATGATCAGCCCGTTGAAGAACTGGACGTAGAAGCCGCTCAATCCCGCCGCGACGACACCGGTCTGGATGAACGACACGGTGACGGCGCCGATGGCGCCGCCGACCACGGTGCCGATGCCGCCCCAGGTCGGCGTGCCGCCAACGAACACCGAGGCCAGCACCGGCAGGAGATAGCCGTCGCCGGCGGTCGGCCACCAGGTGAAGTTGATCATCACCGAGAAGGTGCCGGCGATCGCCGCACCGATGCCGACGAAGACGAACACTTTCACCCGCACGCGCTTGACGTCGATGCCCATCTGCTGGGCGCTGTCGGGGTTGTCGCCGACCACCCTGACCTGCGCGCCGAAGCGGTGGCGGTTGTAGAGCATTGCCGACAGCACGACGAAGGCGATGGCCCAGAAAATCTGCACCGGGATGCCCCACACCTGACTGGAGAAGATCTTGTAGGCCCAGCTGTCGCTGAGGCCGGTCAGCGCCATCGACTTGCCCTCGTTGATGATCTGGATCAGGCCGCGCAGCAGGAAATTCATGCCCAGCGTCGCGATCAGCGACGACAGCCCGCCATAGACCACCAGCGAGCCGACCAGGAAGCCGAGCAGCATGCCGGTGATCAGCGCCGCGACGATGCCGAGGAATGGATCGTAGCCGGCCTGCACGAACAGCGCGAAGACCCATGAGGCAAAACCCATCGTTGCCGGAAACGACAGGTCGATCTCGCCGCAGGTGACAACGAAGACCAGCGGCACCACCACGAACAGCGCCACCGGCAACGTCGTCAGCACCGAGCGGTAGAGATACCAGGTGGTGAAGACGGTCGGGTTGGCGATCATGAACACTGCCATCATGACGATGAACACGCCGAGCGTGCCGAGCGACGCGCGGTTGTCGAGGATGAAGCCGCGCATCCAGTGATCGGATGGGTGCTTCCACTCCGTCTGGGGGCTGGGGCGAGGAATGCCGGCGGACGGCTCGTGCAGATCGGGCGCCATGGTCTTGCTCATCGTGCTCTCTGCTCCGCGTCGCCGGCGTCGTGCAGCCCGGCCAACCCGCCCGGGTGTGCGACGTCTTCCATGAAGTTGATGAGGTCCTCGGCCGAGTTGACCTTGCTGCGGTCGGTCGTCAGTGCGACCTTGCCGCGATCCAGCACCACGAAGCGGTCGGCGATGTCGAAGACATGGTGGATGTTGTGGCCTATGAACAGGATCGAGCGGCCGCTTGCCCGCACCTGGCGCACGAAATGGAAGACCTTGGCGGTTTCGGTCAGCGACAGCGCCGTCGTCGGCTCGTCGAGGACGATCAGCTCCGCCTGCTTGTAGATGGCGCGGGCGATCGCCACACCCTGGCGTTCGCCGCCGGACAGCTGGCCCACGATCGACTGTGGCGTGAATACCTTCGAGGTGAAGCCGATCTCGCGCATCAGCCGGCTCGCCTCCTCGATCTCCTTGTTGACCTTGATCCAGCCGAGAAAGCCGGTGAGCTCGCGGCCCATGAAGATGTTGCGCACGATCGTCTGCTGCACGGCCAGCGCCCGGTCCTGGAACACCGTCTCGATGCCGGCCTCGCGCGAGCGCGCCGCGCTCCACCCGGTCACCGCCTTGCCGCGCACGAGGATCTCGCCGCTGGTCGGCTTGACCACGCCCGACAGGATCTTGATCAGGGTCGACTTGCCGGCGCCATTGTCGCCGATCAGGCCGACGACCTCGCCGCGGTCGACGCTGAGATTGACGCCGCCCAGTGCATAAACCTGGCCATACGATTTGCTGATGTCGCGCAGTTCGATAAGGCGTTCGGCCATCGGATCCTCGCTTGTTTGTCGCCAGCGGTCCCGCCGGCCGGGGCCTGATCCCGGCCGACGGCTTGGGAGGTCAGCGCAGCGCCTGCTTGGCAAGCTCGGCGACGATCTGGTAGTTCTCCGGCGTGACGAAACCGGCGCCGGTGTCGACATTCATCGGCGCCAACCCCAGCACCACCTGCTGGCACAGGCTGAGGATCGGCAGATAACCCTGCAGGAACGGCTGCTGGTCGGCCGTCAGTTGCACCCAGCCGCCCTTGAAGGCCTCGACGATCTGCGGGCTGGTGTCGAAGCCGAAATTGAAGATGTCGCCGGGCTTCCGCCCCGCGGCCTGCATGTAGGTCGGCACATTGCCGAGCATCTGGCCACCGGGGTAGCCGACCGCCTTGACGTCGGGATTGTTGAGCAGTGCCGCGGTGATCACCGGAATCGCGAGATTCGGATCAGCTGCCCATTCGGTTGCGGAGTTGATTTGAACAACATCGACGCCGGCCTCTTTCAGTGCGGCGACTGTCCCACGCTCGCGTGCGCCCCGGCTCTCATTCTCGAACGGGCCAATCATGATCGCCTTGTCGCCGGACTTCAGCTTGCCGAGCTTGTACGCCTCGGCGCCGAGCGCGCGACCCTGCTGCTCCTGCTGGGCACCGACATAACCACCGCCGAACGCCGCCGTTACCGTCGGCACCGGCACGTTCTGGTACATCATCTTGATGCCGTCCTTGTGCGCCTGTTCGGCGAGCGGCATGATCGCCGCATCGCCCGGATGGCCCATCATGGCGATGCCGCCGGGCTTGACCGCGACCGCCTCACGCAATTGCTGCACCATCTTTTCGATGTCCCAGCCCGAGAAGATGTAGTCGACCTTCGGCCCGAGATCGGTCGCCGCCTGCTTGGCGCCATTGTAGACGATGGTGCCGAAAGCGTCGCCCTCGGCGCCGCCGACGAAAAAGCGGATATGAACATCCTTGCACCATTGGGCGTCGAGCGCCTGCGCGGGCAAGGTGGAGATTGCGGCGGCAAGCGCCGTGGCGGCGGCCACGACGGTCGAGCGCGGAAGTGTCTTTCTGATCGCGATGCTCATGCACGTTCCTCCCATTGTTTCCCTCGTCAGCCGAGGGGCTTTCTGACGATTGCTTCGGCAGTACCACTTGCGGCCGGCTCCTCCCGCCGGCCTGTGCTCTCACACCGGATTAGGCAGGTAGCTGGCGCCTCCCCGGCATTGCTTCAGATACTCCAGCGCCCGCACCTGCCCTGTGATCTCCAAATCTCCGCGATAGACCGGGTCGTGCCAGCCCTCGATGTCGATGGCGCCCTTGTACCCGGCCAGCCGTAATTCGCTGATCACCCGCGTCCAGTCGCTGTCGCCGAAACCCGGCGTGCGCATCTGCACGAAGGGCAGCCTGCCGAACACGCCATGCTCGCGGATAACATCCCAGCGCACCGTCGCGTCCTTGCCGTGGACGTGGAAGATGCGCGGCGCCCATTTGCGAATCTGCGGCATCGGATCGATCAAATAGACGAGCTGGTGGCAGGGCTCCCATTCGAGGCCGAGATTGTCGTCGGGCACTTCGTTGAACATCAGTTCCCAGGCGTCGGGATTGTGGGCGATGTTCCAGTCGCCGCTGGCCCAGTTGCCGTCCATCGCGCAGTTCTCGAAGGCGATGCGCACGCCCTTGTCGGCGGCACGCCTGGCCAACGGCCCCCAGACTTCCTTGAAACGCGGCAGGCTGTCGGTCAGCTTCTTGCCGCGCAGGCGCCCGGTGAAGCCGCTGACCGTCGAGGCGCCGAACAGATGCGCGTGGTCGATGACCGTTTCCCAGGTTGCGAGCACCCCGCGATCGACCTCGCCGTCTTCCAGCGGATTGCCGAACACGCCGAGCGAGGACACGATGACGTCGGCATCGCCGATCGCCTCGCGGATCTGGCCGGCGAGCTGCGGCAGGTCCTTGCCGCCCAGTGTCTGCCAGAAGAAGGGCTGGATGCTCTCGAAGCCGAGCGGCAGGATCTGTTTGATGTAGGCGGCCGGATCGTCGAGGTTGGCCCGCACCATGGTGCCGATCCGGATGTCGAGAAGCGGGTTTGGCGTCATTGTGCTTCCTCTGCAATCGGCACCCGGCGGCCGGTTTCGGCGCTCTCTATGGCGCCAAAAACCATGGCCAGGCTTTTGATGTTGTCGGCACCGCGCGTTTCCGGCTCTCTGCCGGTCTCGATGGCGTGCATGAAATCCCTGATGATGCCGAGATGGCCACCGATGCGGTCGGCCGGATCGAGCGGCGGCACTTCGATCGGCTGGGTCTTGTCGATCAGGCCATCGCGGCCCGGCGCCAGCACCTCAGCCTTCAACGCATCGTTGCCGTCCCAAATGAGGCTACCGCGCTCAGCGACGATGCGCCAACTGCCTTCCCAACTGGTGCGGAAGCCGTCGGCGCACCAGGAACCGGCATAGGTGAAGACCTTGCCGCCACCGAGATCGAAGACGGCGCTGGCCGACGATCCCTGCCGGTACCAGGAATTGGCCGGCTCCCATTCCTGGCAATAGACGCCGGACGGCTCGCCGGCGACCATGTAGCGGGCGGCGTCGAATGTGTGGATCGCCATATCGAGCAGCAGGACATGGGCCATCTCATCGCGAAAACCGCCGAAATGCGGCGCGATGAAGAAGTCGGCATGGATGCTGGTCGCGGCACCAATGGCGCCAGAGTCCAGAAACCTTCTGATGCGCCTGACATTGGCGACATAGCGACGGTTCTGGACGACGGCATGGATGCGTCCGGCCTGGCGGGCAGCCTCGACGATGGCGCGCGCATTCTCCGGACTGTCGGCGAGCGGTTTTTCCGTCAGCAGATGGCAATTGTGGGCAAAAGCCGAAAAAGCGACGTCGCGCCGGGCGGCGGGAACCACCACATCGAACACCGCTTGCGGTTTGGTCTGATCGAGCACGGCGTCGAGACTGCTGCCGATGACGACATTGGTGAGGTCGTATTCTTGCGCCCTCGCCCGCGCCCTGTCGGCGTCGAGGTCGACAAGGCCGACAATGGCGAGCCCGTCGATTTGCCTGACGGCATCGAGCCAGGCCTTGCTCATCGCTCCGCAGCCGACCAGGACGGCATTGATCATCCAGCGCTCCTCCTCCGCTCGGTCCCTCCAGACCGATCGTCACGGCATCCACGGCAGGACCGTAAACGTTTTTCCGTAAACGTTTACGAGAACACACCCGAAGGCGTAGAATGTCAATTGGTCGATCGCGAAAATCGTCTTGTCGCCTTGGCCTGAGCGGCTGCCGGTGCTAGCCAAGCAAGGGGAGAACAGTCACTTGGCGTCCAGCATTCACGACCTTGCCCGTCACCTGAACATTTCCATCGGCACCGTGTCGCGGGCGCTGAACGGTCGCGCCGACGTCAATGCCGACACGCGCAAGCGCGTGCTCGAAGCGGCCAGGACGCTCAACTATTCGCCGAACCAGTCCGGCCGCAGTCTGCGGCAGGGCGCCACCCATTCGATCGCCTTCATGCTGCAGCCGCATCCGGGCGACCAGCAATATGGCGAACCATTCTTCATTCCGTTCCTGATCGGGCTGCAGGCCAGGCTCGCCGAAAGCGGGCTCGACCTGATCGTGGTGATGGGCGCGCCAGGCGACTACCAGCAGGAGCGCCTGCGCCGTGTCGTCGAGACGCGCCGCGCCGATGCGGTGCTGCTGGCCTGGACGCGGCGCGAGGACGAGCGCATCGACTATCTCACCCAGGCCGGCTTTCCGTTTGCCACGCTCGGCCGCAGCCGCTCCGGGGCAGAATCCTACCCTTCCCTCGACCTCGATTTCGAGAAGGCCGGAGCCGACGCGGTCGACCGCCTTGTGGCGCGCGGCCACCGCCGCATCGCCGCCGTCCGCCCGTCGCTCGATCTCAACTTCGGCTATCTGTTCCTGGCCGGCTACCGCAAGGCCTTGCGGCGACACGGCATCGAGGTCGACCCCGAGCTGATCGCGTCCGGCTTCATCAACGAGGCCGGCGGCTACGAGGTGACGCCGCAGGTCATGCGATCCAAGGACCCTCCGACCGCCATCATCTTCAACAATGATGCGATGGCGCTTGGCGGCTGCAAGGCGCTGGCCGAGATGGGGATCAGGCCGGGTCATGACATGGCGGTGACCGTCATCGTCGACACACCGCTCTGCCGCTATTTCTCGCCGGCGCTGACCGCCTTCCGCCCGGCGCTGGAGCCGATGGGACAGCGGCTCGCCGAAATGCTGCTGGCCTCGATCCCGGCCTTCGCCGGCCCGGAAGGTCCGCGGATCATCCGCGAAGTCTGGCCGCTGGAACTGGTCGCGCGCGACAGCGATTGAAGGTGCCGGATCGACCGTGAAATTTGCCCGGCCAGGCCTCAAGGTGTGTCGAGAGTCAGGCCGAGCCGGAGTCGAAGACGGGCGCGAAGCGACCAAACAAGATGGTTTTCGAGAACCGGAGCGGAGCGTACTTTTCGGACGTGAGCACCGGAAGTGCAGAAAACCTTCGTTTGCAGGTCGGCATTACCCGAATGCCGACACACCTTAGTCCACCTTCTTCTCGCCCCGTTCGCCGGCCTTGACGATGTCGCCCGTGGTGAACAGGATTTCCTTCAGTTCCGCCCGCCAGTCCTTCTTTTGGCGCAACAGGAATTCGAGGTCCATGCCGAAATGCTTGAACTCCTCGCCTTGCGCGTTCTTCATGATGGCGCGCGCCTGAGGATCCTTCTCCACCGAGATGCGCTGTTCGTACCAGCCGATGGCTTCCGCCTCCTCGATCAGCGAGGTGATCATGCGGGCAAAGGTCCGTACCTTCTGCGTCAGCTCTTCAGGCGGTTCGTGATACTGGTCGAATCCCATGTCGTCCTCCGTTGGCCATTCCCATGAATGCCCGGGAGCGACGCCGGTTCCCCGCCATTGCTGCAATTCCGCCAACGCTCACGACACCGGCGCGGCTCCACCCTCTTGCGTGCGCCGCGTTATGAACTCATCCAGCACGCCTGATGTGGCGACGGCCGAAGCCGGCGGCACGAAATCGGCAAGTGTGCGCCTCCAGACGCCGGCGGCGCGCTCGCTCGCCGTCGTCGACCTGCTTTGCGTCCAGTTGCCGAAATTCGACCAGTCGGCCACCAGCGGTTCATAGAAAGCCGTGCGATAGCGCGCCATGCTGTGGCCGGCCGAAAAGAAATGGCCACCCGGCTGCACCTCGGCAATCGCTTCGAAACCAATCGTATCGGTGTCGCCGGGGGGCGCGGCGCAGAGTTCAGCCACCGTCTGCAACGCCTCGATATCGGTGATCAGTTTCTCGAAGGAGACACTGAGGCCGCCCTCCAGCCAGCCGGCGGCATGGATGCACATCGTCGCCCCGGCCAGCACCGAACCCCACAGCGCGAACTGCGTCTCGCGTGCGGCCTGCGCATCGGAGATGTTGGCCGCGCTGCCGCCGCCGGTCATGTGCAGGCCGATGTCCTGGCCGGATTCGGCTTCAATCTCCCGGTAGAGATTGATGGTGTAGTCCTGCAGCGCCACCACATTGGGGTCGGCGTTGAGCGCATGGAAGCTGCCGCCGCGTGCCAGGTCGAACCGGCCGTCAGTTCGGCACGCTCGATCAGCGCCACATCGCTCCAGCCAAATCGCGTCAGATGGTAGAGGACCGAGGCCCCGACCACGCCACCCCCGATGACGACTGCGCGGTAGTGCGACTTCAAGGCTTCCCCTCCACGGCTAGTCCGAAGGCCGGACCATATCCGCGCCCGAGACTGACGGAGTGTTCAATTCTCTCCGGCAAGCGCCCGTTTTTGTCGTCGCGTGGAGAAGTCGGCGGGCATGCATCGCGCACTGTCACGCAAGCATCATGTTCGCGCCGTAGACCGCGTTTCGGAGAGGCGCGCGCGGCATCATCGATGTCGCACCTCTTTCAGCTTTTCGTCCTGCGGCCGCTCCGGCACGCTTTGTCACAAAGAGGATTGTCCATGAAACACCTGTACCGAACCGCGACGCTCGGCGTCGCGCTGGCCTTGTTCACCGCCTTGACGCCGGCGCTCGCAGACAGCACCGCGACCGTCGGCGGCCTCGTCAACAAGGGGCTGGTCGGGGTCGGCCGCATCCCGGCCGCTCAGCGCGACAAGTTCGGCGAGACGTTCGGCTCGGGCTCCGGCATGTCGATCGACACATCCGGCTGGACGCATGACGCCGCCGGCTACAAAGGTTCGCTCTGGCTGCTGCCGGACCGCGGCTACAATGTCGTCGGCACCACCGACTATCGTCCGCGCCTCAACACGATCGGCATCGAGTTCGCCCCGGTCGCACCGGGTGCGGCACCCGCTGCCGGCCAAGAGCAGACGGGCGTCAAGGCGACGCTCGCCGACACCACGCTTCTCACCGACGACAAGGGCGCTGACGCCACCGGCCTCGATCCGCTCAACGGCGTGCGCGCGGCAAGCGGCGACATGCCGACCCTGCCCGAAGCCAACGGCAAGCTAGCGCTCGACAACGAAGCCATCGTGCGGCTGCCAGACGGCTCGATGTTCATCTCCGACGAATATGGCCCGAACATCTACCGGTTCTCCGCCGACGGACATCTGTTGTCGGCCACCCAGCCACCGGCTGCGCTCGTGCCGATGCGCCACGGCGCGCCGAACTTCGCCTCGGACAATCCGGGCCCGGGTGCCGCCGAACCCGATCCGAAGGATCCCGATACCGGCCGCCAGAACAACCAGGGCCTCGAAGGCATGACGATGACGCCGGATGGCAAGTTCCTGATTGCCGTGTTGCAGTCGGCAACAAGGCAGGATGGCGGCGATTCCGGCTCGACCCGCCAGAACACCAGGGCTCTGGTCTATGACGCCTCCGACCTCGGCCATCTCAAGCTGGCGCATGAGTATGTCGTGCCGCTGCCGGTGTTCAAGGATGCCAAGGGCAAGACCAAGATCGCCGCGCAGAGCGAGATCGTAGCGCTCTCCGACAAGGCCTTCCTGATGCTGGCGCGCGACAGCGGCAACGGCCAGGGGCTGAAGGGCGACACCTCTCTGGTGCGCCAGATCTTCGTCGTCGACGTCTCGGCCGCGACCGACATCGCCGGCGGCGCCTTCGATGCCGCCGACAAGCCGCTGGCGCCCAAGGGCGTGCTCGACCCGTCGGTGACGCCGGCCAAGCTGAGGCCGTTCATCGATATCAACGACAAGGGCGAACTCAGCCGCTTCGGCCTGCACGATGGCGCGCCGAACGACAAGAACAACCTGTCGGAGAAGTGGGAGGCGATGTCGGTGGTCAGCGTTCTCGATCCGAAGCTGCCCGACGACTACTTCCTGTTTGTCGCCAACGACAACGACTTCCTTGCCCAGGACGGCTTCCAGGTCGGCGCGCCCTACAAGGCAGAAGACGGCGCCGATGTCGACACCATGTTCCTGGTCTATCAGGTCACGCTTCCCGGCCTCGCCAAGAAGTAACGCCCCCTGCCCAGGCGGGCGCGTTTGACGCGTCCGCCTGGGCAGATCGTGAAGGCACTTACTTCAACATCTCCGCGTCCCTTGGCACACCCGCATCGATCGGTTCGGCTGTCCTGTTCGACACCGCGCTGATCTTGCCGGCGGCCGACAGGTTGGGGCGCACGAAGACCGGCGCGACGCCGTTGACCCGGCTGTAGAGGTCGATGATGTCCTGGTTCATGAAGCGCACACAGCCGGACGAAGCGTTCTTGCCAATGGAATCCCATTCCGGCGTGCCGTGCAGCCGGTACATCGTGTCTTTGCCGTCGCGGAACAGATACAGCGCGCGAGCGCCGAGCGGGCTCTGCGGGCCGGGCGGCATGCCGTCCTTGTATTTTGCCAGTTCCGGCCGGCGCTGGATCATTTCCGGCGGCGGCGTCCAGACCGGCCACTTCTTCCTCGCCTGAACCACGGCGCTGCCGGTCCATCCGAAACCGGCCTTGCCGAGGCTGACGCCATAACGGATCGCCTTGCCGCCGTCGCGCACCAGATAGAGGAAGTGCTCGGAGACATCGACGACGATCGTACCGGGTTTTTCTCCGGTCGGATCGGACACGATCTGGCGCACGAACTTCGGATCGAGCTCAGCGACCGGGATTGCCGGCAATTGATAGCCCTCATCGACGCGCGCCGCATACATGCTTGCGGTATCACCGAAAGCCGGATCGCTTGGCGGTGCCGCCACCGGCGGCGGCGCCACGTCCGTCGTGGAGCACGCCGAAAGAGCCACGGAAGCCGCGCCCAAGGCGGATGCACCGAGGAACGCGCGCCGGCTCAGGCGCTCAGAAAACAGCGGAATATCGGACATGAACCCCCCGGTCTATCCAAGATCTGTAGGAATGCGGCCCCACGCACCGAGGATCAATATCCCATTCCGGAAGCTTTGAGAACATGATTAGATCAAGGCATGAACTGTTCCGTTGAATCGGCAATCATCGCGGACCGGACTTGAAACAAACCTTCGCCGAGCTGCCAGCCATGGATGAAAAAATGCCCACGCGCCGGCGCGCCGGCGACCTGACCAGTGGCCCGATCCCGCGCACGCTTTTGCTGTTCGCCCTGCCGGTGCTCGGCTCCAACGTGCTGCAGTCGCTCAACGGGTCGATCAACGCCGTCTGGGTCGGCCGTTTCCTCGGCGAATCGGCACTGACCGCCACCTCTAACGCCAACCTGGTCCTGTTCCTGATCCTCGGCACGGTGTTCGGCATCGGCATGGCGGCCACCATCCTGGTGGCGCAGTCGGTCGGCGCCCGCGACCTGCCCGAAGCGCGCCGCATCGTCGGCACCAGCGCCACCTTCTTCTTCCTGGTCTCGATGGTGTTCGCGGTCTGCGGCTGGATCTGGGTCGATGCAATCCTGGGCGCGCTCGGCACACCGGCCGACGCCTTGCCGCTGGCGCGCTCCTATCTGCGCATCATCTTCGTCGCTGTGCCGATGATGAACCTCTTATCCTTCGTCATGACCGTGCTGCGCGGTGCCGGCGATTCGCGCACGCCGTTCTTTTTCATGGCGCTGGCCGTCGTCCTCGACATCGTGCTCAACCCATTGCTAATCCGTGGCATTGGCCCGTTTCCCGAGCTCGGTATCGCGGGCTCCGCCACGTCCACGCTGATCGGCCAGACGGTGAGCGTGATCGCCATCCTCATCGTGCTTTATGTGCGCAAGCATCCGCTGAGGCTTGCCGGCGCCAACCTCGCCCTGCTGCGTCCCGACCCCACCTTGCTGCGCATCGTCGTCTTCAAAGGCGTGCCGATGGGCCTGCAGATGATCGTCATCTCCGTGGCTGCATTGACAGTGATGGGCATCGTCAACTCCTACGGCTCGCAGGTCGCCGCCGCCTACGGTATCGCCGCGCAGCTGTGGACCTACATCCAGATGCCGGCGCTCGCCATCGGTGCCGCGGTCTCCTCGATGGCGGCGCAGAATGTCGGCGCCGGGCGCTGGGACAGGATCGGCCGCATCGCCGCCTCCGGCGTCGGCTTCAACCTGGTCCTGACCGGCGCACTGGTTGCCGTGCTGTCCGTTTTCGACCGCCCGGTGCTGAGCCTGTTCCTGAGCAGCGACAGTGCTGCGATCGACATCGCCGTCCACATCAACACTATCGCGTCGTGGTCGTTCATTCTGTTTGGCATCACCATCGTGCTGTTTGCCACGGTGCGCGCCACGGGTGCCGTGATGCCGCCGCTGATCATCCTGGTGATCTCGGTGCTGGTCGTACGCACCGGCTTTGCCTATTTCATGCGCGGCGTGATCGGCGAAGAAGCGCTGTGGTGGAGTTTTCCGGCCGGTTCGATCAGTTCCCTGATACTGGCCGCCGCCTACTACCGCTTCGGCCGCTGGCGCAGCATGCACATGATCGAGGACAGGCCGGCCGCCGGCGAGCCGCCGGACACCGGGCTTGGCGTACCGCGCGGACGCGCGAACATGACGCCCGAGACACCCAACGGGCTGAACGATCCGGCGCGCGGCCACCTCTCGTTCGCCCAGCCACATGGCGGGTAGCGGCACGTCCCGCCATCGCGTAGATTTTGCCCGAAAATCGGGGGGGATCCATGGGCAAAGGCAGGGTCGAGGCATTTACCGACGGCGTCGTGGCCATCATCATCACCATCATGGTGCTTGAGCTGAAAGTGCCGCATGGCGAGGATTTCTCCGCCTTGGTGCCGTTGTGGCCGATCTTCTTCTGTTACGTGCTGTCCTTCATCAATGTCGGCATCTACTGGAACAACCTGCACAACATGTTCCACACCGTGCAACGGGTCGACGGACGCGTGCTGTGGGCGAACCTCAATCTGCTGTTCTGGCTGTCGCTGATGCCGGTGACGACGGCCTTCATGGGCGAGAACCATTTTGCGCCGGTGCCGGTCGCCGTCTATGGCGCCGACCTCGCGCTATGCGCCATCGCCTACACCATACTGGCCGCCGCGCTGCATCGCCTGCACGGCAATGACACCGCCTTTGCCAAGGCCCTCGGCAATGACCGCAAGGGAAAGATCTCGCTCGCCTTCTACCTCGCAGCCATACCGCTCACCTTCGTCAGCCAATGGATTGGCGTCGCGATCTATGTGCTGGTCGCAACCGTATGGCTCGTGCCGGATACGCGTTTCGCTCGGGTGATCGAAAAGTAGCCGCTATTTGCGGTAGTGTCTCAGTTTGAAATTTGACCTTGCCGTTGACGCATCCGGACTCCTATACGCTTAGCGGAAAGTATGTAGGAGACGTAGGGTCATGGGCGTGACGACCAGCAAGCCTGAGCATCTCGCTACCGCTTTTGCGAACGCTTGGAACCGGCATGATATGGATGAGTTTGCATCTCTGTTCGTCGCTGATGCTAATTTCGTCAACGTCGTAGGTGTTTGGTGGAAGAACCGATCCGAAATCGAAGCGGCGCACCGAGCTACTCATGACACCATGTTTCGGGATAGCCGATTGGAAGGCGATGTCTCGTCGGTTGTGAAATTGGCTCCGGGCCTTGCTTCCGTTCATTACACTTGGACCCTAACGGGAGCATCTGCCCCGGACGGGTCCCCGGCAGGGCTTAGGAAAGGCATATTGCTTCTGATTGCCCAAGAAGGGCCCTCGGGATGGCGTATAAAGGTGGCTCAGAACACTGATATTGTTCCTGGCACAATCGCCCCAGCCGGGTCGGAAATGTAACTCATGCCGACCGACCTAAAGGCAAGAAGCGCGCCGCCAACATGACACCAGAGCGGCGCGCCGAGGCTGAGACACTACCCTACTTGCGCATCGCTTTCAGCTTTTCCGCCACCGATGCGGCAAGGTCGGCATAGCGTTCCTCCAGCCGTTCAGCGGCCTTGATGATCGAGAAATCATGGCCGAATTTTTCCAACGCCATGCGCAGTTTCTCAACGAACTCGGCTTGTTTCTCCAAGGCGGAAAAGAGTGTTTTCACCTGCGCTTCGCTGATGTCGGGATTGGCCAGCATCTGCGGCACCTCACGGCCCATCTGGTCGCCGGTGGCGGTCTGTTCTTTTAGGATTGCGACCCAGTCCGTCAATCAGGAAATCTCCATTTGTCCCGGCAAAAGTCTGTTTTGCCACGGCAAAAAGTCTTTTTGCCGTGGCAACATGCGCAGCCTCGACCGGACTGGTCAACCCGACAAGGCGAGCAGAGGCTTGCGCAAGCCTGTTCCAGCGCTAAGTTCGGCGCCATCAAGAGAAGGAAGCCATCGCGCATGATCACCGACACCGAAATCCAGACCTCCCTGCCCGCGCTTGACCGAGGCAACGCCGCCGTCATCACCGGCGCCGCCAGCGGCATCGGTCTTGCGGCCGCCAAGCGGTTTGCGATGATGGGCATGAAGATCGTGCTGGCCGACATTGGCGGTGCGCGCCTTGACGATGCCGCGCGCGCCGTCTCTGCGATTGCCGGCGACGATGCCGTGCTTGCCGTCGCCGCCGACGTTTCGAAGGCGGATGAGGTGGACCGTCTCGCAGAACGGGCGTTCGGCGCCTTCGGCGGTGTGTCGCTGCTGATGAACAACGCCGGCGTCGGCGACAACCCCGGAAAGCCCTGGGAAAACCGCGATGCCTGGAAACGGCTGCTGGACATCAATTTCTGGGGTGTCGTTCATGGCGTCGAGGCCTTCACGCCGCGTATGCTGGCCTCGGCCAGGCCGGGCCTGATCATCAACACCGGCTCCAAGCAAGGCATCACCACGCCGCCAGGCAACCTTGCCTACAATGTCTCCAAGGCCGGGGTGAAGACCTTCACCGAAGGTCTGGCGCATGCGCTGCGCAGCGAACCCGATGCCCGTGTCTCGGCCCATCTGCTGATCCCCGGCTTCACCTTCACCGGCCTTACCGAAGGCGCGACGGAAAAACCGGCCGGCGCCTGGACCGGCGAACAGGTCGTTGATTTCATGCTGGAAGCCCTGACCAGGCGCGATTTCTACATCCTGTGCCCGGACAATGAGACGGCGCGGCCGCTGGATGAAAAGCGCATGGCCTGGGCGATCGGCGACATCATCGAGAACCGCCCTGCTTTGTCGCGCTGGCATCCGGACCACAAGGATGCGTTCGCCGCGTTCATGAAGGGCTGATCGTCAGGCCGCGTTCTTCTTTGGCCCGCGCTTCGGGGCCGCGGCCTTCTTCGCCGCCATGGCGGCGATATGGTCGTCGTGCCGCTTGGCCGCACGTTCGCATTTGTCGCGGATTTCCTCGACTTCGGATTCGGTCAGGTGCTCGATGCCGATGAAGTGGTTGTGGCCCTCGCTGACCCGGATCAGTTCGTCGAGCTTGGCCTGGATCGCCGCACCGTCGCGATTCTGGGTGTTCTGGATCAGGAACACCATCAGGAAGGTGATGATGGTCGTGCCCGTGTTGATGACGAGTTGCCAAGTGTCCGAAAAGCCGAACAACGGACCGCTCACCGCCCAGATCACGACGATCAGGCAGCAGGCGGCGAATGTCGGCGCCAGGCCGGTTATATGGGCGACCCGGTTGGCGATCTTGGTGAAAAGCTTTTCCATCTTTCGAAATCCCTCAACGCTGCGACGCGATGAGAAACAACCGGCGACCGTTCAGGTTCCCAGCGCGAACAAATACGTCAGCCACAATTGAATACACGCATCAAGAGAACAAGGCAGAAAACACACCTTATGGGTTGAATGTCACAGTAACCCTGCAGGCAAGAGAGCCTGTTCCTTCCGCTTCACAGCGGTTTACCTCCAGCCCCTTCCGCTGCGCCACCCCCGCATGGCGGAAGGGGTTTCAGTCCGGAGCATGGCTTCCCGAAAGCGCCGCCCGGCTACAGTCGCGTTTGTGGGAGCTCAGGCTGCGTCGCTTTGCCAGTGGTCGAGGAAGGCTTCGATCGGCATTGCCTGCATGTCGGGAACCGCTCTGGCGAGCTTTTCGACCGGCCAATCCCACCAGGCGAGAGCTTCGATCCGCGCCGCAATATCCGGAGCGAAGCGCGGCCGGAGCGCCTTCGCCGGCACACCGGCGACGATTGCATAGGGCGGCACGTCCTGCGTCACCACTGCGTTGGCGCCGACCACGGCGCCAACGCCGATGGTAATCCCGGGCATGATCACCGCGCCGTGGCCGATCCAGACATCATGGCCGATGGTCACGGCTTTCGCCTGCCGCCGCTCGCGGAAGGCGGCGTCGATGCCCAGCCAGCGGAAATACTCGTTCGGCCGGTAGCTGAGCTTGTGCTGTGTGAGCCGCTCGATGGGATGCTCCAGCGCATTGATCCGGCTGTTGGCGGCGATCGAGCAGAATTTGCCGATCGTCGTGTAGATCGCTTCCGAGTGGCGTTCGAAATAGGAGAAGTCGCCGACCGTGACCTCGCGCAGCACCACCCGCTCACCGATCGAGGCATAGCGGCCGAGCTTGCACGCTTTGAGCTCCGCGGTCGGATGGATGCGCGGCTCGGGGTCTTTCGGGACGAGATTTTCGGAACGGTCCATGCCGGCGGCTTTACGTCAGGGCAATTGTTCCCGCAAGTCGAGAGCAATTGCCCATCAGACCAATTGCGCGAGGAAGTTCGACCCGCCTATTGCGGCTTGCCCTTGGTCCATACCACGTTCTGGCCGTAGAGCGGCACGGTGCTAAGCGACATTTTGGCCGAGCCGTTCTGCACCTGGCGCGAATGCGAGAGATAGATCAGAGTCTCGTTCGCCTTGTCGTAGATGCGGTTCACCACCTGCTTCTTCCAGATCAGGCTGATGCCTTGTTTGAACACTTCCTCGCCGGCCTCGCTCATGTCGATGTCGCCGATGGTGATCGGGCCGGTCTGGCGGCAGGAGATCGAGGAATCGGACGGATCCTCGAACCAGTTTCCCTTGTGCAGGCGATCGATGATGCCGCGGTCGAAATAGGAGACGTGGCAGGTCACGCCCCCCACCTTCGGATCCTTGATCGCCTCGACGATGATGTCGTTGCCGAGCCAATCGACGCCGACCTTGCCGACTTCCTCGGCGCCAGCAGCGCCAGCGCCAAGGACAACGCACACGGCCAGCGCGCCGCCGATAAGTTTTCGCCCAATCAATCCTCGCAAAGGAGCCTCCTGCGGTTCGAGTTGCCGGTCACAGGTGGGGCGAGCAGCCCGGCTTTGCAAGCAGATACGTCAACACCACCGCGGTTGCGGCAACGCGGCACTTTGCCTGCACGGGGCCGAACCGCTAAGACTGTCGCACGGGCGCGGCACTGAGCCGGCGCGACGATTTCTGCAGACGGACTTTTCTGATGATGCGTTCTATCCTGGTCGGAATTCTCGTCCTGATGGCGGCCGGCATCGGCTGGCTGACCTTCGACTGGTACCGCGGCCACTATGGCGGCGAGCCCTTCGGCGCCGCCTTTACCCTGGTCGATCAGAAAGGCGCGCCGATCACCGAGGCCGCCTTCAGGAGCCAGCCCAGCGTCGTCTTCTTCGGCTTCACCCATTGCCCCGAGGTCTGCCCGACCACGCTGTTCGAACTCGCCGGTTGGCTGAAGACGCTCGGCGACGACGGCAAGAATCTGCACGCCTATTTCGTCTCGGTCGATCCGGAGCGCGACACGCCCGACGTCATGAACGCCTATGTCAGCAATTTCTCCGACCGCATCACCGGCATCACAGGCGATCCGGACAAGGTTCACGCGATGGCCAAGTCGTTCGGCATCTACTGGAAGAAGGTCGACACCGGCGACGGCGACTACACGATGGACCACACCGCCTCGGTGCTGCTGCTCAACGCCAAGGGCGACTTCGCCGGCACAATCGCCTATGGCGAAAGTTCGGAAACGGCCGTCGCCAAACTGAAGCGTCTGGCGGCGAAAGGCTGACACAGGAACCCATGACCCAGACGCGGCTGCATTTCATCACCGGAAAGATCGAGTCCATCAGCATTTTCGCGGCGCTCGAGGCGGCCTTCGAAGAAGAAGGCCTGCCGATCGCCGTCCTGGAGGTCGACGAGGACAAAGACATCCACGAAGTGTCGCTCTATGCCGATGGCGACATCGAAATGGTCGAAAGCCGCTTGAAGGACATCCTTGCCGGGCTCTCCCTGTCGAAGCCGATCGAGCGCGAGGCCCTGCCCGACATCGACTGGGTGGCGCATTCGCTGGAAGAGCTGAAGCCGGTGCGCGCCGGCCGTTTCTTCGTCCACGGCGCGCATGACCGCCGCAAGCGCCACAGCGGCGAGCTCGCCATCGAAATCGAGGCCGGCCTCGCCTTCGGCACCGGCCACCACGGGACCACCGCCGGCTGCCTGGAGATGCTGGAAAGAGTGGTGCGGCGCGAGCATGCGCGCAATGCGCTCGACCTTGGCACCGGCAGTGCGGTGCTGGCGATTGCCGTCGCCAAGCTGGCGCATATTCCGGTGCTGGCGACCGACATCGATCCGGTGGCGGTAAAGGTGGCTGCCGCCAACGTGCGGCTCAACCACGTCAAGACGCTGGTGGAGACAGTGACCGCGCCGGGCTTCCACCACCCGATCTTTGGCAAGCGCGCGCCTTTCGATCTCATCGTCGCCAACATATTGGCACGGCCGCTGATGCGGCTGGCGCCACAAATGGCCGGTCATATCGCGCTTGGCGGCTCCATCGTGCTGTCAGGCATCCTCGAACGACAGCGCGACGCCGTCGTCGCGGCCTATGTCGGTCAGAACTTCCGCCATATCAGAACCTTGCACCGCGAGGGCTGGGTGACGATCCATCTCAAGCACTGAGGCAGACAGGCCGGCAACGACCCGGCTTGGACCAAGTTCCGCCGGTTGTCAGTCAAGCGATGCTGTAGCAGGTTGCGCCCAGCCGGAAATCGATTCCGATTTTCGCGACCGTACGCTACGGTTGCGCTGACTGCAGGAGGCCCACCATGTTCCAGACCTTCGATTCCGCGGGCGACCCGGCCGTCGGCAAGCCACGCGTGGCGCTGCTGCGCCAATGGCTTGAAGCCAACGGGCTTGATGGTTTCATCGTGCCGCGCGCCGACGAGCACCAGGGCGAATATGTCGCCGACCGTTCGGCGCGGCTGAAATGGCTGACCGGCTTCAGCGGCTCGGCCGGTGTGGCCATCGTACTGCGCGACCGCGCCTTCGTCTTTGTCGATGGGCGCTACACGCTGCAGGTGCGCAGCGAGGTCGATCTCGACGTCTTTTCGATCGAAAGCCTGGTCGACAATCCGCCGGCCGTCTGGCTCAAAGACAATCTTGGCAAGGGCGCACGGCTCAGCTTCGATCCATGGCTGCACACGATCAGCGAGGTCAAGGCGTTGCAGGCCTCGGCCGACAAATCAGGCGCCGTGCTGGTGCCGCTCGACAAGAACCCGATCGACATCATCTGGAAGGATCAGCCCGAGGCGCCGGTGGCGCCAGTCGAACTTCATCCGATCGGTTTTGCCGGCGAGCTCGCCAAGGACAAGCTGGCGCGGCTGGCAATTGCGATCGCCAAGGACGGTGCCACCCATGCCGCGCTGACCGACCCCTCCTCCATTGCCTGGGCCTTCAACATCCGTGGCGGTGACGTGCCGCACACGCCGCTGGCGCTCGGCTTCGCCATCCTCGCCGCCGATGGGTCGCACCAGCTTTTCATGGATAAGCGCAAATTCTCGCGCCAGGTCGCGGCCTACCTCACCCAGCTCGCCGAGCCGCATGAGCCCGGCAAATTCGAAGCGGCAATCGTGGCGCTTGCCAAGAGTGGCGCGAAAATCGCGCTCGACCCGGTGCTGGCGGCCGACAGGCTGCGCATGCTGGTCGAAGCCAATGGCGGCACCGTGATTACGGCAGTTGACCCTGCCCGCATCCCGCGCGCCACCAAGAACCAGGCCGAGATCAACGGCTCGCGCGCCGCGCATCGCCGCGATGGCGCGGCTGTGGCGAAATTGCTGTGCTGGCTGGATCGGCAAAAACCCGGTTCGCTCGACGAGATATCAGTCGTCACCAGGCTGGAGGAGTCGCGGCGGCAGACGGGCGAGGAAACCCAGATGCCGCTGCGCGACGTCTCCTTCGACACCATTTCCGGTGCCGGCCCGAACGGCGCCATCATGCATTACCGCGTGTCGCGCGCCACCAGCCGCAAGCTGCGGGCCGGCGAACTGTTCCTGCTCGATTCCGGCGCACAATATCAGGACGGCACCACCGACATCACCCGCACCGTGCCGATCGGCCAGCCGATCGAGGAAATGCGCGAACGCTTCACGCTGGTGCTGAAAGGCATGATCGGCATCTCTACCTTGCGCTTTCCCGCCGGCACGCGCGGCTCGGAAATCGATGCCGTCGCGCGCATGGCGCTGTGGAAGCACGGCTGCGACTTCGCCCACGGCACCGGCCATGGCGTCGGCTCGTATCTGGCCGTGCATGAAGGCCCGCAGCGCATCGCTCGAACCGGCACCGAAAAGCTGCTCGAAGGCATGATGCTGTCCAACGAGCCGGGCTATTACAAGGAAGGCTCCTACGGCATCCGGATCGAGAACCTGATCCTGGTGACGCCGGCGGAGGAGATCGAGGGCGGCGACATCGCCATGCACGGCTTCGAGACGTTGACGCTGGCGCCGATCGACAAGCGACTGGTGCGGTCGGATCTGTTGACGCGCGAGGAGCTGCATTGGTTCGACACATATCACGCGCGCGTGCTGGCCGAGATCGGGCCGATGCTCGACGGCGAAACGCTGGCCTGGCTGGAAAAGGCGACAGCGCCGCTGCCGCACGACGCCAAGATTTGAAATCAGTCTTGGAAGGGCGGCGCCGCCCCTCATCGCCCTGCCGGGCACTTCTCCCCGTATAGTGACGGGGAGAAGGATGCCGTCATCGACGATTTCGCCAACCGCCAACGTTGCAGAAAAGCGCCGAGGTTGAGACAGCTCCCTTCTCCCGTCACTATACGGGGAGAAGATGCCGGCAGGCAGATGAGGGGCAGCGCTAACGGCTCAAGTCGATCGCGCCCAGACCCTAGCCCACAAATTGCCGCGCCAAAATCAACACCGCCGCGCCCGCCAGAAACATCGCCATCAGCCCACCGCGCAGTGACACGACGGCGGTGACGACCAGAGCTGCCCATTCCGCCGGCCCGGCATTCAACAGTTCGGGCGCCACCAGCGTCGTCAGCACCGCCGCCGGCACGGCGTTGAGACCGGCTTCCACACGCGGATGGATGGTGTCGAAACGGGAGATGACCAGATGTCCGCCGATGCGGGTGAGATAGGTGGCGATCGCGCCGGCGATGATGATCCAGAATGTCGTGCTCATGGCCGTGCCTTCACGCCGCTGTGGTGAGGTGGCAGGATGACCGCCAGCAGCACGCCGGCAATCGCGCCGATCGAGACATGCCAGGGCGAGCCCACCGTCTTGTAGGCGACGATCGAGGCGGCGCCACTGGCAATGACCACCGGCAGCCACAGCGGCCGCTTGCGGAAGCCCAGGACAAGACCGAGGAAATAGATCGGCAACAGGAAATCGATGCCCAGCGCATGCGTGTCGGGGATCAGCTTGCCGAACACCGCGCCGAGCGCGCTTTCGATTATCCAGAACACATAGACCGGCAGGCCAAGTCCCAGATACCAGGCAAAGCCGACCGTCTGGCCGGATTGCGCGCGCGCCTCGGCCACCGCGAACTGCGGATCGGTGAGGATGAAATAGCCGAGCGCCTGCTGGATGATGGGCCAGTGCGCGATGCGCCGGCCGATGCCGGCGGAATAGAGCACGTGACGGAAATTGACGGCAAAGATCGACAGCACGATCAGCCACGGCGCCACATGCTGGCCGAACAGCTGGATGCCGACCATCTGGCTGGCGCCGCCATAGACCAGCGCGCTCATCAGGAAGGCCTCCAGGACCGAGAAGCCATTGTCGACGGCGAGCGCGCCGAACAGCACCGCAAACGGCGCCGACGCCACCACGACAGGCATCGACAGCCGCACACCCTGCCAGAAATCGCTTTTCGCGCCGCTCTCGGAAATTACGTCCGTCGCCATCGACCACTCCTGATGCAGGTCGCCCAAAAGTGCGTAGCGGTTTTGGGACAACGACATGCACAACAACAAGGGAATGGCGGTATGTAGGTGGCACAGCCTGCGCTGTCACACGAATTCGCTTGAGCCAAATGATCAGCGGAAATGATCGACAAGGCGCCTCGTCGAAGGGCTAGCCGGCGAGGGTCTTGCCCTCGATCGCCCTGCCCCAGTCGAGCAGCGGCTTGGCGCGCAAGGTGAAATCGACGAGTTCGTCGACCAGATCAGCCGTATGGATTCCCGCCGGATCGATGACATGCTGGACGACAAAATGTCGGTGGCGGATGGCGGCGACCAGGTCAGCATCGCTGATATGCTCGAAGCCGCGTGGCGTACGTTTCATGCGGCCTTCCGTCTCGAGTTCAAGACGGTTCCTCTTCAACGCCGCCACCATGGCGCGAAACGTGTCCGGTCGCGTCGCGATGGCTTTGCGCAGCGCCAGCAGCAGCGCTGCCTCGGGTTGCCACCAAGCGACGCCGGCAAAGCAGCGCTCAAGCCCGATATGCACATAGAACACGCCCTGCTCCATCTTGGTGCCGTCTGGCGACAGGATGGCCGACAAATGCCTGTTGTAGGGCCGTTTGTCCTTGGCGAAGCGCACGTCGCGATTGATGCGGAACAGCGACTTCTTGCGGTCGCCGCGCAGGCCGAGGCCTGCCTTTGCGAAGCGCTCGGTCAGCGTGTCGACGAGATCACTGAGGGGATCGCGCAATTCCTGTTCGAACAGGTCGCGGTTTTCCAGGAACCATTCGCGGCTCTGGTGGAAGTCCAGCGCCTTCAGGAACGGAATGGCCTTTGGCCCGAACCCTTTGAATGCGCCTTCCATCACGCCTTGCCGATCCGCGCCAGCCAGGCATCCTCGTCGATCACCTCGATGCCGAGCTCGCTGGCAAGCTTGAGCTTGGAGCCGGCACCCGGTCCGGCCACCACCAGATCCGTCTTCGCCGAAACCGAGCCCGCGACCTTGGCGCCGAGGCGCTCCGCCATTGCCTTGGCTTCGGAGCGTGTCATCTTCTCGAGCGAGCCCGTGAACACGACCGTCTTGCCGGCGACCTCACTGTCGGTCGCGACGTTGACGATATACGGCTTCGGCTTGACTTGCGTGAGCAGCGCATCAAGCACGTCGTCATTGCGCTCATTGCCGAAGAAGTCGCGCAACGCATCGATCACTGTATCACCGATACCGTTGACCGATGGGAAAACGCTGTGCGGATCGGCTGCCGCCGCTGTCTCCTTGCCGACGCGGATCAGCTCCTCGATGGTCGAGAAGGTCCGGGCAAGCACGGCGGCCGTCGTTTCGCCAATATGGCGGATGCCGAGCGCGAAGATGAAGCGGTCCAGCTCCGGCTCGCGGCGCGAGTCGATGGCGGCGAACAGCTTGTCGAGGCCCTCATAGTTGCGATCCTCGACGCTGCGCACGTTCTTGCGCGTCTTGCCCGATGCAGCCTCGCGCTGCCTGGCCTGCTCCTCACGCCGCTCGGCCAGCGCCCTGGTGACGGCCGGACGGCGATCCTTGAGCGTGAAGATATCGGCGGCGGTCTTGATCAATCCCGCATTGAAGAAGGTGTCTATGTTCTCCGCCCCGAGGCCTTCGATGTCCAGGGCACCGCGTGACACGAAGTGGCGCAATCCTTCCACCGCCTGCGCCGGACAAATCAGTTCGCCGGTGCAGCGGCGGCGGGAATCTTCCTTGCCGGTCTTCTCATTGATCTCGCGCGTCGCCGGCGAGCCGCAGATCGGACAGGTTTGCGGGAACTCGTAGGGCACGGCATCGGGCGGCCGCTTGTCGATGACGACACTGACGATCTGCGGAATGACATCGCCCGCCCGCTGGATCACGACCGTATCGCCGATGCGCACGTCGATGCCGTCGCGGATCGGCTGGCCAGTGCTGTCCAGGCCCTTGATGTAGTCCTCATTGTGCAGCGTGACATTCTCGACCACGACGCCGCCAACCGTGACCGGCGCCAGCCGCGCAACCGGCGCCAGCGTGCCGGTGCGGCCGACCTGGATGTCGATCTTCTGCACGGTCGTCATCGCCTGTTCGGCCGGAAATTTGTGCGCGACGGCCCAGCGCGGCTCGCCGGTGACGAACCCCCATCTGCGCTGCAGCTCCAGCTGGTCGACCTTGTAGACGACGCCATCAATGTCGTAGCCCAGCGACGAGCGCTGCTCCTCGATGAGGCGATACTGGGCGACCAGATCATCAACCGATTTCGCCCTGACCATCAGCGGACTGATCTTGAACCCCCACTCGGCGAATTTCTGCACCGAATCATATTGGGTCGGAGCCGGATCCGCTGTCGTGTAGCCCCAGGCATAGGCGAAGAATTTGAGGTTGCGGCTGGCGGTAACGGACGGATCCTTCTGGCGCAGCGACCCGGCCGCCGTGTTGCGCGGATTGACGTAGTCCTGGCCGCCGACCGCGGCCGAGCGCTGCTTCAGCGCCTCGAATTCCGCGTAGGTCATGTAGACTTCGCCGCGTATCTCAATGATTTCGGGCCAGCCCGAGCCCTTCAGCTTCGCCGGGATGTCGGCGATTGTCCGCAGGTTGGCGGTGATGTCTTCGCCGACAGTGCCGTCGCCGCGCGTTGCGCCCTGCACGAACACGCCGTTCTCGTAGCGCAGCGAAGCCGACAGGCCGTCGATCTTCGGCTCGGCCGTGAAGGCGATGTCGAGATCCTTGTCGCGATCGAAGAATCGCCGGCCGCGTTCGAGGAAATCGGTGACGTCCTCGTCGGTATAGGCCTTGGCGAGGCTGAGCATCGGCACCGCATGACGCACCTTGGCAAAGCCTTCCGCAGGTGCTGCACCTACCCTGCGCGATGGCGAATCCTCGCGCACCAGCGCTGGAAAGCGCTCCTCGATGGCAAGGTTGCGCCGTGCCAGGGCATCATACTCAGCATCGGTGATAACAGGCGCATCTTCGGTATGGTAGCGCCGGTCGTGCTCGGCGATCTCTTCCGCCAGGCGCTTCAGTTCGGCTTCGGCCTCGCTCTCACTGAGCGAATCGACAGGTTTTTCAGCCATGCTTTCCTTCCCCGGACGGTGGCCCGCCACAATAGATCAGGATTTTGGGAAAAGCATTCCTGAACAGCGGGATGGAGCCATATCCTGACTCGATCCCTGACACCCGTTTTTCTTATGCCGCCGTGGTATTCTCGCGCAGCAGCCGCTCGGCGGCGGCACGGGCCTCGTCCGTGATGGTGGCGCCGGCCAGCATGCGCGCGATCTCTTCCTGCCGCGCCGGCCGGTCCATTTCGGCAATGCCGGTGGCGACATGGTCGGTGGTGCCGGATTTGGAGATCAGGAAATGCGTCGCCGCGCGCGCCGCCACCTGTGGCGCGTGCGTGACCGAGAGCACCTGCACACGCTTCGACAGCCGCGCCAGCCGTTGGCCGATGGCATCGGCGACAGCGCCGCCCACGCCGGTGTCGATTTCATCGAACACCAGCGTCGGCGCCGAGCCACGGTCGGCCAGCGCCACTTTCAGTGCCAAAAGGAAGCGCGAGAGCTCGCCGCCGGAAGCCACCTTCATCATCGGGCCGGGCCGCGTGCCGGGATTGGTGCGCACCCAGAACTCGATCTGGTCGATGCCCTCTTCCATGCGGCTTTCGGCCTCGCTTTTCATTTCCACAATAAAGGCGGCGCGTTCGAGCTTCAGCGCCGGCAATTCGGCCATGACCGCCTTGGTCAGGCCGACCGCAGCCGCATGACGAAGCGAGGACAGCTGCGCGGCGGCAATGTCATAGGTCTCACGCGCGGCAGTGGCCTGCTTTTCCAACCCGTGCAGGCGCTCCTCGCCGGCATCGAGATCGGCGAGATCGGCCGACATCGTATCGCGCAGCTGCGCCAGGTCGTCGACGGCGACGCTGTGCTTGCGCGAGGCCGCGCGCAGCGAAAACAGCCGCTCCTCCGCCTTCTCCAGCCGCTGCGGATCATATTCGGTGGCTCGCAGTGCGGCCTCGACGCCCGATTGCGCAGCGTCGAGCGACAGCATCGCCTCATCCAGCGACTTGACCACGTCGTCGAGCAGGCCGGGCGCCTCCGTCACCTTGCGCTGCAGCCGTCTGAGCAGGCTGGCCAGTTGCGGCAAGGGCGAGGACGGGCCGGACAGCACATCCTGCGCATCATGGATTTCCGATGCGATCTTCTCGGCCCGCATCATCGATGCGCGCAGTTCGGCAAGATCGGTCTCCTCACCCGGCTGCGGATCAAGCTTTGTCAGCTCCGCCACCGCCGCACGCAGATAGTCGGCCTCGCGCGCGGCCGCCGCCACCTTGGCGCGGTGGCGCGACAGCTCCTGCTCGCAGGCGCGCCAGTGCCGCCATGCCTCGCCCGTCGAGCGAACGGCGCCGAGATGGCCGCCGAAAGCGTCGAGCACCTCGCGGTGCGCGCCGGGATCGACCAGCGCGCGTTCGTCGTGCTGACCGTGGATTTCGACCAACGCGCGGCCGACATCGCGCATCAAGGTGACGCTTGAAGGCTGATCGTTGACGAAGACGCGGGTGCGGCCATCCGCCGTCTGCAGGCGGCGCAGGATAATGTCGCCGTCATCCTCTATGGCGTTTTCGGCAAGCAGCGCGCGCACCGGATGGTTGCGCGGCACGTCGAAGACGGCGATGACTTGGCCTTGCGCCGCGCCATGGCGCACCAGCGACGCGTCGCCACGCGCGCCGAGCGCCAGCGACAAGGCATCGAGCAGGATGGATTTGCCGGCGCCGGTTTCGCCGGTCAGCACCGAAAGACCCGGCTGGAAGTCGATATCCAGCTTCTCGATCAGGACGATATCGCGGATCGACAGTCTGGAAAGCATCAGAACCCGAATCTAGAACGGCACGCGACCATTTGGAGTCGCAGCGCCGCACTATCTTTTTGTTTGAGCGTCGGATCAATCCGAAAAAGCGCTGCGCACGCTTCGGTCCGAATGCTCCAGAGCAATTCCAGGAAAAGTGTGAAACGGTTTTCCTTCCGGAATTGCTCCAAAACAAAGAGTTGGAGCGGTTCGCAGTTTCCCCGAAACGGTGAACTGCTCCAAGCAGGTTCCGCAAAAGTGTCGTGCGGTTTTGCGACAAGAACCTGCGACAAACCAGGAAAACCAAGCGGACGCGCGTTGGCGAAGCCCGCGAAGTCTGCTTGGGATCAGGCGCCGGTGATCATCTTTCCGGCCTTGGATATCCACGACCCGGCATTTTCGCGCGGTGCAAGCCCATTGCTCTGCAAGAGCTTGTAGGAATCCTTGTACCACGGACTGTCAGGGTAGTTGGTGCCGAGCACGGCGGCAGCGGTCTGCGCCTCCGAGGTCAGGCCCATCGCGTAGTAGCTTTCGGTCAGGCGGGCGAGCGCCTCCTCGACATGGCGCGTGTTGGAATAGCTCTCGACCACGGTGCGGAAGCGCTTGACGGCGGCGATGTATTCGCGGCGCTCGAGGTAATAGCGGCCGATCTGCATCTCCTTGCCGGCCAGCTGATCGTTGGCGAAGCGGATCTTTTCCTTGGCATCGTCGACATATTCCGATGTCGGCCAGCGCGTCACCAGGTCCTGCATCGTCTGAACGGTTTGGCGCGCTTCCTTCTGGTCCTGCGTCACGTCCTTGATCTGACGGTAGTAGCTCAAGCCGATGATGTACTGTGCGTAGGCGGCGTCATCGGTTGACGGATAGAGCGTGAGATAGCGCTTGGCCGAGCCGATCGCCTCGTCGTAGTGGCCCTGGCGGTAGTCGGCGAAAGCGCCCATCACCATCGATTTGCGGGCCCACTCCGAATAGGGGTGCTGGCGGTCGACAGCGTCGAACTTGCGGCTTGCCTCTTGCAGCCGGCCAGCATTGAGATTGGCCAGGCCCTGATTGTAGAGAACATCGGCCGGCTCGGTCTGGTCGACATAGGTCGACAGGTCGATATCTTTCTCCGACGACATGCAGGCCGATAGAAAGAGCGATGGAACAACCACCGAAAGCGCCAGGAAAACAGCCCTCTGCGGCGCTTTCAATTGACCAACTCGCTTGAAGAACATGATTGGATTCCGCCCTTTCGGCGTTATTTTAATGCCCGTAGCATGCCATTGTTTCAAAACTGGTCCCCACTTTTGAACGACATGCCCTAATCGACGGCAGCAGCCATAAACCATAACCGCCTTATCCGGCAACGCTATCTCCGGCCAATCGCGCATTTTTAAGGCGGCCGGACACAGCTTGAACATCAGTGCAATTTCACCGACAGGTGGTGCATTCATGCAACACCGGCCGCCCGCCATGGAACCCGAGAAAAATGAAGAAAATCAGATCATCCAGGGCGCATAGAGCGGCGCATTGACGGCATTCATCTCGGCGCTGCGGCCACGCTCGCGGCGCGTCGTCTCGACGATTTCGAACGCGGTGCGGTCCGACAGCAGGCGGCGCAGAGCCGCGGCATTCATCCTGTGGCCACCGCGATAGGAGCGGAAGCAGCCAATGAAACGGGCGCCGGCCAGCGCCAGGTCACCCATGGCGTCCAGCGTCTTGTGGCGCACGAATTCGTTGGGATAGCGCAGGCCGCCCATGTTGATGACGCGGTTGTCGTCACCAATCACCAGCGAGTTCTCCAGCGAGGAGCCGAGCGCGTAGCCGGCGGCCCACAGACGCTCGACATCCTTCATGAAGCCGAAGGTGCGGGCGCGCGCGATGTCGCGGCGGAAGATATCGGCATTGAGGTCGGAGGCGAACAGCTGACGGCCGATCGCCGGGCTCTCGAAGTCGATCTCGATCTCGAAACGGGTGCCGTCATAGGGCCTGAACTCCGCCCAGGAGGCGCCGTTCTCGATGCGGACCGGCTTGATGACCCTGATATAGCGGCGCTTGACCGAGAGCGTCTCGATGCCCGCCTGGTCGATGGCTTCGACGAACGCCATGGCGCTGCCATCGAAGATCGGAACCTCGGAGCCATCGATCTCGATGGCGACATTGTCGATGCCGAGCCCTAACAGCGCCGCCATGATGTGCTCTACCGTGGCGATGTGCTCGCCAGCGGGATCGCCAAGCATGGTGCACAGGTCGGTAGCGCCAACTTCCGACACCAGGGCGCGGAACTCGTGGCCCTGCTCCGCACCGTTGAAAAGCTGGAAAACGATGCCGGTGTCGGCATCCGCTGGCAAAAAGCTGATGGAAACTTCCTTGCCGCTGTGGACGCCGATGCCAGTAAGCGACGCGCGCGTCTTCAATGTCGTCTGATAGTCGTGCAAGACAATCCCCATAAGCCCGTAATGCCTAGGTCCGCTTCTCCAGCCCTAGGGCGCGGCTCTTGTGTGAATCGGCAGACAGGGCGACTTCCCCCGAAATCCCGGCAAACCGACGATGGTAGGCAGCGAAGATAATGTCCCGTCAGGGAGACTCCAAATCACGGTTTCTTACTCTGTGTAACCGCGAACTGGAGTGGGCACGACTTGGTAAGCGATTGAAATCACACCATTTAAAACGTTAACAGGCAAGCGATTCCTCGCTTGCCTGTTAACAAATGTTACAGTCGGTTTACCAATCAGTTGGCCTGGCGGCGCAGGAACGCCGGAATCTCCAGCTGATCGTCTTCGTGAGTCGACCTCACTTGCGGTGTCAGGCGGCCCTGATCGTCGAGCTGACCACGGCGCGGCGCGTAGAGCTGCGCGTCCTGACTGGCGAGACGACGCACTTCGGGCGCTGCCTGGCGCAGCTTGGGCTCGCGCGGCTGCGCTGGCTGCAGCCGTGCAGGCTCTTCTTCGCGGCGGGTCAGGCCGTTGGTCAGGCGCTTCAGCAGGCCCATCGGTCCGCTGTTGTTCTCGTGGTCGACCGGGCGGCTCTTGGCATCCACCTCGGCCTTGACGACGGGCGGAAAGTCCTCGACGCGCGGCATACGCTGCGGCGCCATGGCAACCGGCTGCGGGGCTTCGCGCTGCAGCATTTCGCGCGGCTGCGGAGCCGGCTGCATCTGCTGGACCACCGGCTGCGGCATCGGCTGTGCTGGCGGCGCCTGGAAGATCTTGCTCTGCGGGCGGAAATCGTCCGCATGGGCAACGGGAGCCGGGCGCGCCTGTGCCATGGCCGCGGCATTGGCTTCGGCCAACTGGATGGCTTCGGCGACCGGATCGGCGGCGCGCGGTTCGTACGTGGTCTGCTGGACCGGCGCCGGGCGGCTTTCCACAGCGGCAACGGCCGGGCGGCTGACCGGCTTCGGCGGCGCCGTGCGGATCGAGATCGGCGCAGCGGCGATTTCAGCCGCCGACTTGTCGATGCCGGTGGCAACCACCGAGACGCGGATGACACCTTCGAGTTCCTCGTCGAAGGTGGCGCCCAGAATGATGTTGGCGTCCTGGTCGACTTCCTCGCGGATACGGGTTGCCGCCTCGTCGACTTCGAACAGCGTCAGGTCGCGGCCGCCGGTGATCGAGATCAGCAGGCCCTTGGCGCCCTTCATCGAGGTCTCGTCGAGCAGCGGATTGGCGATCGCTGCTTCGGCGGCGGCCATCGCGCGGCCCTCGCCGGAAGCCTCGCCGGTGCCCATCATCGCCTTGCCCATCTCGCGCATGACCGAGCGGACGTCGGCGAAATCGAGATTGATCAGGCCTTCCTTGACCATCAGGTCGGTGATGCAGGCAACGCCGGAATAGAGCACCTGGTCGGCCATGGCGAAAGCGTCGGCAAAGGTGGTCTTGTCATTGGCCAGCCGGAACAGATTCTGGTTGGGGATGACGATCAGCGTATCGACGCATTTCTGCAGTTCCTCGATACCGAAGTCCGCCGTCTTCATGCGGCGCTGACCTTCGAAATGGAACGGCTTGGTGACGACGCCGACGGTGAGGATGCCCTTCTCACGAGCCGCGCGGGCAACGACAGGAGCAGCGCCCGTACCGGTGCCGCCGCCCATGCCGGCGGTGACGAAGCACATATGGGTGTTGGTCAGGTGATCGAGGATCTCGTCGATGCACTCTTCCGCCGCCGCTCGGCCGACTTCCGGCTGCGAGCCGGCGCCCAGACCCTCGGTGACGTGCGCGCCAAGCTGGATCAGCCGTGAGGCCTTTGACATGGTCAGCGCCTGCGCGTCGGTGTTGGCCACCACGAACTCGACACCGCGCAAACCGGCGGTGATCATGTTGTTGACGGCATTGCCGCCGCCGCCGCCGACACCGAACACGGTGATGCGCGGCTTAAGCTCGGTGATGTCCGGCTTCTGCAGATTGATGGTCATTGTCTCCGTCCTTTGCCTTTCACGCCGCTTCGCCGCCGCGGCCGCCTATGGGGCTGTCCCCGTCAATTTAGAAACTGTCTCTCAACCACTGACTCATGCGATGCAGTTTTCCGCCCGTTCCGGTCATTCTCAGACCGGAAATTCCTTTCGCCGGATGGCTCTCGAAGCTCGCCATCTGCGGATAGATCAGAAGCCCCACCGCGGCCGAGAAGGCCGGCCCCTTCGCCGCTTCCGGCAGGCCAGCCACGCCGAGCGGACGGCCGATGCGCACATTGCGTCCCAGGATGCGGCGCGCCGCCTCCGGCAGGCCGGCAAGCTGGCTGGCACCGCCGGTGAGCACCACGCGCTTGCCCACCGCATTGCCGTAGCCGGACTTGTTGAGCCGGTCGCGCAGCAATTCGAGCGTCTCGTCGATGCGGGCGCGCACGATGCGCGTCATCACCGAGCGCGGGATCTGCAAAGGCACATCGCCATCGTCGCCGATCGGCTGGATCGAGACCAGGTCACGGTCGTCGGCGCTGCCCGGCAGTGCGGAGCCATGCATCACCTTCAGCCGTTCCGCTGCGTCGAGCGAGGTCGATAGCCCCTTGGCCATGTCCAGCGTGACATGGTTGCCGCCGATGGCGATGGCGTCGCCATGGACGAACTTGCCTTCAGAAAACACCGAGATCGTCGTCGTGCCGCCGCCCATGTCGATGCAGGCCGCGCCCATCTCCAGTTCGTCGTCGACCAGGGCCGCCAACCCGCTGGCATAGGGCGTCGCCACCATGCGCTCGACCGACAGGTGCGAACGGTTGATGGAAAGCTCCAGGTTGCGCATCGGAGCGGCGTCACCGGTCAACACATGCATGTCGACGCCGAGTGCGTCGCCGACCATGCCGCGCGGATCGCGCACGCCGCGTTCCGCATCCAGCGAAAAGCCGACGGGAAGCGAATGGATCACCTCGCGCTCGGCCTTCAGCGCCTGCTTGGCGCCGGCGCCGAGAACGCGCTTGATGTCGGCCTCGTCGGCCTCATGGCCGCCAAGGTTGATGGTGGCGGAGAAGGCTTCGCTCTTCAGCCGGCCGGCCGTCATGTTGACGATCAGCGAATCGACCGTCAGCCCGGCCATGCGTTCGGCCGCATCTACGGCGAGGCGGATGGCATGCTCGGCGCGGTCGAGATCGACGACGACGCCCGACTTCACGCCTTGCGATTTCTGATGACCAATGCCGATCACCTGGATCCGGTGCGAGCGGCCACGCAGCAGCTTGCCGTCATCGCACGGCTTCAGCTTGGCCACCATGCAGCAGACCTTGCTCGAACCGACATCCAGCACCGTCAGGGTGCCGGATCGGCGCGACGAGGCATCGCCATGACCGCCAAGCCAGCTCATATCTTCGTCTCCGGCTTGCGCTTCAGGCTCTTGGGTTTTTCGTTCAGTGCGGCTTCGCGCTGCGTTGCCGCCTCGGGCGTCAACTGCACAACCATCCTGTCGGTCAGACGCATGTCGACGGCGGCGATGTCGCGCGACAACAGCCCCTTGTCCTGATCCATCTTGACGAGTTCGGCGAGTGCCAGATCCTCGCCATCCTCGGGAAGCTTGACGGTGATGCCATTGTCCAGCTTCAGGTCCCAGCGCCGATCGCCGACGCGGATATAGCCTTTGATCCGGGTCGCGAGCTCAGGATATTTTTCGATCTTGGCGATAAAGTCGGGCGCGCTCGCCGGCGCGCCGGTGCCGATCAGCAGCGGCAGCAGCACCTGCTTGCCGCCCGAGAACGGCGCGATCACGGCGCCATCCTTCTCGATGACGGACAGCTCGTCGCCCTGCTGCCAGAGCGCAAAGGCCTGGCGCTCCTCAACGCGCACTTCCAGCGTGTGCGGATAGACCTTGCGCACCGCCGCAACCTCGATCCACGGCAGGCCGGAGATGCGCTCGCGCGCAGCCTCGGCGTCAAAGCCGATCAGCGACGTCCAGCCGTCGAGTTCGAGCCTGTCGAGAATATCGATCTCCGAGGTCTGGCGATTGCCGACCACCTTGACCTGATCGACGGCAAAGCCGGTGCGGGCGGTGATGCTCTGCACGATGCCGTCGACGTGGCCGCCGAGATAGGCGCCATAAGCACCGCTCGAAGCAATCAGCACGGCCGACATCATGGCCGCGGAAAAGCGCGGCGCCTGGAATTCCCCGACGCCGAGGCGCGCCAGAATGCGCACCGGGCGACGCAGCACCCGCGGCAGCACGAAATGGTCCAACGACAACGGCAGGCCGAACAGCGCCGGCCCGGCCGCGCCCCTCTCCTTACCTTGTCCCCATTTCAACGCAGACACGAAGCGTCCTCCACCATCCAACTCAACAAATCGCCAAAAGAGTGCCCGGCCTGGGCGGCGATTTCAGGCACCAAGGACGTCGGCGTCATACCCGGCTGGGTGTTGACCTCGAGCCAGACAACCTCGCCGTTTTCGGAATGCCGATCGTCATAACGGAAGTCCGACCGGGAAACGCCCCGACAGCCGATCGCTTGGTGAGCCTTGAGCGCCAGTGTTTGTATTTTTTGGTAAATATTCGGTGAAACTTTTGCGGGGCATTCGTGCTTTGATCCCCCGGCGACATATTTTGAATCATAGTCGTAGAAGGAATGGCCGGTCGGGATGATCTCGCAGACCCCCAGCGCCACATCGCCCATCACCGCGCAGGTCAGCTCGCGACCATGGATGTAACGCTCGACCATGACGATATCGCCATATCTCCATTCCGACGAGCCCAGAACCTGCGGCGGATGCGACTGGCCTTCATGCACGATGACGACGCCGAAGCTCGAACCCTCATTGACCGGCTTGACCACATAGGGCGGCTTCATCGGATGCTTGCTCTGGATGGCGAAGCGGCTGGCGACCTTCGATTCGGCGACCGGAACGCCGACCGCCTTGGCAACCCGCTTGGCCTGTTCCTTGTTCATGGCCAGAGCCGAGGCGAGCACACCGGAATGGGTGTAGGGAATGCCGAGATATTCGAGGATGCCCTGGATGGTACCATCCTCACCAAAGGGGCCATGCAGCGCGTTGAAGGCGACATCGGGCTTGAGCTCGGCAAGCACGGAGCCGACATCGCGCCCGACATCGACGCGCGTGACCTGGTAGCCTTCCTTCTCGAGCTCATCGGCACAAGCCTTCCCCGAGGACAGAGACACGGGCCGCTCGGACGAAAACCCACCCAGCAGGACGGCCACATGCTTGTTCTTCATTCCCCGGCATCCCCTCTCACGGCGGACCAAAAACCAAGATTTTCCGCAACATTGAGTCCGAGTCTCCCGGCAGGTTGCCCCCCAGACGGAAAACGCGGGTAACGCGTCGAACGACTCAAATCAGGAAACGCTTTTGAGCAGAGAATCAGAGAGTTGATTCACTGGCAAGTGCTTACGATTCCGAGAGATTCACTTTCTGAGAAAATGGATGCGAAAAGCGTGTCGTTGAGTCTTTGCAGCAACGGTTACGGGCCGTTTTGGTCCCGTTGAAGTTCATGCATCACATGAACTTCAACGCGCGCTAAAGGAGTTGCCCGAGAAACTCCTGAACCGCATGTCCCGGCCGGAAATTGCCGATGCGCTTGATTTCCCATTGCAGCCGGATGCCGGAATTCTCCAGCACCCGCGTACGCACCGTCTCGCCGAGATATTCAAGGTCGTAGCCGGTCGCGGTTCCCGTGTTGATCATGAAGTTGCAATGCATCGGCGACATCTGCGCGCCGCCTATCATCAGGCCGCGGCAACCCGCCTTGTCGATCTCCTTCCAGGCCGACGTGCCTTCCGGATTCTTGAAGGTCGAGCCGCCGGTCTTCTCGCGGATCGGCTGCACGGTCTCGCGATGGTTCTGCACGGCATCCATCGCCGCCTTGATCGCTGCCTTGTCCTCGGCAAAGCCTTCAAACACGGCCGAGGTGAAGATCAGCCCGGAGGGCGCAGCCGAATAGCGATAGGCGTAGCCCATATCGGCGTTGCTCAGCGTCTGCACATTGCCCTTGCGGTCAAGCGCACGCACCTCGACGACGCGCTCGCGCGTCTCGACGCCGTTGGCACCGGCATTCATCCGCAGCGCGCCGCCGATGGCGCCAGGGATGCCGTGATAGAAATGGAAGCCGCCAATGCCCGCATCGAGCGCCACCGCGGCGACGCGCTTGTCGGGCGTGGCGGCACCCGCCTTGATCCTCGTCGGCCCGACGATTTCGGCCTCGCCGAAGCCCTTGGCCGAAAGCCGGATGACAAAGCCCGGAATGCCACCGTCGCGAACCAGGAGGTTCGAGCCGACGCCGACGATGGTCAGCGGTATGTCCTCCGGAACGGCTTTCAGAAACGCCGCGAGGTCCTCTTCGTCGGCCGGCTGGAACAGCGCTTCAGCCAGGCCGCCGGCGCGGAACCAGGTGATCTTGTCCATCTCGGCATTCGGCGTGAGGCGGCCGCGCAGGCCGGCAAGCCTGTCGCCAAGTCTGTCGATCAGGGCCTGGCCATGCATCATGTGACGGTCCCGCCAAGCTCCTTGGGCAACGCATAGGCCCATTGGGTGATGTTGCCGGCGCCCAGGAAGACGACGAAATCGCCTGATTTGGCCAGATCGCGGATGATGGGCGCGATCGCCGCCGGACCCTCGATGTAGCGCGCGTCGCGATGGCCGCCGGCGCGGATGCGCGACACCAGCGCGTCCGAGCTGACGCCGTCGATCGGCTCTTCGCCGGCCGCGTAGACCGGCGCCACCATCACCGTGTCGGCGTCGTTGAAGCAGGTGGAAAACTCGTTGAACAGATCATGCAGCCGGGTGAAGCGGTGCGGCTGGGCAATGGCGATGACGCGGCCCTTGGTGGCACTGCGCGCCGCCTTCAGCACCGCCGAGATCTCGACCGGATGGTGGCCGTAATCGTCGAATATTTCGACGCCGTCCCACGAACCGGTGTGGGTGAAGCGGCGCTTGACGCCGGCGAAGGACGACAGGCCCTTCTTGATCGCCTCGGCCGACAGGCCGAGCTCATGCGCGACTGCGATCGCGGCCGTCGCGTTGGAGACGTTGTGACGGCCGGGCATCGGCAGGCGCAGGCCTGCTATCGTCGTCTGGCCGCCGGTCTTGCGGTCACGGATCACCACGTCGAATTCCGAAATGGCACCGACCATGCGATGATTGGTGAAGCGCACATCGGCCTGCGCGTTCTCGCCATAGGTGATGACGCGGCGATCCTCGATGCGGCTGACCAGCGCCTGCACCTCGGGATGATCGGTGCACATCACGCCAAAACCGTAGAACGGCACGTTCTCGACGAACTGGCGGAACGCCTCGCGCACCTTGTCGAAACTGCCATAGTGATCGAGATGCTCGGGATCGATGTTGGTGACGACCGCGATCTCGGCCGGCAGCTTGAGGAAGGTGCCGTCGCTCTCGTCGGCCTCGACCACCATCCATTCGCCGTCGCCCATGCGGGCGTTGGTGCCATAAGCATTGATGATGCCGCCATTGATGACGGTCGGATCGAGCCCGCCGGCATCGAGCAAGGTCGCCACCATTGAGGTCGTCGTCGTCTTGCCATGCGTGCCGCCGATCGCCACCGCCTGGCGAAAGCGCATCAGCTCGGCCAGCATTTCGGCACGACGTACGATCGGCAGCAGCTTTTCGCGCGCGGCCTTGAGCTCCGGATTGGATTTCTTGATCGCGGTCGAGACGACCACCACCTCGGCCTCGCCGAGATTTTCGGCCTTGTGGCCGACGAAGCATTCGATGCCCTTGTCGCGCAGCCGTTGCACATTGGCGCTTTCGGCCTGATCGGACCCTTGCACCTTGTAGCCGAGATTGTGCAGCACTTCGGCAATGCCGCTCATGCCGATGCCGCCAATGCCGATGAAATGCACAAGGCCGATCGTCTGCGGCATCTTCATGCGTGCGTCCCCTTCCTGAAATCCGAAACGGTTTTTTTCGACGCAATAGCCTCTGTGAGATCAGCGAGCAACCGTGCAGCGTCCGGCCTGCCGGCCGATTTCGCGCCCGCCGCCATCGCCGCCAGCCGCTCGGGGGCGTCCATGAGCCCGCCGATGAGCGCTGCGATGCGTTCGGGCGAAAGCGAGGATTGCGGGTGCACTTCGCCGCCGCCGGCGGCAGCAAGGGCCGCCGCGTTCGCCGCCTGGTCGTGATCGAGCGCATAGGGGTAAGGCACCAGCAGCGCCGGCCGGCCGATGACGGCGATCTCCGAAACGGTCGAGGCGCCGGAGCGCGAGATCACCAGATGCGCCGCCGCGATGCGCTGCGCCATGTCGGTGAAGAAGGGCGAGACCTCGACGGCGACGCCAAGGGCGGCATAGGCCGCCTTGACCCTCCCCACGTCATCCGCGCGAGCTTGTTGGGTAATGACCAGCCGCTTGCGCTGGGCATCGGAAAGCAGCGCGATAGCCCCCGGCACGGCATCGGAAAAGAACTGGGCGCCCTGGCTGCCGCCGAACACAAGCAGGCGGAACGGCTGTTCCCCGGTCGACGCCGCATAAGCCGTCTTGGCCGCTTCCAGCACCGCAGGCCTGACCGGATTGCCCGTCGTGACCGTCTTGATGCCGGCCGCACTGGTGTCCTGTGGCAGGAAGCCGCCGGCGATGGCGTCGACACGGCCGGCCAGCGCCCGGTTGGCGCGTCCCATCACCGCGTTCTGCTCGTGGATCAGCGTCGGCACCTTGCGCCGTGTCGCCGCGTAGAGCGGCGGCAAGGTCGGATAGCCGCCGAAGCCGACGACAGCATCCGGCTTGATTCTGCCAATGATGGCGGAAGCCTGGCGCACGCCGCGCCAGATTTCCCAGAAGGCGCCAAGCAGGGCAAAAGGATTTTTCGAGCCCATCGTCGCCGACTGGATCGGATGGATGGCGGCGGCCGGGAAATGGCCGGCGAAACGCTCGGCACGGTCGTCGGTCGCCAGATGCACCGACCAGCCGCGCTCGTTCAGCTCATGCGCCAGCGCCTCGGCCGGGAAAAGATGCCCACCGGTTCCGCCCGCCGCGAGAAGGATGACGCCTCTGGCCATATCACTCCGCCGGCACGGCACGTTGCGACAGGCCAAAGCCCATCTGCTTGCGCTTTTCCGGCCGCTTGCGTGTCAGCGCCAGCACCATACCCATCGAGATGGCAATGGCGATCTGCGAGGAGCCGCCATAGGAGATGAACGGCAGCGTCATGCCCTTGGCCGGCACCAGCTGCAGGTTGACGCACATGTTGATGACCGCCTGCAGGCCGAAGACGGTGACGAGGCCGCCGACCGCATAGCGGGTGAAATCGTCATGCTCCTTCAGCGCCGTGTTGAGACCGCGCAGCACGATGAAGGCGAAGATCGACATGATGAAAAAGCACATGATCAGCCCGAACTCCTCGCCGGCGACCGAGAAGACGAAGTCGGCGTGGCTGTCGGGGATGACCCGCTTGACGGTGCCCTCGCCCGGACCGACGCCGAACCAGCCGCCATTGATCAGCGCCTCGCGCCCCATGTCGACCTGGAACGTGTCGCCTTCGCCGGTGAGGAACTTGTCGATTCGCAAGGCAACGTGCGGGAACACCGTATAGGCGGCGAAAACGCCGCCGACGCCGGCCGCCCCCAGTGCGACGATCCATAGCCATGGCAGCCCAGCCATGAAGAACATGATGCCCCAGGTGCCGGTCGTCAGCATCGTCTGGCCGAGGTCCGGTTGCGCCACCAGCAGCGACACGACCAGCACCAGCAGCAGCATGGCGAACAGATTGCCCGGAATGTCGGGCTGGCGCTTGTGTTCGGCGAACAGCCAGGCGCACATGATGACGAAGGCCGGTTTCAGAAATTCAGAGGGCTGGATCGACAGGCCGGCAAGCGACACCCAGCGGCGCGCGCCCTTCACCTCGACGCCGATGTAGAGCACGGCCACCATCAGCACCAGCATCAGGCACAGCATGATCAGCGCCATGCGCCGGATCTGCCTGGAATCGAGGAAGGACACGGCCAGCATCACGCCAAGTGCGGGCACGGTGAAGATGATCTGCCTGGTGGCGAAGTGGAAACTGTCGAGACCGATGCGTTCGGCCACCGCCGGGCTGGCGGCGAAGGACAGCACGATGCCAAGCCCCATCAGCGACAGGAACGCCGCCAGGAACCAGCGATCGATCGTCCACCACCAGGTCGCAACCGGACTTTTGTCGAGACGGCTCTGCATTATCGTGCCCCTCCGATGGGTTTCACACCCTCGATAGCATTCGCAGCTTGCCTGAAGGCTTCGCCGCGGACTTCGAAATTCTTGAACTGGTCGAAACTGGCGCAGGCCGGCGACAACAGCACCACCGCCTCGCCGCTTTCGTCCTGGGCCGCATCATGCGCGGCGTGCTCGACCGCCGCGGCCAGCGTGCCTGAAATCTCGTAGGGCACGGCCTCGCCCAGTGTCGCCGAAAAAGCCGGCGCCGCCTCGCCGATCAGATAAGCCTTGGCGATGCGCGGGAAGAAGCCGCGCAACGGCTCTATACCGCCTTCCTTGGGCAAGCCACCGGCGATCCAGTAGATGCGCGCAAAGCTCGACAGTGCCGGGGCCGCCGCATCGGCGTTGGTCGCCTTGGAATCGTTGATGAACAGCACATGGTCCTTGCGGCCGACCTGCTCCATGCGGTGCGCGAGGCCGGGAAAGCTTTCCAGCCCCGACTGGATCTCGCCAAGTTCCAGCCCGACCTTGAGGCAAGCGGCAACCGCTGCCAGCGCATTCTGGGCATTGTGCTGGCCGCGCAGCGAGCCGATGCCCTCGAGGAAGGCGACACGGCTATAGCGGCCGTGCACCGCCTCCATCAGATCGCTGCCGTCGGCGAAATAGCCGTCGGTCAGCGGCAGCCGCTTGGAAATGCGGATGACATGCCGCCCGGCCCGCTCCAGCCGCTCGGCGATCTGCGCGCACCAGGAATCGTCGATGCCGACGATTGCCGTCTCGCTGCCGGCAACCAGCCGCTCCTTGATCGCGGCGTAGTGCTGCATGGTGCCGTGGCGGTCGAGATGATCGGGCGTCAGGTTGAGCAGGATGCCGGCTGTCGGGTTGATCGAGGGCGCAAGGTCGATCTGGTAGGACGAGCATTCGACCACATAGTGCCGATCGGACTCAGGCGGATCGAGCGTCATCACCGCGCGGCCGATATTGCCGCCCATCTGGGTGTCGCGTCCCGCAGCTTTAAGGATATGCGCCGTCAGCGCGGTCGTCGTCGACTTGCCGTTGGTGCCGGTGATGGCGATGAAGGGCGACGTTGGCGCGCTCAGCATCCGCTCGCGGCAGAAAAGCTCGATGTCGCCGATGATCTCGACGCCTGAACCGCGCGCGAGCTCCACCGTCCAATGCGGCTTGGGATGCGTCAGCGGCACGCCGGGCGACAGTACGAAGGCCGAGAATTTCGCCCAGTCGGCGCCACGTAGATCAGCGGTTGCGATGCCGGCAACGGCGGCCTTGGCCACACTTTCCGGATTGTCGTCCCAGGCCAGCACGTCCGCCCCGCCCTCGATCAGCGAGCGGGCCGTGGCGATCCCCGAGCCACCGAGCCCGAAGAGCGAAACGCGCTTGCCTGAAAAGGATGCGGCGGGGATCAAGGGGCTTCCTATCTCAGCTTGAGGGTCGACAGGCCGACCAGCGCCAGGATGACGGCGATGATCCAGAAGCGGATCACCACCTGGCTTTCGGTCCAGCCGAGCTTTTCGAAATGATGGTGGATCGGCGCCATCAGGAACACCCGCTTGCCGGTCATCTTGAAGTAGCCGACCTGGATGATGACCGACAGGATTTCCACGACAAACAATCCGCCGACGATGACCAGCACGATCTCGTGCTTGGTGGCGACGGCGACGGTTCCGATCAAGCCGCCCATGGCCAGCGATCCGGTGTCGCCCATGAAGATCGCCGCCGGTGGCGCGTTGAACCAGAGGAAGCCGAGGCCGGCGCCGATGACCGAGCCAAGCACGACCGCCAGTTCGCCGGTACCGGGCACGAAATGGATCTGCAGATATTCGGCAAACACGGCGTTGCCGGAGAGATAGGCGATGACGCCGAAGGACGCCGCCGCGATCATGATCGGCACGATCGCCAGCCCGTCCAGGCCATCGGTCAGGTTCACCGCGTTGCCGGCGCCGACGATGACGAAACAAGAGAACGGAATGAAGAACCAGCCGAGATTGATGATGAATTCCTTGGCAAAGGGGAATGTCAGCGACGACGAGAATGGCGCCTGGCCATTGTGCATGATCACCCAGGCGGCGATGCCGGCGATGATGAATTCAAGCGCTAGCCGCGCCTTGCCGGAAAAGCCGAGATGCGACTGCTTGGTCACTTTCAGGTAGTCGTCATAGAAGCCGATCGAGCCGAAGCCCAGCGTCACCAGCAGCACCACCCAGACATAGATGCTCGACAGGTTCGCCCACAAAAGCGACGAGCCGATAATGCCCGACAGGATCATCAGCCCGCCCATGGTCGGCGTGCCGGCCTTCTTGAAATGCGTCTGCGGCCCATCGGCGCGAATCGGCTGGCCCTTGCCTTGCCGCAGCCGCAGCGAATTGATGATGGTCGGCCCGAAGATGAAGACAATCAGCGCCGACGTGATCAGCGCCCCGCCAGTGCGGAAGGTGATGTAGCGGAAGACATTGAAGACCGAGACCTTGTCCGCAAAATCGACGAGCAGTGTAAACATGCGCTTTTCGTCCCCCGACCTAGGTCTGTTTTCTGGCTGTCGATTCAGCCGGGTATTTGCCCAGCAGCGCATCGACCAGTCTTGCAAAACCGATGCCCTTCGACGATTTGATCATCACCACATCGCCCGGCTTCAGCGCGGCAAGCAGCACCGGCTTCAGCTCCTCGACACCGGCGCGGTATTCCGTCTTGATCTCAGCCGGCAGCGTCTGCGCCAGCGCCCGCATCTCCGGGCCGCCGAGAAAGACGGTCTGCGTCCCGGTGCCGACGATGAGCTCGGCAAGGGCGGCATGCAGCTTCGCCGAGTGGTCGCCGAGTTCGAGCATGTCGCCGAGGACCGCGATGCGGCGGCCCTCGCCCGTCACTGGCGTCGCGTTGAGCAATGCCATGGCGGCAGCCATCGATGCCGGATTGGCGTTGTAGCTCTCGTCGATCAGCGTGATCGGCCCGCCGGGGTGGCTTGAAGTCGAGCCACCGGGGTGACGCAGCACATGGCGCTTGCCGCGCCCGCGTTCGGCCGAAAGATCGGCCAGTGCGAGTGCCACCTTGTCGAGATCGGCGCCGACCAGATGCGCCGCCCCCAGCACCGCCAGCACATTCTGCACCATATGGCGGCCGGGCGCGCCGACCCGCGCCGTCACCTCGTGGCCGCTGATCCTGGCGGCGATATCGGAATGATCCGCATGCAGTTCGCATTTGGTGAGCTTGAAGGTCGAGCGCGCATTCTCGCCGAAGCCGTAGACGTGCTCGACACCGGCGGCATGCGCCATCTTGTCGAGAAGCCTGAAGCGCGCATCGTCGCGGTTGAGGACGGCGGCCCCCTCAGGCTCCAGCCCTTCGAAAATCTCGGCCTTGGCCTTGGCGATCTCGTCCAGATTGCGGAAGAAGCCAAGGTGGGCGGCCGCGATCATGGTAACGATGGCGACATGCGGCCTCACCATCTTGACCAGCGGGCGGATCTCGTCGGGATGGTTCATGCCGATCTCGAACACGGCATAGTCGCAATCATCGGGCATGCGCGCCAAAGTCAGCGGCACGCCCCAGTGGTTGTTGAAGGACTGCGCCGAGGCATGCACCTTGCCGACGGCTTGCAGCACATGGCGCAGCGCTTCCTTGGTGGTCGTCTTGCCGGCCGAACCGGTCACCGCGATGATTTTGGCTTGGGAGCGTGCTCGGGAGGCCACTCCGAGCTTTTCCAGCGCGGCCAGCACATCTTCGACGACGATGATCGGCGCCGTCAGCCGGCCGAGCGACGGCAGCTTGCCTTCGGCCACCACCAGCACACCGGCGCCGGCCTTGATGGCAGCGGTTGCGAAGTCATGGCCGTCCATCGCCTCGCCCTTGATGGCGAAGAAGGCGTCGCCCGGCTGCAGGCTGCGGCTGTCGATCGAAATGCCTGAAATGCCTTCCGGCATCGGCCCGAGAGGCCGCCCGTCCATGGCGGCAACCAGCGCCTCGGATGTCCACAGCAAGCTCATGCGGCACGCTCCACGAGTGCTGCGCGGGCTTCCTCATGATCGGAGAAATGCAAGGTCTCGGAGCCGATCGTCTGGCCCTCCTCATGGCCTTTGCCAGCCACGATCAGCGTGTCGCCGGCATGCAGCATGGCGACCGCCTCATGGATCGCCTGGCGCCGGTCGCCGATCTCGATAGCGCCGGGGGCAGCGGCCAAAATGGCAGCACGGATCGTTTCCGGCACTTCCGAGCGCGGATTGTCGTCGGTGACGATGACGACATCGGCAAGCCGCGTCGCGATCTCGCCCATGATCGGCCTTTTTCCCCGGTCGCGGTCGCCGCCGCAGCCGAACACGACGATGACGCGGCCGGTGGTGAACGGGCGCACCGAAGCCAGCACGTTTTCCAGCGCGTCGGGCTTGTGGGCATAATCCACATAGACCGGCGCGCCATTGGCGGTGGTGCCGACGAGGTCGAGCCGGCCCGGTGCGCCCTTCAGTTTCTCCAACGCCATCAAGGCCTTGGCGACAGGTGTTCCCGTGGAAATGGCAAGCCCCGCCGAAACCAGCGCGTTCGAAATCTGGAAATCACCGGCCAGCGGCAGATCGATCTCGTAGAGCACGCCGTCGGTCTCGACTTCGGCGCGCTGGCGGTGGCGCTCGTGCTCGACCCGCTTCAGCCTGAGGAAATCACCATGACGGCCGACCGTCAGCACCTCGAGCCCGGCAGCCTGTGCGGCCTTGACCGTCGGCGCCGACCACGGATCGTCGGCGAAGATGACCGCCGGCGCGCCCTTCGGCAGCAGTGCGTCGAACAGGCGCAATTTGGCGCGGTGGTAGTCCTCGATGGTCGGATGATAGTCCATGTGGTCGCGGCCGAGATTGGTGAAGCCGCCAGCTGCCAGCTTCACGCCATCGAGGCGGCGCTGGTCGAGCCCATGGCTGGAGGCTTCCATCGAGGCGTGGGTGACGCCGGCATCGGCCAATTCCCGCAGCAATTGATGCAGGGCGACCGGATCGGGCGTCGTCAGCGAGCCATAATCGCTGCGGCCCGGCGCCACCACGCCGGTGGTGCCGATCGAAGCGGCGGCATAGCCGGCCTGCTCCCAGATCTGCCTGGTGAAGGCGGCGACCGACGTCTTGCCGCTGGTACCGGTCACCGCGACCATGGTCTGCGGCTGCTTGCCGAAATAGCGGGCCGCACTCAGCGCCAGCGCCAGGCGCGGATCGTCGACCGCCAATACCGGAACCGACAGCCCGGCTATGGTGCTGCCCTTGCCCGCTACGATCGCGGCCGCACCGCGCACGGCGGCGTCGGCGGCATAAACGGCACCATCGGCCTTGGTTCCGGCGAGCGCAAAAAAGACAACGCCCGGCTTTACCTGGCGGGAATCCGAAGAAATCCCTGTAACCTCCAGATCGACGGAAGCTATTCCCTCGACGGGCAGGATACCGGCTAGATCTCTGAGCTTCATCGAGTCCCGTTCACCGCAACAAAATAGCGCGCAGTTACCGGCGCGCCCTAAGAATCACTGATAGGAAACCAGCGTTGCACCATTTTCATGGCTGAAATCTGGCTTCACGCCAAGCATGGCAGCTGAACGCCTGATGATATTACCGGCCATAACCCCCGCATTCGCGGCCGCGACGTCTGTCATGCCAGGCTTTTCCGGGTGCGGGGCATCGGCAATCGTAAACACGAGGTATTGCGGATCGTCCATCGGAAAGGCGGCGACGAAGGTATTGAAATTCAAGTCTTTCGAGTAGCGGCCGTTGACGACCTTCTCGGCTGTTCCGGTCTTGCCGCCAACGCGGTAGCCGGGGACCCTGGCATTTCTGGCCGAGCCCTTCTCGGCATTGAGCGTATAGAGGTAGCGCATGCCCTCCACGGTCTTTTCGCTCACCACCTTCTTGGCGGTGGCCATTGCTTCCGCTTGCGTACGCATCAGGAAGGTGGGGTTCATCAGGAAGCCACCATTCATCAACGCCGCGCAGCCTACAGCCGCTTGCAGCGGTGTCGTCGACACGCCGTGACCAAAGGCGATAGTGAACGAATTGACCTGTTTCCAGACCTTCGGTTCGGTCGGGCGGGCGACTTCCGGCAGTTCGGTCTGCATCTTGTCCAGAATGCCAAGGCGATGCAGGAATTCGCGGTGCGCCTCGATGCCGACCATCTCGGCCTCCCTGGCCGACCCGATATTGGACGAATAGAGGAACACCTCCGGCAACGACAGCACTCGGTTCTTGCCGTGGAAATCGTGAATGGCCTGATGGCCGACCCGGATTGGATGCGAAGCATCGAAGCGGCTCGCCATCGTCGCCTTGCCCGAATCGAGCGCCATGGCTGAAGTGAAGCTCTTGAAGGTCGAGCCCATCTCGTAGAGTCCCGCTGACATCCGATTCAGCCGGTCCTTGTCCTGCGCATTGTAAGGATTGTTCGGATCAAAATCCGGCACCGAGGCCATTGCCACCACTTCGCCGGTCTTGACGTTGAGCACAACGGCGCCAGCGCCTATGGCGCGATAACGCTCCAGTCCGGCGGCGATCTCGTCGCGGACCACATGCTGGACGCGCAGATCGATCGAAAGCTTCACCGGCTTGAGATCCTTGGCGACCGCGAGGCCCGATGCCTGCAGGTCGCTCAGGCCCTGCTCGTCGACATACTTCTCCATTCCGGAGATGCCCTGGTTGTCGATGTTGGTGAGGCCGACGATGTAGGACGAGGTCTCGCCGCTCGGATAAAAGCGGCGCTTCTCGGTGCGGAAGCCGAAGCCGGGAATGCCGAGCTGCATGATGTCGGACTGTTGCTTGGGCGTCAGCTGCCGCTGCAGCCAGACGAACCCGGCGCCGCTCTTCAGCTTGTGGTAGGTCTGCTCATAGTCGATGTCCGGAAGCACCGTCGACAGCTTCTCTATCGCCTCGTCGGCGTCGACGATCCGGCGCGGTTCGGCAAACAGCGACGCCGTCTTGATGTCCGTCGCCAGCACTTCGCCGTTGCGGTCGACAATGTCGGGCCGCGATGCCGTCACCCGGCTCTGCGGACCGCCCGACATGTCGGGGGTCTGGAAGCCGAGATAGACCAGGCGGCCGGAAATGGTCGAGAAGATGCCAAAGAACACCGCCATCGTCATCACGATGCGCGTCCTGCCCTTGCCGCCGGTCGCCTTGCGGGCGCCCTCGACCACGATCGATCCGTCTTCACTCGTCCTGGCGCGACGCTTCAGCAGTTTGCCGATCATTGGGCGATGCCTCCGGTCACCACGGGATCCCTGCCGTCCGACGGCGCCTTGCCGTCCGAATTGTCCGCCATACCGCCCTGGCGTCCGTTCAGAATGTCCTGAATGTCCAGGGATTTGGCCGGCAGGTCGCCGATGCCGACGATCTGGCGGGCGCTGACCGGCTCGAGTTCGAGCTGCGACTTGTAGAGTTCGGTCAGCTTCTGCAGCCGCGACGGCTGGGTGAGCAGGCTCCAGTCGGCCTTGAGCAGGTCGATCGTGTCCTCCTCATAGCGGATCTGCGCATGGATCTTCTGCACCGAAGCCAATTGGTCCTCGGCCTCGCGCTTGGCCTTGTAGGTAAGGGCGGCGGCCGCAACCATGACGGCGATCAGGACGATGTCGCTGGTACGAAACACGTGCTACCTCTCCCCCGGCCGGTCGATGCCGGGAAGCTTTGGAAGGCCGAAAATCGAAAAATCGTTGCCGCGCGCCGGCGCCTCGGTGCGGATTGCCGCGCGCAACCTGGCCGAACGGGCGCGCGGATTGGCCGCCACCTCGGCGTCGCCGGCCGTCACGCCGCCACCCGCCTTGCGGAAGGTCGCGGTGCGCGCATGAGCCTCGGGCAGGTGACGCGAGCCGGTCGCGACGTCGGCCCGATCAGCGATGAAACGCTTGACGATGCGGTCTTCCAGCGAATGGAACGTCACCACGGCGAGCCGTCCGCCCGGCTTCAGTGCGCGTTCGGCGGCAAACAAGGCCTTGGCCAGCTCGCCAAGCTCGTCATTGACGAAGATGCGCAGCGCCTGGAAGACGCGCGTCGCCGGATGGATCTTGTCCTTGGGCGCGCGACCGACATGCGTCTCGATGGCGTCGGCCAGTTCCAGCGTGCGTTCGAACGGGCGCTTTTCGCGGCGAGCCTCGATCATGCGGGCGATGCGCCCGGCATGGCGCTCCTCGCCGAGGAAGCCGAAGATGCGGGCAAGGTCGCCCGGCTTGAAGCTGTTGACGACGTCGGCGGCGCTCAAACCAGCCTGCGCCATGCGCATGTCGAGCGGCCCGTCGGTGCGGAACGAAAAGCCGCGCTCTGCCTGGTCGAGCTGCATTGAGGACACACCGATGTCGAGCACGACGCCGTCGGCACTCTCGACATGCTCGTCCAGCGTCGAGAACGGCGCCTGCACCAGGCGCAGCCGGCCGCCCGACTGCTCTTCCAGATCGCGCCCGGCCGCAATGGCATCCGGATCGCGGTCGATAGCCACCACGGAGGCGCCCGTCGCCAGAATGGCCCTGGTGTAGCCGCCGGCGCCGAACGTGCCGTCGATGATGATATCGCCCTCCGCTGGCGCCAGTGCTTCGAGCACTTCGCCAAGGAGGACCGGAATGTGGCGGGCCGATCCGCCAACGGCGTGCCCATCTACGGCGTGAGGAAGGTCATCGCCGTGGCTCGCCGTCATTCCGGTCGCTCCCCAGGCTTCGTCCCCTGCCGAAGCTGCAAAAGTCGGGCCCTCGCCTGCGCCCCATAGGCGGCAAGCCGTCCCGGCTCCCAGATCTGAAAGAAATTGCCGCGTCCGACAAAGGCCACTTCCGCCGAAATGCCGGTGTGTTCGCGAATGAAATCGCTCATCGTGATGCGGCCGTCCTGGTCGAGTTTCAAGAAGGTTCCGTCGCCATGGCAGAAGAACGACATATCGTCCGCCGTCTGCAGGAAGGGATCTTCGAGCGCGATGCGCTGCTCGTAGCGATCGAGCAGGTCGAGCCCGCCGACATCCATCGCCGGCAGGTCCAGGCAGCGCAGCGCATAGAGTTCCGAATAGCCGCGCTTCTGCACGACGGCACGGAAATGCGCGGGAACGGACACCCGTCCCTTCGCGTCGATCCTGCTCACCGTGTTTGACAGAAACCGGTCCATTAAACGCTGCAGCCGCTTGCGCCGCCGCACCCCTCTCCATCTTTTCGCACGCGCCGCCACAGCGCGTTCCTTGCCCCGTATCAACCTCGTCCGCACGGGCAAAAACCAGCAAACGCGCAGCCGCCGCGGCTGCCCGATTGGCGTACGCTTTACCCTGACGCGGAACGAAGGCTTTGATGTCGAGATGGGATATCATGGGGCCCTATGGGCGTCAACGGGAATAGGCTTCACAAACACGCGCGCCGCGACCAATGAGAGCAGCCGTGACGGCACGTCTCGTCTTTATGGATCATTAAGCCTAACGAAGCGTTTAGAGCCGTCTGGCCCAACCGGACGCGCCTTGCCGCGAGCCGCTACCCAGCATAGCGTCTCGCCGCATCCGGTCGGTCACCAACAGGGTTAGAAATATCGATGTCTGAAACAACGAGCAGTCGCGCTGCAGCACTTCCCCATCTGCGCAATAGCGGGCTTGCCATGGGCGATTCCATTCCCCTGCCCCTGACCATGGCCGCTATTTTTCACGCGCCTGGCGACGCCACTGGCTTCAACCAGTACGGCCGCTTCAGCAACCCGACCTGGGATGCGGTCGAGCATATGCTGGCCCATCTTGAGGACGCGCCCTGCGTCGCCTTCCCTTCCGGAATGGCGGCGATCTCGGCGGCGTTTTTTGCCGTGCTCAAGGCCGGCGACCGTATCCTGCTGCCTTCGGACGGCTACCACACGACAGGGGCGCTGGCCGATCGCTTCCTCAAGCCGCTCGGCATCACCTACGATGTCAGGCCGACCTCGACCTTCCTCGATGGCAGCTTCGACGGATATCGCCTGGCGTTTGTCGAAACACCCGCCAATCCGGGGCTGGATATCTGCGATATTGCGGCCGTTGCCGACGCAGTTCACAAAGCCGGCGCGCTCCTTGTCGTAGACAACACGACGATGACGCCCTTCGGCCAGCGGCCGCTCGACCATGGCGCCGATATCGTCGTTGCCGCCGACACCAAAGCGCCCAATGGCCATTCCGATGTGCTGTTCGGCCACGTCGCCAGCCGCAATGCCGATATCATCGCCGCCGTGACCGGCTGGCGCGAGGTTTCCGGCAGCATTCCCGGCCCGTTCGAAGCCTGGCTGGTGCATCGCGGCCTCGAAACACTGGATGTGCGCTTCGACCGCATGTGCGCCTCGGCGGAGGTGATCGCGCGACGGCTGAAAGGCCACCGAGCGATCAGCGGCCTGCGTTTTCCCGGACTGGAAAGCGATCCGTCGCACAATCTTGCCCGCGCCCAGATGGAGCGCTTCGGCTTTCTCATCTCTTTCGAGCTCGCCTCGGAGGACAAGGCCGAGGATTTCATCAACAACTGCCAACTGATGCAGGCCGCGACATCCTTCGGCGGCGTTCATACCTCCGCCGAGCGGCGCTCGAAGCGGGGTGATGCGGTTTCCGCCGGTTTCGTTCGCCTCTCGGTCGGCTGCGAACCGGTGGAAGAGCTTTGGAAGGCGATCGAGGCGTCGCTGGACAAGATCAGCGGCTGATCGGACCGATCACGGGCCGAGATCATCGGCTTCGATGTTGCGACGGCCGTGCAGCACGCGGATGATCTCGATCGCGCCGTCACCACCGATACAAGGTGAGATAGTCGCCGACGAGCAGATGACGGATGCGGGGCACGATGTCATCGCGCGGCGCATCTGAGAAGGGATGCAAAGTCAGCAAATCCCACCGTCTTTCCAACGCATCCACGAGACGGATTGCCGCCCAGGGATCGTGGCCGGCAATGTAGTCAAGGTCGACCACTGCTTGGGGAAGCAGGCGATACTTCACTCGTGGAAGCCTTGGCCTCGGCCATTTTCATACATTTGGCGCGCAGACGTTCCATGATTGGCTGGCCGTCTTGCGCCGGCCCGCTGTCGATGCCCTCCTGCACCAGCTTGCGCAATTCCTCCAGCGTGTAGCCATGCAGATCGCGGCGGTCCTTCCATAGCCTGAGCGCATCGCGGATCACTTCCCTAGCCGACGCATATTCGCCGGCGGCGACCACGTCGTCCACCGCTTGCGCCAGTTCCGGCGACAGCGTGATGCTGCGTTTGTCGACCTGTCCCATGATGCGCTCCCGATGCTATCAGCCAATCCATGGTACGATTTAATTGTACCAATTTTAAGCAATGGCCGATTCCCGCGCGCGCCAATGGATCGCTGAACAAGCTTGAATCAACAGGCTCGCCCGAGGGCAACCTGCTGATCTCAAAATACTTCTCTTCGATATGGAGAGAATTGCCAGCTGGCCTGTAAGCCGGGTTCTGTATGGCCCTCGCCCCTTGCGGCGCGAGAACGTGGCGGCCATTCATCTTGGGCGCATGTTGCCATGCGCCTCATGCAACCTACCCGGACGGTGAGCCGGAAACAGCCCTCGAGGGTTTCCCCTCGCACCGCCCCTATTCGGTCTTGCTCCCGGTGGGGTTTACCGTGCCGCTCCTGTTGCCAGTCGCGCGGTGGGCTCTTACCCCACCCTTTCACCCTTGCCCCGAATCCGGCAAGCCGGATCGTGGCGGTTTGCTTTCTGTGGCACTTTCCCTGGGGTCGCCCCCGCCGGCCATTAACCGGCACCGTGTTTCCATGGAGCCCGGACTTTCCTCACCCGCGACCTTTCGGCGTTTGCGGGTGCGGCCGCCCAGCCAGCTGGCAAGGCGTATAAAGGGGTTCGCGCCCGAAAACGCAAACGAAAAAGCAGACTTATGCGGGCGATCCAAGCGCAGCCATCTGCACCTTGACCTTGCCGCAATAGGCGGCTGACACCGGGTTCATCCGCGTTGCGGCGTGTCCAGCATTGTATTTCAGAATCGTGCCGCAGGTCGTGCCGCCGCCGAGATTCCGCGCCATGGCAAGGTATTTCATGCCGTATTTGATGTTGGTGTCGGGATCGAACAGGCCCTTGGCGGAACCATTGTAGCCCATCATCCGCGCCGTCGCCGGCTTGATCTGCATCAGGCCGATCTCGCCGGCGCTGCCGACGATGTTAGGCCGGTAGTTGCTCTCGATCTTGATGACCGCCGTGGCGAGCGACACGGGCACGCCTTCGATCGCCGCATAGCGGGCCACGATTGCGGAATACTGGCCGGTGCTGGCCACTGCGGCCGTCGATGCCGCCGCGTTCCGGGCTCCAATCGACGCCGTTGCCATCATGTCGACGGTCCTGCGGCCACGCTTCGTCTGCCTTTTGGTGGATTTCTTCGGCTTGGACCAGCTTGCCTTTTCCGCTTTGGCGGAAGCCCGCTTCGTCGCCTTGGCGTCGTGGCCTGCCTTGCCGCTTTTTGCCAGTGCGGCCTTGCCGCTTTTTGCGGATGCCAAGACAAGCCCTTGGTCGGCCCGCGGGCTGAGTGGGGCGGCATGTGCGGCACTGAAGGCAAAAGTCATTGCGCCAGCAGCAAGAGCTGCCGTTAAAACGGTCAATTTCTGCATGTGATCCTGTTCTGTCTGAGCCGCATGAAGATGTTCACGCAGCAACGCCTAATCAATATCGGAATAGCTCCGGGGGCTGGGGGTCCGATATCTGCACGTCAGCCGTTTGACGCTCGAATTGGTGTCAAACAAGGCCAGGCAATTCACTTTGAATGACAGCTTGTAATTTAAGGACTGGAAGAGGTTGCTTGGTAGAGATCCTCCGGAAGTCAGGACCTGACGGAAGCAAGCAGCCTTTGCAGCGTCCGCAGCGTCGAGCCATCGGCAACGCCATCCACCTTGCGCGGCCGGAAATGCCGCTGGAAGGCCTCGACGACGATCTCCGTCTGCCGGTCGAAAATACCCGATATCTCGACGCCATAGCCGTAGAGCGCCAGCATCGACTGCAACGCCTCGACATCGCCGCCGGTGTCGCCAACTGTCAGCGTGGCTCCTCGCCGGACGGGCGCGGCCGCCACGAGATGGCCAACACCGGCATCGAACAGCGTCCGCCACGGGAACTTCTCGCCCGGATCGACTTTGCGCCCCGGCGCCACGTCGGAATGCGCCAGCACCCGCTCGGCGGCAATCGAATGCCGACCGGCGATCCCCTTGCACAGCCCGATCACCGCATCGATCTGCCGCCTGGGGAAACCGGGATAGCCCAGCGAATGTCCCGGATTGACGATCTCGATGCCGACCGAACAGGAATTAATGTCGGCGCGTCCGAACCACGAACTCTTGCCGGCGTGCCAGGCGCGGTCGCTTTCCCTGACCATCTGCACGATGTGGCCATTCTCATGGACGAGATAATGCGACGAGACCTCGCTGGCCGGATCGCACAGCCACGCTTCGGCCCCGACGCCGGTCGCCATGCCGGTGTAATGCAGCACGATCATATCAGGCTTGAGCGTCTCGCGCCGCGGACCGAAATTCGGCGATACCCTGACCTCGGCGCGTGGCTCGTCGGGCAGGAAGCCGCTCATGCGTGGCGCAGGCCCCGCTCGATCATCTCATAGGCGGCATTGATCGCCGCCACCCTGGTCGTCGCGATCTTGATGAATTCCTGCGGCAGGCCGCGCGCGATCAGCCGGTCCGGATGATTGTCGGAAACCAGCTTGCGATAGCGCTTCTTGACCTCTTCGAACGGCTTGCCGCGCTCGATGCCAAGCACGACATAGGGATCCCCGGCGCCCAGATTGACGTGCCGCGCCATGATGGCCTCGTAATGCGCCTCGTCGATGCGGAAAATCTCGGCGATCCGGTGCAGGAACAGGCCTTCGTGCTCATGCACTAGCCCGTCGGCCTTGGCGATGTGGAAGAGGCCGTCGAGTATGTCTTCCAGCATCACGCAGTTGGAATGCCCGGAACCGCACATCTGCGCCATTCGCTCGGCATAGGTCTCGAAACCGGCCACGTCGCGCTGAGCGAGATCGAACAGCCGCGCCACATTGCGCGTTTCCTTCGGCGGCACCTCGAAGATTTCCTGGAAGGCGCGCACCTCGTCCTGGGTGACGATGCCATCGGCCTTGGCCATCTTGGCCGACAGCGCGATCATCGCCACCGAGAAGGCGACACGCCGGCGCAGATCCGCATCGCCGGAGAAAACCGTGCGCACGGCCTCGACGACGTCGGCGACACCCGACGAGGCTGAAGATGAAACGCGGGTGATGAATTCGCCGAGGCGATCCCAAATCGACATGGCCTGCTTCTTAGTGCCACCGCCCCCCGCTATCAAGCCGGGACAGTGCCGCAGGCCTTACGACAAATCGGTCCGACGCTGACGACCGCGGCGCTCGGACAGTATGAAAAAGGCCGACGTGAGCCGGCCTTTCTCATTCATCAAACGAAGTACCGCTTACGCAACTACTGCGCAGGCGCAGGAGCCGGTGTTGCCGGAGCCGGTTCGGTAGGCTTCGGTGCATCAGGCGTGGCCGGCTTCATCGGCTGTTCGGCTGCCGGCGGGTTGGTGCTCTGGGTGGTGGTGTTATCCGTGCCGCTGTCGCTGCAGGCGGCAACGCCAAGCAAGGCCAACGCGGAAACGGACGCAAGAATGAGCTTTTTCATAACATCTCTCCTTTAACAGACGCTCACGTTACAGTGAACGCTCGAAGAGGAAATGCATCAGATAGCCATGAGTTTCGTAACGTTGCGTGTCCGCATGTAACATCGTGCGCATGGCCGTTGCCGGCCAAGCCATTGCGAACTAACAGATTGCATCGACCAAATGCCGGGAGCTTGCCGCATGACCACCAAGTGGGATTTCTGGATCGATCGTGGCGGCACGTTTACCGATGTCATCGGCCGCGACCCGCAAGGCGGGCTGCATCCCCGCAAGCTTCTCTCCGAAAATCCTGAAGCCTATACCGATGCCGCTATCCAGGGCATTCGCGACCTTCTCGGCTTGTCCGCCGGCGACGCGATCCCGCCTGGCCTGATCGGCGACATCAAGATGGGCACCACGGTCGCCACCAATGCGCTGCTGGAGCGCAAGGGTGACCGCGTGCTTTTGCTCATCACCAAGGGCTTTCGCGATGCGCTGAAGATCGCCTATCAGGCGCGCCCGGACATCTTCGCCAAGGAGATCATCCTTCCCGAGCAGCTCTACGAGCGCGTCATCGAAATCAACGAGCGCGTGCGCGCCGACGGCTACGTCGAACAATTGCTCGACATCGCCGCCTGCCGGCCGGCGATCGAACAGGCCAGGGCCGATGGCATCGACGCCGTGGCCATCGTCTTCATGCATGCCTGGAAATATCCCGACCACGAGAAAGCGGTGGCAAAAGTCTGCCGCAAACTTGGTTTCAGCCAGGTCTCGGTCAGCCATGAGGTCTCGCCGCTGATCAAACTGGTCGGCCGCGGCGACACCACGGTGGTCGACGCCTATCTGTCGCCGATCCTGTCGAGATATGTACAAAGGGTGGCGGGAGAGTTGGGCGCGGCGCCAATCTCCCCCCTTGTGGGGGGTGAGGAGCGATCGGCCGGAGGCCGAGAAAACGCCAACGATTTGGCTTTTTCAGCGACGAACGCCCGTAGCCATAGCGAAGGGCAGTCGGCAAAGCGGCCAGAGGGGGTCCTATCAGAAGGCTCCGCCGGGGCGTCGAACCCAGTCGATCCGACCCCACCCGGCGACTTTGGCGCCACCCTTCCCTCGAGGGGGAGGGAAAGCCCTCGCCTCATGTTCATGATGTCGTCGGGCGGCCTCACCGCCGCCGACATGTTCCAGGGCAAGGACGCGCTGCTGTCAGGGCCGGCCGGCGGCGTTGTCGGCATGGTCGAAACGGCCAAGCTCGCCGGTTTCGGCAAGGTCATCGGCTTCGACATGGGCGGCACCTCCACCGATGTCGCCCATTATGACGGCGAATACGAGCGTGCCTTCGACACCGAAGTCGCCGGCGTGCGCATCCGCGCGCCGATGATGCGCATCCACACCGTCGCCGCCGGCGGCGGCTCGATCCTGCATTACGAGGCCGGCCGCTTCCGGGCTGGACCGGATTCCGCAGGCGCCAATCCCGGCCCTGCCGCCTACCGACGCGGCGGCCCGCTCGCCGTCACCGACGCCAATGTCATGCTGGGCAAGCTTCAACCCGATTTCTTCCCGGCCATTTTCGGACCCGGCCAGGACCAGCCCCTCGATGTCGAGACGGTGCGGGCAAAATTTGCGGCACTTGCCGCCGAAATCGGCGATGGCCGCACGCCCGAGGCCGTCGCCGAAGGCTTCGTCACCATTGCCGTCGAGAACATGGCCAACGCCATCAAGAAGATCTCCGTCCAGCGCGGCTATGACGTCACGGAATATCTCCTGAACTGCTTCGGTGGCGCCGGCGGCCAGCACGCCTGCCTGGTCGCCGACGCGCTCGGCATGGAGGCGGTCCTGATCCATCCCTTCTCCGGCCTGCTGTCGGCCTATGGCATCGGCCTGTCCTCGGTCTTTGCCTCGCGCCAGCAGGCGCTGCTCAAGCCGCTTGACGAAGAGTCCAGAACGGAGATCGGCAACCTCATCGCCATCTTGAGAAAGGCCGTTGTGGCAGAACTCGCGGCGCAAGGCATCGCGGAGGATGCGGTCGCAGCAAAGCCGGTGCTGCACATTCGTTATGACGGCACCGACACGACACTGCCGGTGAATTTTGAGGCAGACTCGATTTTCCAGGCCAAGTGCGATTTCGAAATCGCTCACAAGGCGCAGTTCGGTTTCGTGTATGACGACAAGCCGATGATCGTCGAGACCATCGGCGTCGAAGGCACCGACACCGGCGGCAGCGGCCGCGACGAAAGTGAATCGCAAACCGAAGACCTTGCCGTAGGCCCTTCGCAGTCCCGCGAAATCTTCACTGAGGGAGAGTGGCGCGCTTCAGGCATCTTCCGCCGCGAGGCGCTGAAGCCGGGAAACAGGGTTGCGGGTCCTGCCTTGATTATCGAGCCGAACCAGACAATCGTCATCGAGCCGGGCTGGCAGGCCGAAATCACCGCCAGGAACCATGTGCTCCTGCGCCGCGTCGAGAAAAAGCGCAGGCAGGCAGCGCTCGGCACAGAGGCCGACCCGGTCATGCTGGAGGTCTTCAACAACCTGTTCATGTCGATCGCCGAACAGATGGGCGTGACGCTGCAGAACACCGCCTATTCCGTCAACATCAAGGAAAGACTGGATTTTTCCTGCGCCGTCTTCGATCGCACCGGCGCACTGGTCGCCAATGCGCCGCACATGCCGGTGCATCTAGGCTCGATGGACCGTTCGGTGGAAACCATCATTCGGCTGAATTCCAGCGACATCCACCCCGGCGACGTCTTTGCCCTCAACGCACCCTACAATGGCGGCACGCATCTGCCCGACATCACTGTCGTGACGCCGGTTTTCGACGATATCAAGCAGAACATCCTCTTCTGGGCCGCCTCGCGCGGCCATCATGCCGATATCGGCGGCACGGCACCCGGCTCGATGACGCCGCTCGCCACCACGGTCGACGAGGAAGGCGTGCTGTTCGACAATTTCCGCATCGTCGATCGTGGTCGCTTCCGCGAGAAGGAGCTGGAAACGCTGCTCACCGACCACCGCTACCCGGCCCGCAACCCGCACCAAAACATCGCCGACCTCAAGGCGCAGATCGCCGCCAACGAGAAGGGCGTCGCGGAACTGCGCAAAATGGTCACGCATTTCGGCCTCGATGTCGTCGAGGCCTATATGGGCCATGTCCAGGACAATGCCGCCGAAAGCGTGCGCCGCGTGCTGGAGCGGCTGCCCGACAGTTCGCAGTACGAATACCCGACCGACACCGGCCAGGTCATCAAGGTGAAGATCACGGTCGACCGGCAAATGCGCGAGGCAACGGTCGACTTCACCGGCACGTCGCCTGTCATGAAGAACAATTTCAATGCGCCGGAGCCGGTCGCCCGCGCGGCTGTCCTCTATGCGTTCCGGGTCATGGTCGAGGACATGATCCCAATGAATGCCGGCTGCCTCAGGCCGATCAACATCATCATCCCCGATGGCTGCATGCTCAAACCCACCTACCCCGCGGCCGTCGTTGCCGGCAATGTCGAGACCTCGCAGCACGTTACCAACGCGCTGTTCGGCGCCATGGGCGCGATGGCCAATGCGCAGGGAACGATGAACAACCTGACCTTCGGCAACAAGACATACCAATATTACGAGACGATCTGCTCCGGCTCCCCGGCCGGCCGCATGAATTCCGGCCGCGGCTTTGCCGGCACCTCCGGCGTCCACACCCACATGACCAATTCGCGCCTCACCGATCCCGAAGTGCTGGAGCTGCGCTTTCCCGTAATGCTCGAGGATTTCCACATCCGCGAAGGTTCCGGCGGCAAGGGCAAATGGTGCGCCGGCGACGGCACCAGGCGCACCATCCGCTTCCTCGAAAAGATGGAATGCGCGATCCTGTCCTCGCATCGCAACCGGCCGCCAAAAGGGCTGGACGGAGGCGGCGATGGCGAGGTCGGTTCGACCAAGGTCCGCCGCAAGGACGGCACGATCGAAATGCTGAAAGCCTGCGACCAGACCGTGCTGCAGGCCGGCGACGCCGTCATCCTGACGACGCCGACGCCGGGCGGATTTGGCAAGCTGTAAGGAGGCCTCAACAGGCTGTCACCGGCCTGTCATGACCCTGCGCTACCCGCTTGCGGCAAAGCAAATGGGGAATCACTTTGCCATGACGGATGTTTCCGCAGATCTGGTTTTTCGCCGCGGCAAGGAAGTCGGAAAGGCCGTCTACCAGAACCGCCCGCTGTCGAAAGCCGGCATTTCGGAGCGGCTGTTCGCCTTCCTGTTTTCCGGTCTCGTCTATCCGCAGATATGGGAAGACCCCGACGTCGACATGGAGGCGATGCAGCTTGGCCAGGGCCACCGCGTCGTCACCATCGCCTCGGGTGGCTGCAACATCCTGGCCTACCTCACCCGTTCGCCGGCACGAGTCGACGCAGTCGATCTCAACGCCGCGCACATCGCGCTGAACCGCATGAAACTGGAGGCAGTGCGCCATTTGCCTTCGCAGGGTGACCTGTTCCGCTTCTTCGGCGCCGCCGACACCAGCCACAATTCGGCAGCCTACGACCGTTTCATCGCGCCGCATCTCGACCCGGTCAGCCGTCACTACTGGGAGTGCCGCAGTTGGCGTGGCCGCCGTCGCATCGGTGTTTTCGATCGCAATTTCTACCAGACCGGCCTGCTTGGCCTGTTCATCGCCATGGGACACCGCACGGCAAAGTTCTTCGGCGTCGACCCTGCCGGAATCATGCAAGCCCGCAACATCGGCGAGCAGCGCCGCTTCTTCAACGAGGAGCTGGCGCCGGTCTTCGACAAACCGCTGCTGAAATGGGCGACATCGCGCAAGGCCTCGCTGTTCGGCCTGGGCATTCCACCGGCGCAGTACGACTCGCTGATCACCTCCGGTGACGGCACCATGGCCAGTGTGCTGAAAGCCCGGCTGGAAAAGCTCGCTTGCGATTTTCCGTTGGAGAACAATTATTTCGCCTGGCAGGCCTTCGCCCGGCGCTATCCGAACCCCGGCGAGGCCGCCCTGCCCGCCTATCTCGAGAAACAGAATTACAACACCATCCGCGGCAATATCGACCGCGTCGCCATCCACCATGCCAATCTGATAGAATTCCTTGCCGGCAAGGATGCAGGCTCCGTCGACCGCTTCATTCTGCTCGACGCACAGGACTGGATGACCGATGACCAGCTCAACGCGCTGTGGTCGGAAATCACCCGCACGGCATCGGCCGGCGCCCGCGTCATCTTCCGCACCGCCGCCGAGCCCAGCCTGTTGCCGGGCCGCGTCTCCAGCTCGCTGCTTGACCAGTGGGACTATCAGGACGAGGCTTCGCGGGAATTCTCGGCCCGCGACCGCTCGGCCATCTATGGCGGCTTCCACCTGTACGTGAAGCGCGCGGCATGAGCACCACCGAGCTGCCGGCCAGCCCCGAATTCAAGGCCAGCCATGCCGAACTGATGGACGGCGTCTACCGCTGGCAGCGCCACATCTACGACCTAACCCGCAAATACTACCTTCTTGGCCGCGACCGGCTGATCGACGGGCTCGACGTGCCGGCCGGCGGCACCGTGCTGGAACTCGGCTGCGGCACCGGCCGCAACATCATCCTGGCAGCGCGCCGCCATCCCGGTGCCCACTTGTACGGCCTTGATATCTCAGCCGAAATGCTGGAAACGGCCGGCGCAGCGATCGGCCGCGAGGGCCTATCCGGCCGCGTCATGCTGGCAAGGGGCGACGCCACGGATTTCGATGCCGGTGCACTCTTCGATGTCGAATGCTTCGATCGCGTCTTCGTGTCCTATTCGCTATCGATGATCCCCGACTGGGAAAAAACCGTGTCGGCGGCACTTGCCGCACTGTCACCGAACGGTTCGCTGCACATCGTCGATTTCGGCCAGCAGGAAGGCCTGCCGGGTTGGTTCCGGACCTTGCTGCGCGGCTGGCTGAAGAAATTCCACGTTTCGCCGCGTGAATCACTGCGCGAAGTGCTGGAATCGGAATCTCGGCGAACCGGCGCAAGCTTCCGTTTCCGCACACTTTATCGCGGTTATGCCTGGCTGGCGGTTATCAAGATCGCTTCCTGAATATTGCGTAGGAAAGGCATGTGAGGGCGAAGCAGCCACGATCAGTGAATCAACATTGCCATATGACCCCGAGAGCGGTACACTATCTCACATGCATGGAAGCATGTGATGATCACCGGCTTCAGGGATGAATGGCTGCGGGCCTTCTTCGTGGAAGACACACATTCTCGCAACATTCCGTCCGATCTCGAAAGCCGTTTGTTCCGCAAGCTCCAGATGATTGACGACGCGATGATCGATCAGGATTTGCGTGTGCCGCCCAGCAACCATCTCGAAAAGCTGCGCGGCAATCTCGATGGCTTCCATTCAATACGCGTCAACAAGCAATGGCGGCTGATCTTCCGCTGGGACGGCGGCCGCGGTGAGGCGTCGGACATCTATCTCGACGACCACAGCTATAAGTGAGGTGACAACATGTTGATGACCGCACGCAAGCCGGCAACGGTTGGCGAAATTCTCACGGAAGAATTCATGCAGCCGCTTGGCCTGACGCAGGCGGCTTTGGCCGAGGCGATGGGGGTCCAGCGCAAGCATGTGAACGAATTGTGCAACGACCGCCGCAACGTGACGGCGGCGACCGCGCTCATTCTGGCGCGGGTATTCGGCAACAGCCCGGACTTCTGGTTGAACGTCCAGCGCCGCAGCGATCTTTGGCAGGTCATGAACTCGCCCGACGAGCGGGCGCGGGTTGATCGCGCCAAGCCTTTGGCGACAGCTGCATAGACAAGAGTTGCTGCGCGCTAGTCTAATGCAGCGCCTTCACCAGCGCTCCCACCATCGTCTGCGGCCGGTAGCCGATTTTGGCCGGCGTTAGCCCGAGCCGCACCACCACCAGTTGCTCCGAGGGAATGATGGCGACCGTCTGCCCGTCATGTCCCTCCATCCAGTAGATGTCCTTGGGCAGGCCCGCGGCAACGCCGGCACCGGGGTTTTCCTCATCGCCCGGAGCCTCGATCCACAACTGGCCCTTGCCGTAGACTTTCGACGCGGATGCCGGCTCCCGCATCCAGTCGACGAAGCCGGCCGGCAGGATCTGGTTGCCGTTCCACACCCCGCCTTGCAGCAGGAACTGACCGAAGCGCGCCCAGTCATGCGCGGTTGCATAGAGATAGGACGAGCCGACAAAAGTGCCTTGCTCATCGGTCTCGAGCACCGCGCTGTGCATGCCAAGCGGCTCGAACAGGGCGGTGCGCGGCCACGTCAGCGCCTTGGCCTTGTCGCCGATCGCGTCCTGCCAGAGGCGCGACAGCATCACCGCCGTGCCGCTCGAATAGGAAAACACCTTGCCCACCTCGGTCGCCAGCGGCTTGGCTTCGGCAAAGTCCGCCATGTCTGGCTCGAGGTAGAGCATGCGCGTAACGTCGGCGACATCGCCATAATCCTCGTTGAACTCCAGCCCGCTCGACATCGCCAGCATGTCGGCAAGGCTGATCGCGGCGCGGCCATCCGCCTTCCACGGCGCGAACAGCCCCTTGTCGGTGATGGCCATCTTGCCGTCCTTGACCAGCGTGCCGACGATGGCGGCGTTCACCGTCTTGGTCATCGACCAGCCGAGCAGCGGCGTCTTGGCTGAAAAGCCGTCGCCATAGCGCTCGGCGACGACGCGGCCATTCTTGACCACCACCACCGCGCGCATGCCGGTGCCGTTTAGCGCCACATCGTCCAGCAGCTTGGCAATCACGGGGTCCTGCGACGCCTCGACCCGCTCGCCTTCCGGCCACAGCGCGTCCTGGCTGACCGCCGAAGGCTCGGCATGGATAGCCGTGCGCCGTACCTTGCCGACATCGCCGTCCGGAACCGACGCGCAGCCAAGCCCGTCACGGGCGACGGCGACACTCTTGCCGAGGAAGCCAAGCAGGCCGGCTGAGACCGTTCCCCTGTTCTTGTCCACCGAGACCCGCATCAGCTGCAGCAGTGGGTGCCCGGGCGCCTGCACGTCGACGGCGAGCACCTCATTGGCGTCGCGGCCGGCGATGAAGACGTTCGAACAGACGATCTTGGCCGAGTAGCCCGAGCCGACGCGGATCAATTCCGGGGGCGCGACGTAAAGCCAGGCAAAAAGCGCGGCGACCGCCAGTGCGATCAGGCCAAGCAGCCATTTGACGATCCTGACGACAAACCGCATTTTTCACCCTCGTTCGAGCGGAGTTCCGCCCGATGCCATCGATTTGCCGCCATTGCTTCAGCAAATCGCTGTGCTTGTCGAGCGCCATCAACCTGATATCAACCATGATCGGCGATCACAGGATATACGGGCGATGCTGTGGGGCGATCGCTCGATAAGGCCATTCGAGGGGGCCACCCGCAACAGAACCCATCAGCGGCCGGCTGATTCCGGCCCAGGAGAAGCGATGCGCCGGTTCGCGGGCCTCATCATGCTGACGCTGCTTGGCGCCTGCTCGACCGTCGACGATCTGTCGCCGCTGTCGCCGTCCGCTTCCAGCAGCCCGACGGTCGCCGTGCGTGCGCCGCGCTTCGAGGACTCCAAGCCGCATGAATGGGACAGCGGCGCGCCCTGGAACTATGCCGTTCACGGCACCGATGTCTCCAAATACCAGACCTCGGTCGACTGGCCGGCAGCCAGGGCCAGCGGCATCTCCTTCGCCTTCATCAAGGCGACCGAGGGCGGCGACCGTTTCGACGAGTATTTCAATGAGCATTGGGCGCGCACGAAGGCCAACGGAATTCCGCGAGCCGCCTACCATTTCTACTATTTCTGCACCCCCGCTGCCGTGCAGGCGCGCTGGTTCATTCGCAACGTCCCTGTCGATCGCTCGGCGATGCCGCCGGTTCTCGACATGGAATGGAACCCGCAATCGCCGACCTGCAAGCTGCGTCCCGACGCAGCCACGGTGCGCGCGGAGATGAGCACCTTCCTCGAAATCGTTGAACGGCACTACGGCAAGAAGCCGATCATCTACACCTCGGTCGACTTCTTCGACGACAACGAGTTGTCGAGCTTCCGCGGCTATCCCTATTGGCTGCGCTCCGTCGCCGGCCATCCGCGCGAGAAATACGGCAGCCACCCCTTCACCTTCTGGCAGTACACCGGAACCGGCATCATTCCCGGCATGCCGGGCAAGGCCGACATCAACGTTTTCAATGGCAGTGAAGCCGCCTGGAACAAATGGCTGCGGCAGAACACCCGTTGATGTCAGGTTCAACGGCAGCACCACCTTGGATCAAATCACTCCGGCAGAATTCCCGTTCAACGGCACCGAAGTCGGCTGCAACGAGAGGCTAAGACAGAAGAACCGTTGACACCGGGCCTGCCGCCTGCTTTTCGACACAGCCAGCGGTAAAGTCTGCAATCGCCGGTACTCCAGAGTTCTGCGCCCCGATGGACGCGCAAGGACGCCCTGGAAATCTGAATGTCGAAAGGAAGCTGATGCGACTGCGTTCTCAAGCCCTCGCGGCGCTGTTCCTGTGCGTCACAGCTTGGCCGGCGATGGCGCAGGAATGCGGCGGCGACTTCGAAACCTGGAAGCAAGGCGTGGCCGTGGAAGCCAAGGCGGCTGGCGTCGGCCCCGTCGGTCTCGACGCGCTGGAGGATGCCACCATAGACGACAAGGTTCTGGCGCGTGACCGCGCCCAGGGCGTCTTCACCCAGACATTCATCGAATTCTCCAACCGCATGATCTCGGCCTATCGGCTGAAGCAAGGTGCGACAAACCTGAAGAAATACGCCGACGTCTTCGCCCGTGCCGACCAGCAGTTCGGCGTCCAGGCGCCGATCATCGCCGCCTTCTGGGCGCTGGAGACCGATTTCGGCGCCGTGCAGGGCGATTTCCACACACTGAGCGCGCTGGTGACGCTGTCACATGATTGCCGCCGCCCCCAACTGTTCCGGCCTCAGTTGATACCGCTTCTGCAATTGATCGATCGCGGCGTCGTGCCGGCCGACGTCAGGGGTGCCTGGGCCGGCGAGATCGGCCAGACGCAGATCCTGCCTTCCGACTACGTGGCGCGCGGCGTCGACGGCGACGGCGACGGCAAGGTCGACCTGCGCGGCAGCGTGCCGGACGTGATCATGACCACCGCCAACAAGGTGCTGTCGCGCGGCTGGAAACGCGATGAGCCCTGGATCCAGGAAGTACGCGTCCCCGAAGACATGCCGTGGGACCAGACCGGCCGCACCAACAAGCTGCCGCTGTCGCAGTGGGCACAATGGGGCGTCACCAACCCCGACGGCACGCCGCTGATCGACAACGGCCTCAAGGCCGGCCTGGCGCTGCCCATGGGCCGCAAGGGCCCCGCCTTCCTCGCCTATGACAATTTCGACGTCTATCTCGAGTGGAACCAGTCCTTCACCTATGCGCTGACCGCTGCAAACCTTGCCGCCCGGCTGGCGGGCGCAAAACAGTTCGACCCGCGCAATCCCGAGACCGGTCTCAACAACGAGCAGATGAAGGCGCTGCAGACCAAGCTCGAAGCCCGGGGCTACGATGTCGGCACGGTCGACGGCATCCTCGGCACCAACACACGCGAAGCCATCCGCAAGGAACAGATGCGGCTCGGCATGGCCGTGGACGGCTGGCCGACACCGGAGCTTTTGGGGAAATTGTAGGGCGTAGGGCAGTTGGAAAAACCAGCCCGAAGCAGTGACTGCCGCCACTCTATTCCCCTCAATCCGCCATCGTCTCCAAACTCGCAAACCCTTGCGGCGCATCGCCTTCGTCGAACGGCGTCGTCACCTCGACGAAGGTGTCGGGGTAAAAGCCGTTGAAGCGGGTCCTCAGCGACAGCGAATAGGCGCCGATATGGCCGATTTCGATCCAGTCGCCGGTGTCGACCGTCTCCGGCAACCAGAACGGCCGCGACAGGATGTCGACGGAATCGCAGGTCGCGCCGCAGACCTTGAACGGCACGATGTTCTTCTCCTCGCCATTGCGCGAGCGGATCGCCGGATCGGGAATGAAACGCGCCGGCAGCGTGATCTTGCCGGTCCATGAATCCGACAGCGACGCCCAGATGCCGTCATTGATGTAGAGCCGCTTGCCCTTGCGCAGCAGCACCCGCACGATCAGCGACAGGCAGCGCGCCACGATCACCCTGCCCGGCTCGGCCACCAGCGGCATCTCGTCGAACTGATATTCTTTCAGATCGCCCGACAGCCGCGACATGATCTGACCGAGCGACGGCATTTCGATCTGCTTGCGATTGGGGTCGTGGCCATATTCGGCGGGGAAACCGCCGCCGACATCGAGCCCGGCAATATCGAAGGTCAGCCGGTTGCGCACCCAGTCGGCGGAAGCCAGCGCCCGCTCATAGGTGTCGGGGTCCTCGATCTGGCTGCCGACATGGAAACACAGGCCAACCTTGTAGCCGGTGCGGTTCAGCCGCTCGGCGAGCTCGACGGCATAGGCCGGCCCCGCGCCGAATTTCTTCGACAGTTCGTAGGCGGCCGATCCTTTCGTCTGGATGCGCACGAACACGCTGATCGAGCCCGGATCAATGTCGAGAGCCCGCACCACCCGCGTCAGCTTGGTGATCTCGTCCTCATGGTCGAGCGAAATGACGCGGATGCCATATTTCTCCAGCGCCAGCTTGATATCCGACTGCGCCTTGACCGGATGCATGTAGAGCATCTCGGCATCGGCGGAGACCGCGCGCACGGCGGCGAACTCGCCCGGCGAAGCGACGTCGAAAGCGTTGACGCCGGCCTCGACCAGGGTCTTCAGCACGATCTGCTCGCCATTGGTCTTGACCGCATAGGCGGTCTTGCCGGGGAACATGCCCATGAACTGTCTGGCATCCGCCATCAGCACCTGCGGGCGGAAGCAATAGACGGGGTCGTCCGGGCGAAGCGCCAGTGCCGCCTCGCGGGCATTCTCGAATCGCTGCATGGACGAATCCTCACCTCGGCTGCGCACAATTAATCCAAGCTAGCGGCTAATGAAAACAATTCTGTGTCTCGTACGGCTGACGCAGCGGCGCTAGGCCTTTGCCAGCAACGTTTGCCATCAATCACGTTTCGGGTGGCCCTTGTCTATGGACCCGATATGGCTTCTGCCTGACTGACTGGCATTCAGGCCGTCTGGGAGGGCGACTCACATGGCAATAGCCGCGACATCAGCATCACGCGGGCCGATGGTGCTCAAGGACTGGGGGCAGCTCCTGCTGCTCGGTGCGATCTGGGGCGGCTCGTTCTTCTTTGCCCGCATCGCGGTGGCCGAGCTTCATCCGCTGGTGCTGGTGCTGTTTCGCGTCGCCATCGCCGCGATCGCGCTGCAGATCTATCTCGGCCTGCGTGGCCCGTCTTTCCGCCTTGCGCTTCCGCATGCAGGCCTGTTCTTCCTGCTCGCGCTCACCAACAACGTCGTACCCTTTTCGCTGATCTTTGCCGGCCAGACAGAGCTTGGCGCCGGTGTCGCCTCGGTGCTCAATGCAACGACGCCGTTCTGGACGCTGATCCTCGCCAATGTGCTGACATCAGACGAAAAGCTCTCCTGGAACAAGCTGGCCGGCATTGCGCTCGGCATCGCCGGCACGGCGGTGATGATCGGCCCCGGCCTGCTTGCCGGGCTCGGCGGCCCGGTCTGGGCAAAATTCGCGCTGATCGGCGCTTCGCTGTCCTATGGAGTTGCCCTGATGGTCGCCCGCCGTTTCAAGGGCGTGCCCTCGCCGGTCATCGCCACCGGACAATTGACGGCTTCGACCATCATCATGATCCCGATCGTGCTTTTCACCTACGGTCCATCGGGCCTGTTCTCGGCCTCGCCGCCGGTCTGGGCGGCGGTGCTGGCGCTGGCGCTTCTGTCCACCGCCTTCGCCTACATCCTCTATTTCAACCTCGTCGCCTCGGCCGGCGCCACAAACGCCTCGCTGGTCACGCTCATCGTGCCGGCCAGCGCCATGCTGCTCGGTTTCCTGTTCCTTGGCGAGCGGCTGGAGCTGTTCGAAATCGGCGGCGTGGTGCTGATCGCGCTCGGCCTTGTCACCATCGACGGGCGTCTGCTTGGCCGACGCTAAAGCGCCGCGCGTCCACTGGACGCGCAAAGGACGCTCCAGCCACTTAATTGCCCCCGCATCGCGAAAGTCGAATTCAACTTTCGCAGCGGTAGCGCTGCCATGACACGCCAGCGACACACCACCGCCATATTTTATTCACAGGTCTGAAGCCGGATTTTGCCTAGGAGTTTCAACGCTTAACGGCAAGAGGCAGGTCGCAAATCTAGCAATTGCGTCGCAATGCAGCACATTTTCTGCTTGCCTGTGGCACAAATGAACCTAGACTCTCAGGCATAGCTCTTTAAGAGGAGGCTATGTCATGGGACTTACGAGGCCTATCAACGCATTGATGATCTGTGCTGCGTTCGCCTTCATCGGAGCCCTTATTATGGGCTTTCTTCCCTGACCCGCCAAGACGGGGAAGAACCAGCACCACATAGTCCAAACCATTGAAAAGGCCGGGTTTTTACCCGGCCTTTTTGCATTTCGAACGTTTCTTCGAGGCTCTCATGGTTTGAGCATGATCTTTTCCGAAAACCGGATTCCACTTTTCGGGATCATGCTCTAAGCCGCGGCCGAGCCAGCCGCCTCTGCTTCGTGCGAGCGGATGCCGATCATGTGACAAATGGCGAAGACCAGATCGGCCCGATTCATGGTGTAGAAGTGGAAATCGCCGACCCCGCGCTCGACCAGATCCATGACCTGTTCGGCCGCCACCGCCGACGCCACCAGCGCATGCGTCTGCGGGTCCCGATCAAGGCCCTCGAACCGCTCCGCCAGCCAGCCAGGCACATGCGCCCCCGCCCTCGCGGAAAAGTTCGCGACCTGCCTGAAACTGTGAACCGGCTGGATACCCGGCACGATGGGGATGTAGATGCCGGCGCGGCGGACGCGCTCGACATAGCGCTCGTAGAGATCATTGTCGAAGAAGAACTGGGTAATCGCCCGCGTCGCACCATTGTCGACCTTGCGTTTCAGCATCTCGATGTCGGTGGCGAAATCGGGGCTTTGCGGATGCTTTTCCGGATAAGCCGCAACGGAGATGTCGAAATTCGCGATTGCCTTAAGTCCGGCGACCAGTTCCGCGCCATTCTCGTAGCCACCGGGATGCGGCCGATAGGATTCGCCGACGCCGGAAGCCGGGTCGCCGCGCAGCGCCACGAATCGGTTGATGCCGATCGACTTGTAATCCTGGATGACCGCGTCGACCTCGTCGCGCGTTGCACCGACACAGGTCAGATGCGCCGCGGCAGGAATGGCGGTTTCCGTCAGGATGCGCTTTACGGTGCGGGCGGTGCGCTCACGCGTCGATCCGCCGGCGCCGTAGGTTACCGAGACGAATTTCGGCTTCAGCGGCTCCAGCCTTGTGACCGTCTCCCACAGCCTTGCTTCCATCTCGTCGGTCTTCGGAGGGAAGAATTCAAAAGAAACCCGGACCTTGTCACCAATGTCGGGGCGGCGGGAAAAGCGGAACTGGTTCATGCGATTTCCCCTATCGAATTCGCTTTGGCCTGCCTTGTGTCACTGGAGGGATCGGCGATCAGCAGGCGCCGATCGCGGCCAAGCCAGAGTTTCACGGTGAGCCTGGCCTCGTTGCCGCCGCGCGGCTCGAACTCCTGGGCCTCTTCGAGATCGAGGCCGGCTTCTGAAAACCAGTCGGCGATCTGCCGGTCGGAAAAGCCGAGCCGCATATGCGCGTGCTCGTCGCGCAGGAATTCCAGCGCATGCGGCGCGAAATCGACGATGACCAGCCGCCCGGCCGGACGCAAAAGCCGCGCCGCCTCATGGATGGCGCGGGCGGGATCGTCGAGATAGTGCAGCACCTGATGGATGGTGACGAGATCGAAGGCATCGCGCTCGACCGGCGGCGCGAAAATGTCGCCCTGCCGCACCTGCGCATTTGAAACGCCGGCCTTGTCGAGATTGGCGCGCGCCACGGTCAGCATCTCGCGCGACATGTCGATGCCGACGCCGCGCCGATAGAGCGGCGAGAAGATTTCGAGCAGCCGCCCGGTGCCAGTGCCGAGATCGAGCATCGACTGGAACGGCCGCTTGCCGACCAGCTTCAACATCGCGGCTTCGACGGCGCGGTCCGGCACATGCAGCGAGCGGATATGGTCCCAGCTCGCCGCATTCACGGAAAAATACTCGACCGCCCGGTCCTGCCGCTTGCGCTTGACCGAGGCCAGGCGCTCAAGATCGCGCTCGACCTGCGGATCGGCGCCGCGAATGCCGGAAACCAGCCCGATGACGAAGTCACGCGCGGAATCCGCATCCGACAGGCGGAAGAAGGCCCACGACCCTTCCTGGTAGCGCCCGATCAACCCGGCCTCCAGCAAGAGCTTCAGGTGCCGCGAAACGCGCGGCTGCGACTGGCCGAGAATTTCGGTAAGATCGGAAACGGTGAGGTCGCCGCGAGACAACAGTGCCAGTATGCGCAGCCGGCTGGATTCGGCCGCCGCCTTCAACGTATCCACCATGGTGTCGAGCGAGACATGCATCAGCGTATTCTCTTTGAAAGGATATAAACATATGTTTATGTCGGTTTTCAAAACCTTGCAAGCGCTATGTCGCTTCCGGACAAGAAAATGCCGCATGCGTCGACTTCTCGATGCATGCGGTCCAGACGTGGACCGCGGTTTTGGGACAACGACAGCATGAACAAGAAGATGCGAGATGAGAGCAGGATGACCGAAACGCGTGAGCTGTTCGAGACGCGAGAAGGCGAGCAGAGGCTGGAAGACGATCCGGCACTGATGTCGCCGGATGGCGGGATCGTCTTCATCGGCCGCATCGCCTCGCCATGGACGACGCGCCAAACATGCCCGAAGAACATGCGCAGCGCGCGCGAGGCCGGACAGCCGGCAGTGCTGACAATAGATGCGCCCTATCGCCGTGGCCTGCAGGGGCTGGAGCGCGCCAGCCACGTCATCATCCTGTCCTGGCTGCATCACGCGCCCAGGACTTTGATTGTGCAGAAACCGCGCCATGCGGCTGAAGCGAAAGGTGTATTTTCTCTGCGCTCCCCTGCCCGCCCGAACCCGATCGGTCTGCATGTGGCCAGGCTCGTCGCGCTCGACATCGGCACCGGCCGCATCGATCTCGACGGCATCGACGTGCTCGACGGCACACCGGTCATCGACCTGAAACCCTATTTCGCCTCGACCGACGCCATACCGGAGGCGACCATCGAAGGGCGCGACGAGCCCGATCGGATTGGGCAATGACGGCACCGGCCGGCCGCCGCCGCGCCATCGCTAAGGCGCTCACTGTACTTCTGCCGCTAGCGCCCTTTGCCGACATGGAGAAGATTCGGGCCGACGCCGGCGCGGTTCACATGAAGACCTTGCCGCCGGGCATCGCCGTATGGCTGGCGACCATTGCCCATATCCGCCACGTGCACACCGACTACGAAAAACTGCTGAGCGAAGGCTATGACCGCGACTCGGCGCGCTTCTTCGTCATCGATCAGACCAACATCGTGCTCACCCGCTGGCGCGCGACACGCCTGCTCGATGCGGATGACGAGGAGGATTGACCACGGTCACTTCCGCGTCAGCACGGCGACGGCATTGTAGGGCTGGCCGTCGGCCTGGCCGACCCAGGTCCAGGACAGATCTCCCTTGAAAAACCGGACGGTGATGTTGCCGCCGTCGATGCACTTGTCCTGACCGTAGGTGATGCTCTCGTGGTATTCCGCTGACGAGTCGTCCCTGGATGTCTGCGACAGCGATCCGCCGCAGCCGAGCGACGGATAGTCGATCGACGCACCGCCATCGTTGATCGTCATGGCGATCGGCCAGTCGGCCCCGGCGTCACCCGCCGGGCTCTGGTGGCCATTGCCGACCCAGGTGCCGCTCAGCGACGGCACATTCACCGCGCAAGGCAGGTTCTGGAAGATCGGTGTCAATTCGCTGCCGGTTTTCTCGCAGCGATAAGTCTGGCCGCCCTGGCACAAGTCCTCGCCTTCGCGCGCGCACTGGGCGCTGGCTTCGCCCGCGGCAGCGAACATCATCATGGCTGCTGTGACGGCCCCAAGCCTGCCCATCTTCCCCTCCCGTTCAGAGCTCGCGATTGTAAGGCAATTCCAATCCATGTATCGGCGAGATCGCCATGGAGGCCGAACAGCACCGGGCGGGTGGCTCTATGTCTTCTGCCCAACGCGGATAGCCTGCTGACCTCGCCTTGTGCGACAGGAGGCTTCCGATGAGCCAAACGATGGCGACACAGGACGAGAGGCAACCGCCCGTGGTTGGCGACCGCCATGTCGACCCGCACTTCTACCCCGAGGGGATCGCTTTCCTCGACGGTCAGTACCTGCCGATGTCGCAGGCCAAGATCTCAGTGCTGGATTGGGGTTTTCTGCATTCCGACGCCACTTACGACACCGTGCATGTCTGGAATGGCCGCTTCTTCCGCCTCGATTTGCATCTCGATCGCTTCTTCGGCGGGTTGGAAAAGCTGCGCATGAAGATCCCCTTCGACCGCGACGGCGTGACCGAAATCCTGCACAATTGCGTGGCGCTGTCGGGTCATCGCGCCGCCTATGTGGAAATGCTGTGCACGCGCGGCGCCTCCCCGACCTTCAGCCGCGACCCGCGCCAGGCGGTCAACCGCTTCATGGCGTTCGCCGTGCCGTTCGGCTCGGTCGCCAATGCCGAGCAGTTGCAGCGCGGTCTGCATGTCGCCATCAGCGACAAGGTACGCATTCCGCCGGCCTCGATCGACCCGGCGATCAAGAACTACCACTGGCTCGATCTGGTGCGCGGCCTCTACGATGCCTATGACCGCGGCGCCGAGACCGCGTTAATTCTCGACTTCAACGGCAACGTCGCCGAAGGTCCAGGCTTCAATGTCTTCTGCGTCAAGGACGGCAAACTGTCGACGCCTTCCATCGGCGTGCTGCCCGGCATCACAAGGCGCACCGTCTTCGACCTGTGCGCCGAGACAGGTCTTGCCGCCACGGCTACCGATGTCAGCATCGCCGCATTGCGCGAGGCAGTCGAGGTTTTCATCACCTCGACCGCGGGCGGCATCATGCCGGTCACGGTCATCGATGGCGCCCCGGTCGCCGACGGCAAGGTCGGGCCGATCACCAGCCGCCTGAAGGCGCTCTATTGGCAAAAGCACGACGACCCGGCATGGTCGTCTCAGGTGAATTACCCCTGATCAAGGGGCGTCTTGTTCAAAAAGATTTCCCCTGGCCTCTGGAAAATAACGGGTTAAGCCGTATATGCCAAAAAACGGAGAAGCCTCCGCTTTCACCCGAAATCACGCCCGCAGGGGCAAGGACTCCACATCATGACAAACAAGGTTTGGTTCATCACCGGATCGTCGAAGGGCTTTGGCCGCGTCTGGGCCGAGGCCGCATTGGCGCGTGGCGACCGCGTCGCGGCGACCGCCCGCGACGCCGGCACGCTCGCCGATCTCGTCGAGAAATATGGCGATAACGTCGCCACGATAAAGCTCGACGTTACCGACAAGAGGGCAGTCGATGCCGCGGTCGCCGAAGCGCACAAGCGCTTTGGCCGGCTCGACGTCGTCATCAACAATGCCGGCTACGGCCATTTCGGCGCGATCGAAGAGGTCAGCGAACGGGAAGCCCGCGACCAGATCGAAACCAACGTCTTCGGCGCGCTGTGGGTCACCCAGGCCGCCCTGCCGATCATGCGGGCGCAGCGGTCCGGCCACATCATCCAGATCTCGTCGATCGGCGGCGTCAACGCCTTTGCCTCGCTCGGCCTCTACCACGCCTCGAAATGGGCGCTGGAAGCCTTCAGCCAGTCGCTTAGTATCGAGGTCGCCGAATTCGGCATCCATGTGACGCTGGTCGAACCCGGTGGCTTCTCCACCGACTGGGCCGGCCCGTCGGCCAAGGTCTCCCAACCGATCGAGGCCTATGCGCCTGCCCGCGCCAAGATGGCCGAGCGCCGCGCCAATTCGGTCGCCGGCGATCCCGAGGCCACCGGTCCTGCGATGCTGGCCATTGTCGATGCCGCCGAACCGCCGCTCCGGGTGTTCTTCGGCGACGGCGGCCTGCCAATGATCAAACAGGAATACGCCAACCGCATCGCCACCTGGGAAAAATGGGATCACGTTTCCATCTTGGCGCAGGGCGCCAAGAAAAACCGCAAGGGCTAACGCTTGGCGGCTTTGCCACGCCGCCTCAAAAGGCGGCTTGGCCCCGCCTTTGGTGTACTGAACGGTGCGAACCCGCGCGGCTATGCCGTGTAAATCCACTGCTCCGGGACCCGCACCGACATCTCCTCGCCGGCCTTGATCGCTCCCGGTTTCTCGACCCAGGCCACGACGCCACGCAGCCGCTTCGCCATTTTGGGGAACAACAGCGCGCCGGCTTCTACGTCGGCCATTCCGGCATTCTCGGCGATCGACCGGCCGGCGATGCGGCAAGGTCCGTTCTGCGCGTCGATCTTGATGGTGACGCCGCCCTTGAAGAACAGCAGCGTCCCAGCCGGCAGCATAGAGAGGTTCGGCACGCCTTCGATCACCACATTGGCGCCGATCCATTCCGGCTTGATCTCGGTGAGACCCATGCGTTCGGCGACAACCGCCAGCTCGTCCGCCGCCACGATCGACAGTTGCCGTTCGTTGCGCATTTCGGTGCCGCGCGGATACCAGGGCTCGCGCCCACCCGACCGCCGTGTCGGTCCGGCATGGAAATCGCCTGATATGCCGTCGAAACCCAGCCGCAATTCGTCCACCGGGCGCGTCTGAAAATGATCCGCCGGCGCCACGTAAAGCGCTGCAGCTTTGGCGGCAAGCTTTCGCGCGGGGATGATTTCGGCCGGCTTTTCAGCCTCGGGGAATAGATCCAGCATGGCGTTCTTTCCATTCGTCATCCAGCGAGTTAGCCGGGCGGGCTTCGCGGCGTCCAGTCGAAAGTGCTGATCGTCCGATCAACACCACCGATAGGATCGCGATCACGCTTTTCTTACCTGTCATCGATTTCGCGCCGCATTGTCGCCGCGCGGTGCCGGTTTCATGGTGGCGTCCAGACAGTTTGCGGAGCTGATCGTGCGACCCGTGACGGCAATCACGTTGCTTTGGTTGATCTGGGCGGCGAGCTGGGCCGCAGCCGCCCTATGGTCCGACCCTGCCCGGAAGCGCGCCGGATTCAGGGCGGAGGCCCGCTATCGCGTTCTCTGGCTGGTCGGCGCGGTGCTGCTGTTCATTCCTGCGCGTGGCTATGAAGGCCGACTTAGGCTGTGGATGCCCAACCTCCCCGAAGCCTGGATTTGTGTCGCCCTGATTGCCATCGGCATCGCCTTTGCCTGGTGGGCGCGCCTGCATCTCGGCAGACTGTGGTCGGGCACCATCACCGCCAAGGCCGGGCACCGTGTCGTCGACACCGGCCCGTACGGGCTCGTCCGCCATCCGATCTACACCGGATTGCTGTTGGCAATCCTCGCCACCATGTCGGCAAAGGGCACGATCTGGGGTTTAGCGGGGACAGCGCTGCTGATCATCGGCATCGTCGTCAAAGCGAGGCTCGAGGAAAGCTTCCTGCGCGTCGAACTCGGCCCTGCCTATGATGATTATGCCGCTCGCGTGCCCATGCTGGTGCCATTCGCGCCAGCCTGACACGGCAAGCTCAAAGCATCCGCAACAGCGCGCCGCCTATCGAATACCCCGCGCCAAAGGCGCAGATCAGGCCGAAATCGCCGGGTTTCATGTCGGCGTGGTTTTCCGACAGCGCGACGATGGCGCCGGCGCCCGCCGTGTTGCCCAGCCGCTCCAGCACCATCGGCGCGCGATCGTGGTCGACCTCGTGGCCGAACGACAGTTTCAGGATCATCGCATTCATGCGCGCATTGGCCTGATGCAGCCAGAAGCGCCTGATCGCCTGCGGCGTCAGCCCGTGCTCGGCCAGGAATTCGACGATGAATTTTTGCCCGGCGACTGTGACTTCCTTGAACACCTTGTTGCCAACCTGCTTGATCAGATTGCCTTCCAGATTGATCATATAGGGATCATCCTGGGCGGTGCGGGTATGGTAGCCCAGATTGGTGCGGATGTTGTTCGACATCTGCGTCCAGACGCGCGTGTCGAGCACCTCGAAGCGCCCCGGCCGCTTGTCGCCTTTGGCCAGGCCTTCGACCACCATCGACACCGAGGCGTCGCCGAAGATGAAATGCGTTTGCCGGTCGCGGAAATTGAGATGGCCGGTGATGATCTCCGGCGTCGTCACCAGAATGCGTTTGTGCGCGCCCGACCGCACTAAGTTGACGGCGATGTGCAGGGCTGCCGCCGCCGAAGAACAGCCGAGCCCCATGTCGAAGCCGGCGCCCTTTGTCCCCAGAGCCTCCTGCATTTCGATGGCGATTGCTGGATAGGGCCGCTGGTGATGCGAAGCCGAACAGATCACCAGGTCGATATCGGACGGCTTCAGCCCGGCATGGTCGAGAGCCTTTTTGGCCGAGGCGATGCCGAACTCGGCTTCGAGCGACAGCGCATCGTCAGGCCGTGCCGGAATGCGCGGCGCCATCCGGGTCGGATCGAGAATGCCCTCGCGTTCGATCACATGGCGGGTGCGCACGCCCGAGGCGTGGACGATGAAGTCGCTATCCGATTTCGACAACGGCGGCTCGTCGGTGCCCAGGCGGCGCGCATTCTCCGTGTCGACCCAGGCATTGAAGCTGGCGACCAGCTCTTCATTGGTGATCTTGGCTTCAGGGATTTCAACGCCGAGGCCGCTGATGATGACGCGATGCATATATCCAGTCCGTCCCATCCGCAGGCGTTGCGGGCTTCATGTGGGCGCCGGAACGCTCCGGCGCAACACTTTTCTCACCGCGGCGGTTTACGCCGACTTAAGCCTGATTTCACCAGGCGCAGAGCTTGGTGTTGGTCTGCGGGTTGTTCCAGCAGGCGCCGTCGTCGCGGCTGCGCACGAACTGCCCCGGCAGCGGCACATTGCGGCGGCCGAGATTAACATACCCATAGGCAAAGCCCGGCCCGTCGATCTCCAGCACATAGGTCGGATAGCCCGGCGCCGAGATGCGGAAGCTGCCCGCATCATCGATCGCCCTGTAGCTGCATGCAAAATAGCCGTCGTCGCTGGTGAAGCAGCGCGCTCGCTTGGCCTCAGCCGAGATCGAGAACGCCAGAAGTGCCGCCGCACAAACGCTACTGCCGAAAAGCATCTTTTTCAGTGCCATTATCCACCCCTGCCACGCGGGCATTGTGATCCCATCGAGATGAAATGCGCATGGCGGCGAAACCCGGTCAAGCGGCCGCAACGGGCGTCGTGCAACGTGGCTAATCAGGCCCGTTTGGCGACAATGAAGATGCGCGGAAAGCGCAAAAGCACCTTGCCGCCCGCCGTCTTCGGATAAGCCCTGGCGATCTTGGCCGTGTAGCTGTCGAGGAACAGTGTCTTCTCGTTCGCATCGAGCGGGTCGACAAAAGGCTTCAGGCCCGTCGACTTCACCCATTCGACGATCGCCTGCGCGTCGGCAAGCGGATGGTTGTAGACGGCGTGCCAGATGTCCAGCCGATCGCTGAGCGGCGACAGGAGGTCATAGTAGAGCGACACTGGCGGCAACGGCCCGCGCGCCGCGCCCTTGAGCTTTTCGGCAAATGGCATTTCGGCGGCGGTTTCCCGCATCAGGCGGTGGGAGTCCTCGCCCATATTGTCGGGCATCTGGACGGCCAGCGCGCCTCCTGGGGCGAGGAAGCCCATCAGCCGCTGGAAGACCGCGGGATGTTCGGGCAGCCACTGGAACACCGCATTGGCGAAGATCACGTCGACCGGCTCCGCCGGCTGCCATTTGGAGGCATCGGCCAGGTCAAAGTTGACGTCGGGCAGACGCGCCCTCGCCTTCTCGATCATGTCGGGTGAGGTGTCGAAGCCCCTCACCTCAGCATCCGGCCAGCGCTCGACAAGCAGCTCGGTCGAGTTGCCCGGCCCGCAGCCGATGTCGACGACCCGGCGCGGGAAGTCGACGGGGACCTGCGCCACCAGGTCCCGCGCGGGTCGCGTGCGCTCATCCTCGAATTTCAGATATTGGGCGGCGGACCAATCAGCCATATGAGCTCCTCATGTCTTCTTGAGAATTCGCCGCCCGGAAAACCCCTTACCGCGTCAGCCTCTTGTAGGTCATGCGGTGCGGGTTGACGGCATCGGGTCCGAGCCGGCGGATCTTGTCCTGCTCGTAATCCTCGAAATTGCCCTCGAACCATTCGACATGGCTGTCGCCCTCGAAGGCGAGGATGTGCGTCGCCAGACGGTCGAGAAACATGCGATCGTGCGAGATGATGACGGCGCAACCGCCGAAGTTTTCCAATGCGTCTTCGAGTGCGGCCAGCGTTTCCGTATCGAGATCGTTGGTCGGTTCGTCGAGGAGCAGCACATTGCCGCCGGTCTTCAACATCTTGGCCAGATGCACTCGGTTGCGCTGGCCGCCGGAGAGGTTGCCGACCTTCTGCTGCTGGTCGCCGCCACGGAAGTTGAACGACGCGCAATAGGCGCGCGTATTGGCCTCGAACTTGCCGAGCTTGACCACTTCGGCGCCGCCGGAAATCTCTTCCCAAACCGTCTTTGACGGATCGAGCGTATCGCGGCTCTGGTCGACATAGCCGAGTTTCACGGTTTCGCCGACGCGGACCGTGCCTGCATCGGGTTTTTCCTGGCCGGTGATCATACGAAACAGCGTCGTCTTGCCGGCGCCGTTCGGGCCGATCACGCCGACGATGCCGCCGGGCGGCAGCTTGAACGACAGATTGTCGATCAGCAGCGTGTCTCCAAAGCCTTTCGACAGGCCTTCGGCCTCGATCACCACGTTCCCGAGCCGCTCGCCATGCGGAATGACGATCTGGGTATCGCTCGGACGCCGCTTGTCGGCTGCGTCCAAAAGGTCCTGGAACGCCTGGATACGCGCCTTGGATTTGGTCTGGCGAGCCTTGGGGCTCGACTGGATCCATTCGCGCTCGCGGCCGATGGCACGCTGGCGGGCATCGTCCTCGCGGCCTTCCTGCTTCAGGCGCTTGGCCTTGGCTTCGAGGTACTTGGTGTAGTTGCCCTCGTAGGGAATGCCGCGACCGCGATCGAGTTCGAGGATCCAGCCGGTGACATTGTCGAGGAAGTAGCGATCGTGGGTGATGATCATCACGGCGCCCGGATAGGCACGCAGATGCTTTTCCAGCCACGCCGTGGTCTCGGCGTCGAGATGGTTGGTCGGTTCGTCTAGCAGCAAAAGGTCGGGTTGGCGCAGCAAGAGCTGGCAAAGCGCGACGCGACGACGCTCGCCGCCCGAAAGTTTGGTTACTTCCGAATCCTTGGGCGGGCAGCCCAGCGCTTCCATCGCCATCTCGACCTGCTGTTCGAGATCCCACAGGTTCAGCCTGTCCATCTCGTCCTGGAGCTTGGACGACTCGTCGGCCGTCTCGTCGGAGTAGTTCATCATCAGTTCGTTGTAGCGTTCGATGATGGCGGTCTTGGCGGCAACGCCTTCCATGATGTTTTCGAACACGGTCTTGTTCGGATCGAGCGCCGGCTCCTGCGCCAGGTAGCCGACTGTGGCGCCTTCGGCGAGCCACGCCTCGCCGTTCCACTCCTTGTCGAGCCCGGCCATGATCTTGAGGATCGTCGACTTGCCCGAGCCGTTGGGGCCGAGGATGCCGATCTTGGCGTCCGGATAGAAGGACAGATGAATGTTCTCGAGCACCTTCTTGGTGCCATAGGCCTTGTTGAGGCCGGCCATGTGATAGATGAACTGGCGTGCCACGCGCGCTTTCCCTGAAAAAACTGACTGGATTTTGTCGAATTGAATGGAGGTTGGCCGCTATGTAGGCGATGCGGCGGCGAACGGCAATCGCTTTTGCCGCATCTGGCCGCTCACACGCGGAAGTGTCCGCCAAGCGCTGAGGTTTTCCATGCTTACCGGGCGCGCTGAAAGCTCCGGTTAACCCTTCCGCGTCAAAACAGGTTCGAGGTGGAATCGCTGATTTGTCGCGATTTCAGGAGAAAGATCGGATCGACGGCATTGCTGAACAGTTTCCTGCTCCTTGCCGAAGCGGTCGTCTACTTCAGCGTCATGGTGACGCTTTTCCGCTTCAGGAAGCGCATTGGCCTCGGCGTCTTCGTCTGCGCGCTCGGCGTCATGCACTTTCTCGAAACCTATCTCGCCAGCGTCTTTTACGTCGCCTTGCCGTTCGGCATGGTCTCGCCGGGCTCGGCGGTGCTGTTTTCCGGTAAGCTGGTCATGCTGTTGTTGCTCTATATGAAGGAGGACGCCGCCACCGTGCGTCAGCCGATCTACGGCCTGCTGCTCGGCAATGCGCTGATGATCGGGCTGGTGCTGGTGCTGCGACTGCACGTCATCGCGGCACTTCCCGACGGCAGGCTCCCCGACATCGGCTTCATCGACCAGATGGGCTGGCTGATGGTGTGGGGCACGACGCTACTATTCGTCGACGCCATTCTGATCATTTTGCTCTACGAAAAGCTCGGGCGTTACCTGCGCAAGGCACAGTTCGCGCGCATCCTGATCTCGGTCGCTTGCGTGCTGACCTTCGACCAGGCCGGTTTCTTCACCGCGCTGCATTTCGTTGCCGGCGCGCCGATAGCGGTCTTTTTCGGCGGCTGGGTCGCCAAGATGGCGGCGGCGCTGACCTTCAGCACCATGCTCGTGGCCTATCTCAAATGGTTCGAGGAGCGCCAGATCGCGGCGCCGCGCGGGCTGACCGATATCTTCGATACGCTGACCTATCGCGAACGCTACGAAGCGCTGGTCGAACATGTCGGCCGCGACGGCCTGACCGGCCTGCTGCACCGGGGTCGCTTCGACAGCGACGGTGAAGCCGCCGTCCAGGTCAGCCTGCGCACCGCCAAGCCGCTCAGCCTGCTGATCATCGATGTCGACCATTTCAAGTCGATCAACGACCGTTTCGGCCATGCCGAGGGCGACAAGGTGCTGAAAGCGGTTGCGGCCCTGCTTGGCGAAGCGGCACGCGCCGAGGACCAGGTGTTCCGCATCGGCGGCGAGGAATTCGCCATCCTCAGTTCGCGTCCGCACCCGGTCGCCAGGCTGTTTGGCGAGAGCATCCGCTCCGCGGTCAAGGGCTCGGCCGCCACCAGCCGGTTCGAGCTGACCGTCAGCGCCGGCGTTTCCAGCGTCAGCGAAACGACGCGCTGCCTTGCCGACCTGTTCGCGCTTGCCGACCAGCGCCTCTACAAGGCGAAATCGACCGGGCGCGATCGCGTCGTCGGCGAGCCGGGCGGCCACGAAGCCGACGCAGCCGTTGTGTGGACCAAGCCCGCGCGGATTTAAGTCTGTTCTAGGATTTCTTCTGCCGACGAACGCCTGTCGGCGCGACAGTCCAGTTGTCTGCGTCCCGCCTGCGCTTACCTACCCTGTACTTACTGGAAGCCTATCGCATCGACGGTGCCGGTCGGGCAGCCGGCCTTGTTGGTCGGCACCGAAGCCAGCAACAGATCCTTGAGCGAGCTGTTGGGGCCGATCGGGCCGGCAAGGCCGAGCGTCAGTTCGCCGATCAGCCGCCTGCCGCTCGACGGATCGATGACGCAGGAAACGCGCACGCGGTCGCCTGCGCCCGCCCCGAAGGCAGTGTCGAAGGCGCCGCGAATCTGGTCCGCCGTCAGCTTGCCGCCGATGTTCTTGGCAAAGAGATCGCGCACCGGCGAGCTGTTCACCGCGCGCATCAGGTTGAGCGCATCGGAGAAATAGTCCTGCTGGCTCTTGCCATAGCAGGTGCCGTGCTTGATCCATTCATGCCGTTCGAGCTTGGAAGCTGTCCCCGGCATCACCTGATCGAGTTCCGTGCGGGTGTTGGCGTCCAGGTTGATCGGCGGCAGGTCCTTCCAGTGGGCCGGATTGTCGTTGGCCTTGTCGCTCGCCGTCGCTTGGCAATAGAAATTGCCGCTTGGCTGCGGCCAGAGGCCGTGCAAGGTGAAATGCGTGGCGTCGAAATCACCAGCACTCTGCGCCTTGCATTCCGTCTTGCTCGACTTGGTCTCGCAGAAGGCCGGCTGCCAGCTCAGCGCGAAGACATATTCGGGTTTTCCCGATGCCGCCGGCTTGCCTTGCCCGCCCGGTGCGACCGGCACCGTCGCCGCGCTGCTGCCAGAAACATGGCCGCAGGTGACCTTCACCCAGCGGCGCTCCGGATCGGCGCCCGGCACCAGGATGAGGTAGTGCGTCGGCGCATCCTTGTTGCCGGCAAGCAGCTGGTAGCCCTGCCCGGCATCGGTCGAGACATTGCCGGGGTTCTTGCCGTTCTTGATGGCTTGCGTCGCCGGACAGGCAGCGTCGGCAACGAAAGTGCCGCTCATCTTGACGTCGGCACGCGCCGCACCAGCCAGCGACGCCGCCAACATGGCCAATCCGAAAACGACACCAATGCGCATGGAAGATCCCCGGTTGAAGAAGTGGGCGACAGACTGAAGCTGTCTCCATGTCAGAATTGCGATATTTTGCTGGCCAAACGCAAGAAACATCGTCTGCGAAAAGCAGGCAGGCGGATTGACGCAAAACCGGCGCCGGCGCAAACAAGGCCGGCGCCACGGCGGCGGCCAGAGCCTGGAGACCGAGCGGCATGTCATTCAGCCAGCAGCGCGTGGTTGCCTCGCCGACCGGTGCCGATCTCAATCTTTTCATCAGGCAAGCCGATGGCCGGCCACGTGCCGTTGTCCAGATCAATCACGGCCTGGCTGAGCACGCCGCGCGCTATGCCCGCTTCGCCGATTTTCTTGGCTCACGCGGCTTCCACGTCTATGTCCACGATCATCGCGGCCATGGCGCGACCAAGGCCCCCGACGCGCCGCTCGGCAGGTTCGCCGACAGGGACGGCTCCGCCAAGGTGATCGACGATGTCGACGCCATCCACGGTCTGATCGCCAGCGAACAGCCGAACCTGCCCGTCATCCTTTTTGGCCATTCGATGGGTGCTTCCGTGGCGCTGAACTACCTGTTGCGCCACTCGCCGCGCGTTCATGCCGCCGCGATCTGGAACGGCAATTTCTCCCAAGGCCTGCTCGGACAGCTGGCGCTGGGCATCCTTGCCTGGGAACGGATGCGGCTCGGCTCCGACGTGCCATCGCACCTGCTGCCGAAGCTCACCTTCCAGGCCTGGGGCAAGGCGGTGCCCAACCACCGCACACTATTCGACTGGCTGTCACGCGACGAGGCGGAAGTGGCGAAATACATCGCCGATCCGCTCTGCGGCTGGGATGCTTCGGTATCGATGTGGCGCGACGTCGTCGGCATGGCGCTCAACGGCGGCAAAGATGCCGGCTTTGCCGCCATCCGGCGCGACCTCCCCGTCAGCATCGTTGGCGGCGAAAGGGATCCGGCTTCCGACTATGGCAAAGGCATCACCCATCTTGCCAATCGCATGCGCAAGATGGGCTTTTCGAATCTGGTTTCAAAGGTTTACGCAGACACCCGCCACGAAAGCCTGAACGAGGTGAATCGCGACATCATCATGGGCGATTTCGCGGCTTGGGCCGACGGCGTGCTGAAAGGTTGAAGGGATTGGCCCATCGCAAGAGCCGTGACAGCCGTTGCAGGGCTTGATAGAGGCTCTGCTTTCGCAGCAATCAAGGTGATTGCGGCAACCACGGTGATCTATGGCTGAGCCCCCGCTGAAAGGCGTCCGCGTCGTCGAACTCGCCCGCATCCTTGCCGGACCATGGGCCGGGCAGTTGCTTGCCGATCTCGGCGCCGATGTCATCAAGGTCGAGAGCCCCGATGGCGGCGACGACACCCGCAAATGGGGCCCGCCCTTCGTCATGGGCCAGGACGGCGAGAACCTGTCGGCCGCCTATTACCATTCCTGCAATCGTGGCAAGCGCTCCATCGCCATCGATTTCTCGACACCGGAAGGCGCCGAGACAGTGCGCCGGCTGGTCGCGACTTCGGACGTGCTGATCGAGAACTTCAAGCTCGGCGGCCTGAAGAAATACGGCCTCGACTATGACAGCCTGCGCAAGATCAACCCGCGCCTCGTCTATTGCTCGATCACCGGCTTTGGTCAGGACGGCCCCTACGCGCCACGCGCCGGCTACGACTTCATCATCCAGGCCATGGCCGGCATGATGTCGATCACCGGCGAGGTCGGTCGTGAGCCGCAAAAGGCCGGCGTTGCCATCTCCGACATCTTCACCGGCCTCTATTCGGTCATCGCCATCCAGGCCGCACTGCGCCACGCCGAACAGACCGGCGACGGCCAGCACATCGACATGGCGCTTTTCGACACCCAGATCTCGGCCCTCGGCAACCAGAACCTCAACTATCTCGTCTCCGGCAAATCGCCGGTGCAGATGGGCAATGCGCATATGAACATCGCCCCTTACGAGGTGGTGCCAGTCCGGGATGGCCACATCATCCTGGCTGTCGGCAATGACGGCCAGTTCGCCAAATTCTGCGCTGCCGTCGGGCTGGATGAACTGTCGACCAACCCCGACTTTGCCACCAATCCGGCCCGGGTCGCCAACCGGGTCAAGCTGCGCGAGCACATGATCGAGGCGCTGAAGGTTTTTGATCGCGACCCGTTGCTGGCGAAGCTGGAAGCGGCCGGCGTGCCGGCGAGCCCGATCAACACCATCGGCCAGATGTTCGCTGACCCGCAGACCATCGCGCGCGGCATGCGGCTCGATCTCGACGACGGCCATGGCAATCTTCTGCCTTCGGTGCGTGCGCCGATGGTCATGTCCGGCACGCCGCTGGTCTATGAGCGCCCCTCGCCGCGCCTGGGCGAGCACACGCAAGAAATCCTTGCCGAACTGGAGAAGTCTGGACAATGAAGACCGGCGGACAACTGATCGTCGACGCGCTCGAAGCCAACGGCACCGACCGCATCTATTGCGTGCCCGGTGAATCCTATCTGGCGGTGCTCGACGCGCTGCACGATTCAGCGATCCGCACCATCGTCTGCCGCCAGGAAGGCGGTGCCGCCATGATGGCCGACTGCCACGGCCGCCTGACCGGCAAGCCCGGCATCTGCTTCGTCACCCGCGGCCCCGGCGCCACCAACGCCTCGGCCGGTATCCACATCGCCATGCAGGATTCGATACCCGTCATCCTGTTCATCGGCCAGGTCGCCAGCCACGCCAAGGAGCGTGAGGCTTTCCAGGAAGTGGACTACAAAAGGTTCTTCGGTGACATCGCCAAATGGGTGGTCGAGATCGACGATGCCTCGCGCATCCCGGAATTCGTCACCCGCGCCTTCGCGGTGGCGACATCGGGCCGCCCCGGCCCGGTGGTCATCTCGCTGCCGGAAGACATGCTGACCAGTGTCGTCGAAGCGCCCATCGCCTTGCCGCACACACCGGTCGAAACCCGGCCGGGCGAAACCGAGCTTAATGCGCTGGAAAAGCTGCTGGCCAAGGCCAAGCGGCCGTTCGTCATCCTTGGCGGCACGCGCTGGGACGCCGAGGCGGTGGCGCGGATGCGCACGATCGCCGAGGCGTGGTCGCTGCCGGTCGGCTGCTCCTTCCGCCGCCAGATGCTGTTCGATCATCTGCATCCGAACTATGCCGGCGATGTCGGCATCGGCATCAACCCGAAGCTGGCGATAGCGATCAAGCAGGCCGATCTCGTGCTGCTGGTCGGCGGCCGCATGGGCGAAATGCCCTCCTCGGACTACACGCTGCTGAAAAGCCCCTATCCCGACCAGACGCTGGTGCATGTCCATGCCGACGCCGGCGAACTCGGCCGCGTCTACCGGCCGGCATTGGCGATCAACGCCTCGCCGTCTGCCTTTGTCGAAGCTTTCGCCAGGCGCAAGCCAGCCTCGGCGCCGACTTGGGCAGCCGAGACGCCAAAGCTGCATGCCGCCTATCTCGACTGGTCGACACCGCCGGAAAGCGGCCCCGGCTCGGTCCAGATGGGGCCGATCATGAACTACCTGGAAAAAATGCTGCCCGACGACACCATCCTCACCAACGGCGCCGGCAATTACGCCACCTGGGTGCATCGCTTCCACCGCTTCCGCCGCTTCGCCACGCAGGCAGCGCCGACGTCAGGCTCGATGGGCTATGGCACGCCTGCGGCAGTCGCCGCCAAAGAGCTGTTTCCGGATCGCACCGTGGTTGCCTTCGCCGGCGACGGCTGCTTCCTGATGAACGGGCAGGAATTCGCCACTGCCGTGCAATATGACCTGCCGATCGTGGTCGTTGTCGTCAACAATGGGATCTACGGCACCATCCGCATGCATCAGGAGCGCGAATATCCCGGTCGCGTCGTCGCCACCGATCTCAGGAACCCCGATTTCGCGGCCCTCGCCCGCGCCTATGGCGGCCATGGCGAAACGGTCGAGAAGACAGCGGATTTCGCTGCGGCCTTCGAACGCGCCCGCGCCAGCGGCAAGCCGGCGATCGTCGAAATCCGGCTCGACCCCGAAGCGATCACGCCGAGCAAGACGATGACCCAGATACGCGACAAGGCGTAGTTACAAAAAAGGGGCAGTCGCCCGCCCCTTTCTGTCAACGCGGCTTGCGCTATTTCGCCGCCTCGATCTGGCCACGGATTTCGCCGTCCTTGTTGGCCGCCGTATGCACGTTGACATAGTCCTTGCCGGCCATCAGGTCGGCGGCCTGCGCGTCGGTCAGGACAGCCGAACCCTTGATCGGGCTCTTGAGCTTGCCCTTGAACGGGATCGCCACCCCGGCGTTCTCACCAATCGCGGCTGGGCCGTGAATGTGTCCTGCTGTGGCCGGCCCGCTCAGCCCGGAATATTTGACGTTCCAGCTGAGCTTCTTCTTGACCGTGTCGAAGGTGAGAGCGGCCGTCCCCTTGCCTTTCGTGGTCACCGGCGGGTTCTGCTGACCGCCGTCGAGCGTTGCCGTCAGCTTCACCGTCTCGGCCAGGGCCGATGAAGCCATGACGAAGGACGCCGAGATGGCAAGTGCCAAAAGCATTGGTGCCAAGGATTGGATACGCATGAGAATCTCCGTTTGACGAGCAACATCCTCCGCGGCTCCCCGGCGCGCGGATGCACCGACACAACGGTTGTGAGAGCAGAAGGCTCCGCCCGGTAACGCTTATGTGCAAACCGCGGAGCCGCGGACGACCCGGAGACGGTTCAGACCGTCGCCAGCGCCTGCGTCAGGTCGGCGATCAGATCGTCCGGGTGCTCGACGCCGATGGACAGCCTGACCGTGGTCTCCAGCACGCCGATGCGCTGGCGCACCTCGAAGGGAATGCCCGAATGGGTCATGGCTGCGGGGTGGCTGGCCAAGGATTCCGTTCCGCCCAGGCTCACCGCCAGCTTGAATATCTGCAGGTTGTTGAGAAAGGCGAAAGCTGCCTTCTCCCCGCCCTTGATATCAAAGGAGAAGGTCGAGCCGGCACCGGTGCATTGCGCTCTGTAGGCGCGGCCCGCCGGCGTGTCCTCGCCCAGGAACGGCAGGTAATGCACCTTCTCGACCTTGGCATGATCGCGCAGGAATTCGGCGACCAGGCGCGCATTATCGTTGGCGCGCTCCATGCGGATCGACAGCGTCTCCAGCGAGCGCCCAAGCATCCAGCAGGAATGCGGGTCGAGCTGCGTGCCAATCGCGCCGCGCAGCGCCTTGATCGGCTTGGTAACCGCCTTGCTGCCCATGGCGGCGCCCGCAATCAGGTCGGAATGGCCACCGACATATTTGGTCAGCGAATAGACGGACACGTCGGCGCCGTGTTCGATCGGCCGCTGGAACACCGGGCCGAGCAGCGTGTTGTCGCAGACGACGATCGGCGTCGACCCTTGGCTCGCACCGATCTCATCGGCGATCTTGCGCATCAATCCGATGTCGACCAGGCTGTTGGTCGGATTTGACGGCGTCTCGATCAGGATGACCGAAACGCGGCCCTTCGCAACGGCCGCGTCGGCGGCCGTACGCACCGCCGTCTCGTCGACGCCGTCCACGAAGCCAACAGCGCCGATGCCGAAACCAGCAAGCGTGCGCGTCAAAAGCGTCTCCGTGCCGCCATAGAGGGGCTGCGAATGCAGGATGACGTCGCCTGGGCGGGCATAGGCGAGCAGGGTCGTGGCGATTGCCGACATGCCTGATGAAAACAGGATGCAGGCATCCGTCCCCTCATAGATCGCCAGCCGGTCCTCGACGATCTCGCTGTTGGGATGGTTGAAGCGCGAATAGACCAGGCCGGACGCCGTGCCGCTCGGCGGCTCCTTGCGGCCGGATGTGTAGTCGAAGAAGTCGCGGCCCTCTTCCGCCGATCTGAACACGAAGGTCGAGGTCAGGAACACCGGTGGCTTGACCGCGCCCTCCGAAAGCTGCGGATCGAAGCCATAGCTCAGCATCAGCGTCTCCGGGTGGAGTTTGTGGTTGCCGATATGGGTTTTCGACGGGCGTGGCGCGGTCATGGCTTTTCCTGCTTTTGAAAGAGTGTTGCGCGGCAATTTATGCGATCTCGATCAGCCAGTCCTTGCTATTCTTGGGCTCGCATGGATGCATTCCCGCAACAAACTGCCTGGAGAGACCAAAAGTGCAGCAGAAGATAGCCGACGATTTCGACCGCAAGATCCTGCGCGAACTGCAGGCTGACGCCCGCATCACCAACAACGAGCTTGCCGAGCGGATCGGCCTGTCGCCGTCGCCCTGCCTGCGGCGGGTGCGGCGGCTAGAGGAGACCGGTGTTATCAGAGGCTACACCACGCTGATCGATCCGGCCGCCTTCGGCTGGAGCATGGTCGCCATCGCCACCATCCGGCTCAGCCGCCAGAACGAAGACGAGATCGTCATGTTCGAGGACGCGATCCGCGGCTGGGAAGAGGTGCTGGAATGCCACCTCGTCACCGGTTCGCGCGACTATGTGCTGAAGGTGGTGACGGGAAACCTCGAGCAGTACGAGCGCTTCATCAAGGAAAAGATCGCGCGGCTGAAATGCGTCGCCTCTATCGAGACCAGCTTCGTCATGAACACCATAAAGGAACGGCGCCTCTAGCATTTTTTTGCCAGAGGCGCCGTTTCGAGATCGAGATGTTGCCGGCTAGGCTTACTTGACCGCCTTGTCCGTGATCGTGGTGGTGTAGGCGCCGGTCGGCTCCTTGGTGATGATCTTCTGGTCGAGCAGCGCCTTGGCGGTGCGCTCGTAGGTCGCCGGATCGAGCTTGCCATCGGCATTGTCGATCAGCTTGGCGACTTCGCTCATCATGCGCTTCTGGTGGTTCTCGTCCTGGCCGCCGCCGTCCATGACGATGCCTGCGGCCTCGTCATTGTGGTCGATGGCGTATTTCCAGCCCTTCATCGAGGCACGCACGAAACGCACCATCTTGTCTTCGAAGGCCGGATCCTTGAGCTTGTCTTCCGAGGCATAGAGCCCGTCCTCGAGCAGGTCGTTGCCCATCGCCGAGTAGTTGAACACGGTCAGCTGTTCCGGCTTGTAGCCGGCGTCGATCAGCTGCCAGTACTCGTTGTAGGTCATAACCGAAATGCAATCCGCCTGCTTCTGGATCAGCGGCTGCACGTCGAAGCTCTGCTTGAGCACGGTGACGCCATCCGGGCCGCCCTCGGTCTTGAGACCGAGCTTGTTCATCCAGGCGTAGAACGGATACTCGTTGCCGAAGAACCAGACGCCGAGCGTGTGGCCCTTGAAGTCGGCTTCGGTCTTGATCGGTCCGTCCTTCGGGCAGACCAGTTCCATGCCGGCCTTCTTGAACGGCTGGGCGATGTTGACCAGCGGCACGCCCTTTTCGCGGGCGGCCAGCGCACCGCCCATCCAGTCGACGATGACGTCGGCGCCGCCGCCTGCGATCACCTGCTCGGGCGCTATGTCGGGACCGCCCGGCTTGATGTCGACGTCGAGACCCTCGGCGTCATAGAAACCCTTGGCCTTGGCGACATAGTAGCCGGCAAACTGGGCCTGCGTGACCCATTTCAGCTGCAACGTCACCTTGTCGGCGGCCATTGCCTGGAAAGCGGCAAGCGACATCGCGCCGGCCAGAACAGGAATAACAAGTCTTTTCATGTTTTTACCCTCTGAAGTTAGTGCCCTTAAACCCACCGCCCCTATCCACCACGGACAGAGGGATGCCAAAACGTGACGGCTCTTTCGGCAAGAGCGACCACGCCATAAAAGACCGAACCCGCAAGTGCTGCAACTGCGATTTCGGCCCAGACCATGTCGATGTTCATCCGCCCGACCTCGGTCGAGATGCGGAAGCCCATGCCGACGACGGGCGTGCCGAAGAACTCGGCGACGATGGCGCCGATCAGCGCCAGCGTCGAGTTGATCTTCAGTGCGTTGAAGATGAAGGGCGCGGCTGCCGGCAGCCTGAGCTTCAGCAGCGTCTGCCAGTAGCCAGACGCGTAGGTGCGCATCAGATCGCGCTCCATATGGCCGGAGGCGGCCAGGCCGGCGACCGTGTTCACCAGCATCGGGAAGAAGGTCATGATGATGACCACCGCCGCCTTGGACTGCCAGTCGAAACCGAACCACATGACCATGATCGGCGCGACGCCGATGATCGGCAGCGCCGAGACCATGTTGCCGATCGGCAAGAGCCCGCGCCGCAGGAACGGCACCCGGTCGGCGAGCACGGCAGTGATGAAACCGGCGCCGCTGCCCACGACATAGCCGAAGATCACCGCCTTGAAGATGGTCTGGCGGACATCGGCGCCGAGCACCGGCAGCGAACCGGCGATGCGCGCGCCGATGGCGCTTGGCGGCGGCAACAGGATGAAAGGGATGCCGGCACCCCGCGTCACCGCTTCCCAGATGATCAGGATCCAGGCACCGAAGATGGCGGGGATGATCAGGCGCAGCGCGGTGCGAGCCCATTTGGCGAAAGGACGCGATGACGACAGCACTGCCACGCAACGCCAGCCGAGCAGCCAGGCGGCGGCGAGCAGCAGGAAAAACGGCGCCCGCGCCAGACCTTCGAAGCCGGCGATGCCGCCAATCAGCAGCCAGGCCACCAGATGCGCGCCGATGAAAAGCACAACGGCTTCGACGATGGACGGTATTCTGGCCATCGAGATCAAAGCGGCGAGAAGCAGCACGCCGAAGATCAGCCAGTTCGTCGCTACATAGGGATATATCAAAGTCCCTGCAGGCTGCGCCAGTGGATCCACTTTCGGCGCGCCGATCGGGCCGAGCGCCACCGCGATCAGGCACAGCATGATCGCCAGCGCTGCTTGCCAGGAGGGCTTCAGCCAGTTCATGCCGGCCTCCCGCCCATGGCGCGGTCGACGATACGCCCGGCAATGCCTACCACCATGACCAGAAGTGCGGCCACCACCGAACCGGCGACCAGCGCCGACCAGATGTCAATGGACTGGCTGTAATAGGCGCCGGCCAACAGCTTGGCGCCGATGCCGGCGACCGCACCTGTCGGCAGTTCGCCGACGATTGCACCGACCAGGCTTGCCGCCACCGCCACTTTCATTGACGTGAACAGGAATGGCACCGAGGCCGGCACGCGCAGCTTCCAGAAGGTCTGCGCACCACTAGCATTGTAGGTGTGCATCAGGTCGAGATGCATGATCTCGGGCGAACGCAGGCCCTTCACCATGCCCACCGTCACCGGAAAGAATGACAGATAGGTCGAGATCATCGCCTTCGGGACCAGGCCGGTGATACCGACCGCGGCCAGCACGACGATGATCATCGGCGCCACCGCCAGGATCGGAATGGTCTGCGAAGCGATGATCCACGGCATCAGGCTGCGGTCGAGCGTCGCCACATGCACGATGCCGACAGCAATGATGATGCCGAGCGCTGTGCCGAAAGCAAAGCCGAGCAGCGTCGACGACAGCGTCACCCAGGCATTGTAGACGAGGCTGCGGTTCGAGGTGACGGGCCGCAGGAAGGTGTTCTCGAAGAAGTTCACCGCCACCTGATGCGGAGCCGGCAGCGTCGGCTTCGGCTGCGCCAGCGTCTTGCCGATGAATTCGCTCAAGGTATGTGTTTCACCAGCGCGGCGGTCGAGATCGCGCTGGAACGGCGTGTTGAGGATGACGGCGAAGACATACCAGAGCACAACCACCCCAGCGAGGATTGAGGTCACCGGAATGAGCTTGTCGCGGAAGGAGTCCATCTAGCGCACCCCCTCAATCATCATAGCTGTGCCCTGCCCGCAGCCCGTCGCGCACGCGCGCTGCGATCGCCAGGAACTCCGGCGTCTCGCGGATGTCGAGCGGTCGCTGCTTCGGCAGCGTCGATTCGATGATGTCGCTGACGCGGCCCGGACGTGGCGACATGACGACGATGCGGGTCGACAGATAGACTGCTTCGGGAATGGAGTGGGTGACGAAGCAGATCGTCTTGTTGGTCCGCCCCCACAGTTCCAGCAATTGCTCATTGAGGTGGTCGCGCACGATCTCGTCCAGCGCACCGAATGGCTCGTCCATCAGCAGGAGGTCGGCATCGAAAGCCAGCGCGCGGGCTATCGAGGCGCGCTGCTGCATGCCGCCCGATAGCTGCCAGGGATATTTCTTCTCGAAGCCCCTAAGGTTGACGAGATCGAGCGTGCGCTTGATCCGGTCTACTTGTTCCGCCTTGGACAGGCCCATGATCTCCAGCGGCAGCCCGACATTGCGCTCGATGGTCCGCCACGGAAAAAGCGCCGCCGCCTGGAAGACATAGCCGTAGGCGCGTTTCTCTCGCGCCTGTTCTGCTGTCATGCCGTTGACGGAAATCGTTCCCGAGGTCGGCTTCTCCAGATCGGCGATGACGCGCAGCAGGGTGGTCTTGCCGCAGCCCGAAGGCCCGATGAAGGAGACGAACTCCCCCTTGCCGATGGTAAGATCGACATTGGACAGCGCCTGCACCGGCCCGTCATTGGTCTGGAAGGTCAGTCCGAGTTTGCTTGCCGCGACGACGGCTGGCGAAGTCCCTGTCATCGGCTGCTGCCTGCCTGTTCCCGCCCCTGCGGCGCCGGCTGGAATCCGATTGCTTTTATCGCGATGTTGTTTTCCACTCGCCCTGTCCCATTGGTCTTGTCCCACTCAATCGACGCCCCGGAGTTTCCCGATGTCGCCCAAACCGACTTGTCATCTTATCCGCCCTGAAAGCACTTATGAAGGCAAGCAGGGATTGACCTATTTCGCCGGCATTGCCACGGAGACCGTCGGCGCCTCCGGCATCTGCATGCACGTGCTCACCATGCCGCCCGGCGCCCGCGCCAAGGCGCATCTGCATGAAAACCATGAAACGGCGATCTACGTGCTCTCCGGCGAGGTCCACACCTGGTATGGCGACCGGCTCGAGCACCATATCGTCGTCAAGGCCGGGGACCTCTTCTACATTCCGGCCGGCGTCCCGCATCTGCCGGCCAATCTGAGCAACGCCCCGTCCTCGGCCGTCATTGCCCGCACCGATCCCAACGAACAGGAAAGCGTCGTCCTGCTGCCTGAACTGGACGCGCTGGTCGCCTGACGCTGACGGGATCGCTGTCATTCGCACCGCGAGACTTCCCCCATGACGTTGCCGTCCGCATCGGCGATTACCAGCTTTTTGGCGCTCTTGGCGCTGCGCTTGATGGTGAACTTGGTCGGCTCCTGTTCCTCTTCGCCTTCTGCCTCACATGTCGCTGTCACCACCAGCGATCCGTCAGCCTGCGCTTGCGTCTTCGTGAACGTGCAGGCGCTGGCGGCGGTGATCAATTCCTTGTCGGTCAAAAGCAGCATCTGATCGGCGGCGACTTCCTGGCCGTTGCGGTTGATGCAGCCATATTTGTCGCCATAGGGTTTCGACAGATCGATATCTGCCGCCGAAGCCTGACCGGCCCCCAGCACAAGAACCATCGCAACAGACAAACCAAAACCGCGCAAGCTCATTCCCCAACGCCCGACATTACGAACATGATTGCAGCGGCCCCATTTCCTCAAGGCCGGGAATGGTGACGAAGAAACCATCCTCTCCCTTGTTGGTGACCACGACGGTTTCGGTTGTCGTTCCCGCCTCGCCCTCGACGGAACAGGTCGAAATCAGCGATTGTGCACCCAGCACCGGCGTCAATTGCTGTGCAAACCGGCAGCCGCTGCCATAGGCCTCGATGCCCCCGGCGGTCAGCACGATATAAGCATCGCTGTCCTGATAACCGGCCTTGACGCCGGCACAGCCGACATCATTGCCCCAGGAGCCGGCCAGCACGCCGCCTGCTGCTGGACCGGCGACACTCGCTGCCAAGACCAACGAAATGAGCGCGGCCGAACGCGCCAAGCTCAAACCCCGGTCGCCGGGATACCGGTGCGTTCCACCTTGCGCGGCGCGGAAATCTCTTTCCACGTCGACAGCGCCCGATTGACCGCCGCATTCGGCTCGCGGGCGACGAACTCGCCATGGCCGGGCTTGGCCTTGACCTCGGCCTCCTGGATCGACAGTTCGCCGCGCGAGAAGACGAAGCGCGGCAGGCCGGTCACTTGGAACCCTTCGAAGACATTGTAGTCGATCACCGACTGCTGCTTCTTTGAAGTGATCTTCTTCTTTCGCTTCGGATCCCAGACGACGATGTCGGCATCCGCGCCTTCGACGATGGCGCCTTTTTTCGGATACATGTTGAGGATCTTGGCGATGTTGGTCGAGGTCACCGCGACGAACTCGTTCATCGTCAGCCGGCCGGTGTTGACGCCGGTGGTCCACAGCACCGGCATGCGGTCTTCGAGCCCGCCGGTGCCGTTCGGGATCTTGGTGAAATCGCCGACGCCGTTGCGCTTCTGCTTGGTGGTGAAGGCGCAATGGTCGGTCGCCACCACCTGCAGCGAGCCCGCCTGCAGGCCGGCCCACAGCGAATCCTGGTGCAATTTGTTGCGGAAGGGCGGGCTCATAACGCGGCGCGCCGCATGATCCCAGTCCTTGTCGAAATACTCGCTCTCGTCCAGCGTCAGATGCTGGATCAGCGGCTCGCCAAACACTCGCATGCCCTTCTGGCGCGCCCGGCGGATCGCCTCGTGGCTTTGCTCGCAGGAGACGTGCACGACATAGAGCGGCACGCCCGCCATGTCGGCGATCATGATGGCGCGATTTGTCGCCTCGCCTTCCACTTCCGGCGGGCGCGAATAGGCGTGACCTTCCGGGCCGTTGTTGCCGGCGGCCAGCAGCTTCTGCGAAAGTGCCGCGACAACGTCGCCATTCTCGGCGTGCACCAGCGGCAGCGCGCCGAGATCGGCGCAGCGCTGGAACGACGCGTACATCTCGTCGTCGTCGACCATCAGCGCGCCCTTGTAGGCCATGAAGTGCTTGAACGAGGTGATGCCCTTGTCGACGACAGTCGCCATCTCGTCGAACACCTGCTTGCCCCACCATGTGACCGCCATGTGGAAGGAATAATCGCAGGCAGCCTTCGACGTCTTGTTGTCCCACCTCTGCAGGGCCTCGAGCAGCGATTGCTGCGGCGCCGGCAGGCAGAAATCGACCACCATCGTCGTTCCGCCGGCAAGGGCCGCACGTGTGCCGGATTCGAAATCGTCGGCCGAATAGGTGCCCATGAACGGCATTTCGAGATGCGTATGCGGGTCGATGCCGCCCGGCATGACGTAGCAGCCGGTGGCGTCGAACTCGTGATCGCCGTGAAGATCCGAGCCGATGGCGACGATCTTGCCGTTCTGCACCAGCACATCGGCCTTCCACGTGCGGTCGGCCGTGACGATGGTGCCGTTTCGGATGACTTTGGTCATTATTCTGTTCCCTTGTTCTCTTCGCGCTTCTTTGCGAGCAGCGTTTGAAATCCGGATATTTGGTTCACTCCACGATGACAGCCGTCTCCACCACGGCGTGGAACAGCACGTCGGCGCCGGCCGAGGCCCATTCCTTGGTGATTTCCTCGGCCTCGTTGTGGCTCAAGCCATCGACGCAGGGGCACATCACCATGGCGGTGGGCGCGACGCGATTGATCCAGCAAGCGTCGTGGCCGGCACCGGAGACGATGCTGCGATGGGAATAGCCGAGGCGTTCGGCAGCGTCGCGGATTGCCTTGACGCAGCCGGCATCGAAGGTGACAGGGTCGAAAGCACCGACCTGCTCGATTTGGTACTGGATGTCGAGCGCCTCGCAGATCGTGTCGATGCCTTCGCGGATGCGGCCATCCATGGCGTCCAGCACTTCTTTTTCCGGCGAGCGGATGTCGATGGTGAAGACAGTGCGGCCGGCGATGATGTTGCGCGAGTTGGGATAGACCTCCATGTGGCCGACCGCACCGACGGCGTCGGGCTGGTAGTCCATGGCGATCTCGTGCACCAGTTCGATCACCCGCGCCATGCCGAGCCCGGCATTGCGGCGCTTGGGCATCGGCGTCGAGCCGGTATGCGCTTCCTTGCCGGTCAGCGTCACCTGCAGCCATTTCAGACCCTGGCCGTGGGTGACGACGCCTATGTCGATGCCCTCGTCCTCGAGGATCGGTCCCTGTTCGATATGCAGTTCGAAGAAGGCGTGGATCTTGCGATTGCCGACCTTCTCGGTCCCCTTCCAGCCAATGCGTTCGAGTTCCTCGCCGAATTTCTTGCCCTGCTTGTCGACATGCCCGTAGACATCGGCCTGTTCGAGCACGCCGGCGAACACGCCGGATGCCATCATCGCCGGCGCGAAGCGCGCGCCTTCTTCGTTCGTCCAGTTGGTGACGACGATCGGATGTTTGGTTTTGATGCCGAGATCATTGAGCGAGCGCACGACTTCAAGTCCACCCAGCACGCCCAGCACGCCGTCATACTTGCCGCCTGTCGGCTGCGTATCGAGATGGCTGCCGACATAGACTGGCGGCAGGCTGGGGTCGGTGCCTTCGCGGCGGGCAAACATGGTGCCCATTTCATCGACGCCCATTTCCAGCCCGGCCGCATCGCACCAGCGCTTGAACAGATGCCGGCCCTCGCCGTCCTCGTCGGTCACGGTCTGGCGATTATTGCCGCCGGCGATGCCGGGGCCGATCTTCGCCATTTCCATGATGGAATCCCACAAACGGTCTGAATTGATTCGCAGATTCTCGCCGGGTGCGGCCATTCAAAGTCCTCTCATTTCATATACTGGTCGGGCGGCGGGTCCCGCCGCCGCCCGTCCAGGCAAAGCAGATCTAGTCTATCGATCTCAGCACATCGCGCACATGGTCGATCAATTCGTTGATCTGCCCCTTGGTGATGATCAGCGGCGGCGACAGCGCGATGATGTCGCCGGTGGTGCGGATCAGCGCGCCGCGCTCGAACGCCTTGACGAAGGCCGAGAAGGCCCGCTTGGTCGGCTGGCCGGCAATCGGCGGCAACTCGATCGCGCCGATCAGGCCGATGTTCCTGATATCGATGACGTTCGGCTCGCCCTTGAGCGAATGCAGCGCGTCTTCCCAATAGGGCGCGAGTTCCTCGCCACGGGTCAGCAGGCCCTCTTCCTTGTAGGTGTCGAGCGTTCCGAGTGCCGCCGCGCAGGCGATCGGATTGCCCGAATAGGTGTAGCCATGGAAGAACTCGATCATGTGTTCGGGGCCGGTCATGAAGGCGTCGTGGATTTCCTTCTTCACGAACACCGCGCCCATCGGGATGACGCCGTTGGAGACGCCCTTGGCGGTTGTCATGATGTCGGGCGTGACGCCGAAATAATCGGCTGCGAACGGCGTGCCGAGGCGGCCGAAACCGGTGATGACCTCGTCGAAGATCAACAGGATGCCGTGCTTGGTGCAGATCTCGCGCAGCTTCTGCAGGTAGCCCTTCGGCGGCAGGATGACCCCGGTGGAGCCGGCGACCGGCTCGACGATGACGGCGGCGATGGTCGAGGCGTCATGCAGGGCGACGATGCGCTCCAGTTCGTTGGCGAGTTCCGCGCCATGCTCCGGCACGCCCTTGGTGAAGGCATTCTTTTCCGGCAGATGCGTATGCGGCATATGGTCGACGCCGCCAAGCAGCGTGCCGAACATCTTGCGGTTGGTGACGATGCCGCCGACCGAGATGCCGCCGAAATTGACACCGTGATAGCCGCGCTCGCGGCCGATCAGGCGGGTGCGCGAGCCCTCGCCTTTCACGCGGTGATAGGCGATCGCCATCTTGAGTGCGGTTTCGACCGATTCCGAGCCTGAATTGGTGAAGAAGACATGATCCATGCCCTTGGGCGCGAGGTCGACCAGGCGGTTGGCCAGTTCGAACACGATCGGATGGCCCATCTGGAAGGCGGGCGCATAGTCGAGTTCGGCGGCCTGGTGCTGGATCGCCTCGGTGATCTTCGGACGGCAGTGACCGGCATTGACGCACCAGAGCCCGGCGGTGCCGTCGAGCACCTTGCGACCGTCGCTGGTCGTGTAATGCATGTCCTTGGCGGACACCATCATGCGCGGCGCCTGCTTGAACTGCCGGTTTGCCGTGAACGGCATCCAGAATGCACTGAGATCGTTCGGCGTGACTTTCAGCCGGTTGGACATGACCAAGACTTCCCCTTGTAAACTGTTTCGGTGCGCCCAACGCTTGGTCTTTGCTGCGTTTTCATGCTACGCAAATTTTTGACCGATTGGACAAACGTTAGCACCGCCCTGTCGGCGGTCAAGGGATTACTAGCGGAAATGCGGCACCTGAAGTGCGTTCCACAGGCTAGGGAAAAACTGGTCCAGAGAATTGGTCCAGATGACCCTCAACGCGAGGGCTTGCAACGGTGACCAGCACGGACCACCCTCGCCGCACCCGCATCCAGCAGGAAAAGCGCGAACTCATCCTGGAGGCCGCGCTCGAGGTCTTCTCCACCAACGGCTTCCGCGGCTCGACCATCGACCAGATCGCCGAAGCCGCCGGCATGTCGAAGCCGAACCTGCTCTATTATTTCCGCCGCAAGGAAGACATCCACGAGACGCTGATGCAGCGCCTGCTCGACACCTGGCTGGCGCCGCTGCGTGAACTCGACGACATCGGCGATCCCCTCACCGAACTGCGCAGCTACATCAGGCGCAAGCTGGAGATGGCGCGCGATTTTCCACGCGAGAGCCGGCTGTTCGCCAACGAGATCCTGCAAGGCGCGCCGCGCATCATGCCGCTGCTGGCCGGCGAACTGAAGACGCTGGTCGACGAGAAGGCCGCCGTCATCAAGGGCTGGATGCGCGCCGGCAAGATCGCCCGCACCGACCCGTGGCACCTGATCTTCTCGATCTGGGCGACGACGCAGCATTATGCCGATTTCGACGTCCAGGTCCGCGCCGTGCTCGGGCCGAACCGCGGCGGCGACGGCCGCTTCGAGGATGCGGCGCGTTTCCTGGAACAACTGTTCCTCGACGGGCTGAAACCGAAGACCTGACGCTTCAGGCGCTGCGGCGCTCGGCCGGCAGCGCGTCCAGCAATGTCTGCAGCTTGGCGACCGAGTTCTGCTCGGCAAGCGGGGTGTAGACGATCAGCTTCATGTCGGAGCCGTCGCCGATCGAAAGGCTCATATGCTCGAAGGTCATGGCGCCCGCGCTTGGGTGCCGGACATGCTTCACCCCCGACAATCGGTGCGCGACGTCGCGCTGCGGCCACCAGTCGCGAAACTCCGGGCTCGAGCGCGTCATCAACTCGATCAGCCGCTCGAAATCCGGATCGCCGACATAGCGGGCGCTCGCGGCCCGGAACGAGGCCAGCACGGTGCGCGCCAAATCTTCCCAGTCGACCAGCAGGCGCCGGTGGTGCGGATTGGTGAACACCATGTGGACGATGTTGCGGGCATCCCCCTCCAGAAGGCCATAATCGCCGAACACCGCGAGGGCCGCCGGGTTCCAGGCCAGCACGTCCCAGCGCCGCCCGACGACATAGGCCGGCTGCAGCACCAGGCTCTGGAGCATGTGCAGCAAAGGACCATCGACCTTTTCCGGAGCCACGGCACGGCGCTCCGGCTGCTGGCGGTCGGCGAGGATGAACAGATGCTGTTTTTCGGCCGCGTCGAGGCGCAGCGCTTCGGCGAGCGCGGTCAGCACCTCGACCGAGGGCCTGACCTCCCGCCCCTGCTCCAACCACGTGTACCAGGTCGTGCCGACACCGGCGATCATCGCTACCTCCTCGCGCCGCAAGCCGGGCGTGCGCCGCCTGAGACCGGTGGCGATGCCGGTGGCCGAGGGCGTCAGCCTTTCGCGGCGCGAGCGCAGGAAGGCGCCGAGCTCGCGCCGGCGGCTGTCTTCAGCGGAGTGCGTGGGGGCCGAGTGGGATTGGGACTCCATCGGTTTATTATAGCAGTATTGATACCAGGATAAAGTTTGAACTGTTTGGCTCGCGCCAACTGTCCCATCTTCCGTTCAGAGCAACAGAACGGAGGCTCTGAACATGGAACTCAAGGACAAGACAATCCTGATCACCGGCTCCACCGACGGCGTTGGCCGCGTCGTCGCGCAACGACTCGGCGCCGCGGGCGCCCGTGTGCTGGTGCACGGCCGCGATGCGACGCGCGGCAAGGCTGTTGTCACCGAGATCGAAGCCGCCGGCGGCAAGGCGGAGCTTCTGGTCGCCGACCTCTCTTCGCTGGCAGAAGTGCGCCGGCTTGCCGAGGCGGTGCGCGCCCGGACGAACCGGCTCGACATCCTCATCAACAATGCCGGCATCGGCACGGCGGGCCAAGGCGCCAAAAGGCAGGTCAGCGCCGACGGCTACGAACTGCGCTTCACGGTCAACTACCTCGCCGGTTTCCTGCTGACATCGGAGCTCCTGCCATTGCTGACGGCGAGCGCTCCGGCGCGCATCGTCAATGTCGCCTCGGCGGGGCAGCAGGCGATCGATTTCAGCGATGTCATGCTGACCCGTTCGTATGACGGGGTGCGTGCCTACTGCCAGAGCAAGCTGGCGCAGATCCTGTTCACCGTCGACCTCGCGGAGCAGCTGAAAGGCACCGGCGTCACCGTCAACGCGCTGCATCCGGCAAGCTACATGAACACCACCATGGTCCGGCAGGCCGGCGTGACGCCGTGGAGCTCGGTCGAAACCGGCGCCGACGCCATCCTCAACCTCGCGACATCACCCGCGCTCGACGGAAGAAGCGGTCTCTATTTCGACGGCCTGCGGGAAGCCCGCGCCGATGCCCAGGCCTATGACGCCAGGGCAAGGCAACAGCTACGAGCCTTGAGTCTCGACCTCATCGGCCCGGCCTCCCCCACATCGAAGGAGCAGTATTCATGACCAAGACAATCCAACATGCCGTCATCATCGGCGGCTCGTCCGGCATCGGCCTGGCGACCGCGCGCAAGCTGCTTGGTCCCGGCATGAAGGTGACCATCACCGGGCGCAACGAGGAGAAGCTGACCAGCGCATGGAACAGTCTTGGCGGCGCTGCCGACAAGGCGGCTTTCGATGCCGCGAAGCCCGACGAGGTCAGCCGGTTCTTCGAGGGCCTCGGTCCTTTCGACCATCTGGTGCTGGCGGCCAGCGGCGGCAAGGGCCTTGGCCCCTTCCAGACGCTCGACCTGAGCGACATCGGCAGTGGCGTCGACGAGAAAGTCCGCCCACAGCTGTCCTGCCTGCAGGCGGCCTTGCCCACTCTGAACAAGGCCGGATCGGTCACCTTCATTTCGGCGGTCTCGGCGCAGCTCGCAACGCCCGGCGTCGCCGGCATCGCCGCCATCAACGGCATGCTGTTGACCGTGGTGCCGATCCTGGCCCTGGAACTGAAGCCGCTGCGCGTCAATGTCGTAGCGCCCGGCGTCATCGACACGCCCTGGTGGGATTTTCTGGCCGACGAGCAGAGGCAGGCGCTGTTTGCAGATTACGCCGGTAGGACCCCGGTCGGCCGCATCGGCCGTGCCGAAGACGTCGCCTCGGCAATCGCCTTTCTCGTCTCCAACGGTTTCATGACCGGTCAGGTGCTGACCTGCGACGGCGGCCTGCGGTTTGCGGCGTAACGGGCCGCTCCGGAACATAGGAATAATCGGATGTATCAGCCCCAAACATCTTGTTGTCGATCGCCTCCTGCCAGCTGGAGTCGGCATCGGACGGTGAAATGGCGGCGGTCCCATGGCGGGAGGGTCGGGGGTGAAGCCAATTCGGCGTGATCTCTCGAACCAATTGTGCAAAGCGTCCCATCGAACCGTTCCTTTCCTTGCCCTTTCCAGATGCGCGATCGGGGTGCGCGCTTCGGCCGGACTTAAAGCTGACTTTTCAGCCAGGCGAGCGTTTCGGCAACACCGGCAAGCCCGTAATGCGCGGTGGTATGCGCTGGCGGCTTGACCCGTATCGACAGGCCGCCGGCGTCATTGACGGCTTCGAAGCCGTTTTCGTCCGATGTGTCGTCGCCCAGGAAGACAGGGCAGCGGCCCGTGAAGGGCGCGATGTCCATGAAACGCCGGATCGCGGCGCCCTTGGCTGCCTCGAGCGGCAGCAATTCCACACCGGCATTGCCGGGAACCACCCGATAGCCCTTTGGCAAGGTGGCCAGCGCCTGCTCGACAAGCTGCGTCGCGCGGGGAAGCAGATGCGGGGCAGCGCGCGTGTGGATGGCCAGCACCCGTCCCTTGCGCTCGATATAGGCCCCGCGACCGAGCTCGGCCTGGATCTCGTCTGCAAGCGCCGCGATATCCGCCGGCTCTCCCGCGACTTCGACCTCGTCGTCCGGCAGGAGCCTGTGTTCCAGGCCGTAAAGACCGGCTGCGCGCAGCTTCAAAGGCTGAAACAGCTGGTCCGCTGCCGCAACGGAGCGGCCTGTGATGAAGGCCAACGCCCCGTCCAGCTTGTCATCCAGGCCTTGCAGCAAGGAGCGAAGCTCGCCGCTGACCGAGACGGCATCCGGGTGTTCGGCATGTTCCAGCAGGGTGCCGTCAATGTCGAGGAACAACGCCCATTCGCCGGTCAGCAAGGCCGGCGGCCTTTGCAGGCTCTCGCTGGCAATTTCTTGCAGGGTCTCGCTCATAGCATTGCCACCCGCTTGCGTTCGAATATGGATACGACATTGTCGATGCCGGGCGGCCGGTCGCCAGCACCGGTTACCCGATCGAGGTCACCGCGCTTGCGCAGGCGCGCCGCGTCCAGAAGCATGCTGCCGGCCCAGCGATAGACATTGTTGTCGCGAACCATTTGCCGCATCGGCCGCATGCGCTCGCGCTGTTCGTCAGGCGTCATGGTCAGCGCCTGCAGCAGCGCTTCGCTCATCATGGCCGCGTCGTAGGGGTTGACGATCAGCGCCTCCAGCAATTCGCGCGAGGCACCGGCGAATGTGCTGAGCATCAAGACGCCCTGTTCGTCGTCGCGCGCCGCGACGAACTCCTTTGCGACCAGGTTCATGCCGTCATGCAGGCTGGTGACCATGCATATGTCGGCGGCACGATAGATCTCGTATACCTGTTCCTGCGAGTGATGTTCGGCCACCATGACCACCGGTCTGTAGCCCTCGCTGCCATAGCGCTGGTTGAGCTCCTCGGCATAGCGGTGGCATTCGTCGTGGAGCAGCTTGTAGGCCGGGAGCGTGCCGCGGCTGGGGGCCGCGATCTGCAGGAAGACTAGCCTTCCGATCCATTCAGGGTATCGCTTGAACAATTCGTCCAGCGCCTGAAACCGATCCAGAATGCCCTTGGTGTAGTCGAGACGCTCGACCCCCACGGCCAGCTTCACATCCGCTTTCAGTCCGAACCGCTCGCGCAGGCGGGCGCGGCAGTCATCGACATCGGGCAATTTTGCCAGCAGGTCCGCCGGCCATTCGATCGAGATGGGATAGGCGTGCACCAGCGTCGTCTGCCCGCCATAGGAGATCGCCGCATCCGCCCGCTCAATGCGGCTTTCCAGGAAGCGATCGACGCTTTCGGTGAAATTGTTGGCGTGGAACTGGGTGTGGAAGCCGATGATCGAGCTGCCGAGCAGCCCCTCCAGGATGCGTTCACGCCACGGACAGATGCTGTACACCTCCGAGTTCGGCCATGGAATGTGCCAGAAGGTGATGACGATCGCCTCCGGCAGGCGCTCGCGGATCATGCGCGGCAGCAGCGCGAAGTGGTAGTCCTGGACCAGCACGATCGGCCGCGCGTTGCGCGCTTCGGCGACCACCGTGTCGGCGAATTTCCGGTTGACAGCCTCATAGGCCTCCCAGTCCGATGCGCGGAAAATCGGCCGGGTGAAGGCGATGTGGCAAAGCGGCCAGAGGCCCTCATTGGCGAAGCCGAGATAGTAGCCCTGATGCTCCTCCTCCGTCAGCCAGACCCGGCGCAGCGTGTAGGACGGATTGCCGGGCGGCACCTGTACCCGGTCGTCCTGGTCGACCGTCAGACGGTCTGCGGTTCCACCGCCATAGGCGATCCAGGTGCCGCCACAGGCACGGGTAATCGGCTCGAGCGCCGACACCAGCCCGCTGGCCGGCACCAGCAATTCGACACCATCATCCCTGATGTTGTGGATATAGGGTTCGCGGTTGGACACCACGATGACCTGCGCATCGGGCAGGTCGTCGGCGAGGATCTTGCGCAATGTCTCGGGCGACCACGTCACCAGCGCCGCATCGGCCGATTGGCCGTTCTTCTCGAACTCCCGTATCACCTTGCGCGCCGCTTCCGCGGCCACGTCTTCGCCCGCCGGATGCGCGACAGCAGGAGGGTGATTGCGGTGCTGCCGCGATAGGGAGAAGAAAACGGCAAAAGCGGAAAAACCGAGGCTCGCGAGGATCAGAACCCAGAGCAGGTCCGCACCGAAATTTGTCATGGGTATGCCAACTCACCTCCGGCCGTTCGGCGGCCGTTTTGTTCGTGTTTCCGATTTGAGACTGTCCGCGGCGACATGGTCGGCGTCCGGACCTGTATTTTTGCAACGCACAAAGCCGGGATCGGTTCCGCCCGATTCTGTTCGGATCATGTCCGGACGATTAGCGGCACCAGCCCTTCATGGCGGTCGGCAAGGAAAGCGACGACCCGGTCACCGACGCGCTGGAAGGTAAGATCGACCACTCGGTCGCCGACGCCCAGGTGGCGCAGCGTGATCGTGTCGATGCCAATCGGCAGCCTGGGCCGGGTAACGCGGATTTCGCCATCCCAGCCGTCGATCTCAAGGCCAAGGCAGGCTTGCATCAGCATGAATGCGGAGCCCGCCGACCACGCTTGCGGCAGGCAGGCAACGGGATAGGCGATCGGTGCTTCGCCCGGCGCGCGGGTAAAACCGCAAAACAGTTCGGGCAGCCGCATGTTGAAATGGACTGCGGATTCGAACGTGCCGCTCATCAGACGGACCACGCTTTCACGCTCGCCATAGCGTGCCAGGCCGGCACCGCACATGGCGGTGTCATGCGGCCAGATCGAGCCATTGTGGTACGACATCGGGTTGAAGAACACGGCATCGTCGGCAAGCGTCCTCAGCCCCCAGCCGGAATGGAAGGAGGCGGAAAGAAGCTGGTCGGCGACCATCTGCGCGCGCGCCGGCTCAGGCAATCCGACAAGGAGGAGATGGCCCGCATTCGAGGTCCGCACCTTGCAGGGTTCGCCTTCACCATCGATCGCCAGGGCATAGAAGCCGAGATCGTCGAGCCAGAAATCGCGTTCCACAGCGACCCGCATGGCCTCGGCGCGGTCCTCCCAGTGATCGGCTTTGTCGTCCTCGCCACGGCGGCGGGCAAGCTTGGCCAGCCCGCGGAAGGCGGCAAAGACATAGCCTTGCACTTCGACCAGCGCGATCGGGCCCTTGGGAATGCGTCCATCGGCATGAAAGACGGAATCGAAACTGTCCTTCCATCCCTGGTTAGCCAGGCCGGACTCGGCAGCCCGCTGGTAGGTCACGAAGCCGGTCTCGCGTCCCGCCTCCTCCGTCCATTCGGCGGCGGCGCACAGCGACGGCCACAGGCTGTCGATGAACGCCATGTCACCGGTCCGATCGGCATAGGCACAGGCGAGATGGATGTAGAGCGGCGTCGTGTCAACGCCGCCATAGTAGCGGCCGAATGGAAGCTCGCGCAGCGCCGCCATCTCGCCCTTGCGCGTCTCGTGCATGATCTTGCCCGGCTGCGAATCACTGAACGGCGACGTCTCCGTCGCCTGGTGCTGGGCCAGAAAGGCCAGCACGCCCCGCGCCAGGCCTGGGTTGAGCCAGAGCATCTGCAGCGCCGAGATGACGCCGTCACGGCCGAACGCCGTCGAGAACCAGGGGATACCTGCGTAGGGGTAGGGTCCGGTCGCAAGCTCGGTGGTCAGCAGCGCGACATCGGCGCGGGCACGCTCGACCCAGTCGTTGAAGACGCGACCCGAACTATGCACCGTCGCGCCATGGCGGCGCTTGGCCCGCATGCCAAAGCGCGCCCGGGCGGCAGCGGCGCGGAAACGGTCGCGATCGGGCGCATCCGTCAACTCGGGACCGACCTCGACATACAGCACCTTGCTGCTGCGCTTGGTTACGGCGAGCAGGAAATCGGCGCGGTCGGCTGTCAGCTGGTCCGGTGCCTGCGAGAACGATATCGCCGAAGCGCGCGCCAGTCCATCCAATCCATCATAGCGCAGCAGCACGGACGTCGCATCCATCTCGGCCACATGCGCCATCCCACGCCGCGGCCGTGTCGAGCCGCGCACTTCGAACATGTCGCGGAAATCGGCGGCAAAGTGCAGGGAAACGCCGATGGTCGAGGTTTCCCTGCTGTAGTTGGAAAGGGTGATGCGTTCGAACAGCCTGTCTTGCCACAGCAGCCTGACGCGTTCGACATGGATGGCGCCCTGCGGAATGTCGCTTCCGCTGGCACTTTGCATCGGCAGATTGGTCAGGTTGGTGGTGAACAGCACATTGTCCTGGCTGAGCGAGGCGCCAAGCAACGATGTCTGCCTGCCGCCGACAGTCAGCCGGAATTCGGAGAGCACCCGTGTATCGTCACGGAAGAAACCGTCGCCAGCGCCGCGTATGTCGCCATAGGCATCGGCAACAGCAAAGCAGTCGCCCTGCTTGAGCGCAAACAGACGGTGTGGCTCGCGAGGCGCGGTTGCATCGAGCGAGGCCAGGGCAACGGCGGGATCGAGCTGGCGCTCATCGAGTAGAGCCATTGGTCACAGATCCCTGTTGTTGCGCTCTTGTCGCCGGCGCATGTCGCTGTTCACGACGCTTTCGCCTCGCTCGGGACGCCAATCAGCCGCGCATAGGCGGCCAGGTAGTCGCCGGCCATTCTTCTGGCGGAAAACCGCTTTTCGAAAACGGCTCTCACCTTTCGCCTGTCGAGCTGCAACAGGTCAGGCACCGCGGCGATCGCGCCATCCACCGACTCCGCGACGAACCCGGTCACGCCGTGATCGATGATTTCCGGCAGCGCGCCGCAATTCCAGCCGATCACCGGCGTGCCGCAGGCCATCGCCTCGATGGCGACAAGGCCGAACGGCTCCGGCCAGTCGATCGGGAACAGCAGGCCGGCCGCCTTGCCGAGAAATTCCGCCTTCTGATCTTCCTCGATCTCGCCGACATAGACAATACGATCGCCGTCGATCAACGGCTCGACCACCTCATGGAAATAGGCGCGATCGTCGTCGCCGATCTTGGCCGCAAGCTTCAGCTTGAGCCCCGAGCGCAAGGCGATCTCGATGGCACGGTCGGGCCGCTTGTCGCGTGAAAACCGGCCAAGGAACGCAAGATAGGGTTCTTCCGGTGTCGCCCCGAAAGTGGGTTCGTAGATGCCGCTCGGCAGTCCGTGGTGGATCGTTGCCAGCCAGTTGGCCTTGGCAAGGCCCGCCTTCTGGCTGTGGGAAATGGAAATCAGGGGAAAGCGCGGGAAACGCTCATAGGCCGGTGTCAGGTCGACATAATCCAGCCTGCCGTGCGGCGTCGTCACCGTCCGCTCAGCCATGTCCTCGAAGAAGGAAAAATGCAGGAAGTGGCTGAGGTGGAAGTGGATGACGTCGAACTCCGACGCCCGTTCCCGCACCTCGGCAAGCATCGAAAGATGCGCCGCGATCTCGGATTTCAGCGGACGCGGATCGAGGCGAAGGGCGCATTCCCGGCCAGCCACCAGCTTTGCGGAAGTCTGGCTGTCGCCACTGGCAAACAGCGTCACCTCATGGCCCAAATCGACCAGCGCTTCCGTCAGATACGAGACGATACGTTCCGTGCCGCCATAGAGTCTCGGCGGCACCGATTCATAAAGCGGCGCGACATGGGCGATTTTCATATTTCATCCTGGATGCGGGGCATACAGGTGCGAAATGCGTCAACGGCTTGATTGGTTCCGATTCAATGATCGATGCCGTCGGCGCCACACTGCCGCAGTCGGCATGGAACCACGCGTCAAACAGACTGCGCGATCAGCGTCAGGAAACCACCGCTCAGCGCGACATTGCCGACGAAGCCATTGATGCGGGACGCCCGGTCCGGACCCTGATGGTCCCAGAAATTGTGGAACATCGGTGTGGCGACGATCAGGAACAACACCAGCACCGCCGCGGCCAATGCCGTCCAGAGTCCCGCGATCACCAGAACGCCGGCGGCGACCTGAAGCACGATACCGATCCGCAGCGCCAGCCGCGCCTGCGGCACGCCGCGCGCGGTCATCAACTGGGTCAGGAAGGTCGCGTTCTGGATGTTGCGCAGGCCGGCGAAGACGAAGGCGCCGCCGAGCAGCAGACGGCCCAGAAACAACAGGGTTGATGGCAAATCGGTAGGCATCAAACTTCCCCTTTACAAACAGTTGGAGCGCCGCCTCCCTCGACGGCGCTCCAAACACGGTCGGCCGATCAGGCGGCCTTGGCGGCCGGCATCGGGTGAATGGCCTGGAACGGGATGCACAGCCGGTTCCAGGTGTTGATCATGCCAAGCGCAACGGACAGCTTGACCAGCTCCTCTTCCGAGAAATGCTCGAGCGTCCTTGCATAGAGCTCGTCCGACACGCCGTTGTTGGCGATCAGGGTGACGGCTTCGGTCCAGGCCAACGCGGCGCGTTCGCGCTCGGAAAACAGCGGCGATTCCTTCCAGGCCGAAACCAGATAGAGCCGCTGCTCGGTCTCGCCGTCGCGCCTCGCCTCGCGGCTGTGCATCTCGACGCAGTACGAGCAGCCATTGATCTGCGACGCCCGCAATTTGATCAGATGGAGCAGGCCTCTCTCGAGCCCGCATTCGTCCACCGCCTTGTTGAGCGCCGACACTGCCTTCATGATCTCCGGCGCCTTGGCGAAAAATTGCAGCCTCTGTTTCATCTTGATGTCCTTTACGCTTGCTTGGTTGAACTGGATTTCTGCGGCCGCTGATGGCGCTCGACGAAAGCGCAGCTCGCGGCAAGCGATCTGGGGTCGCCTTCCGCTGCGTAAGTGGCCACGATATCGGACAGCTTTGCCTCGGCGAGCGCAGCGCGATAGGCCCGCTCGGCCTTCAGCATCGCGACATTGATGCCGCAGGGTTTGACATAGGCAGAAGCGTCGAGCCTGACCGGACCGTTGCGACGGATTTCGCCACAGCGGAAAGCCGGCTCGCGCCCTTCGACCGCCAGCACGATATCGAGCAGCGAAATCCGCTCGGCCGGCCGCGCCAGCCGGTAGCCGCCGCCGGGACCCGAGACCGACTCCAGAATGCGCGCCGCGCTCAGCATGTTGAGATGCTTCAGGAGGTAGCTCGGCGACAGGCCAAAGGCCTCCGCCATCGCAGCGCCCGCCAGGGTGCTGTTGCCCTCGACGCCGGCCAGCATGGCGGCGCAGTGGATGGCTGCTTCAACGCCCTCGCCCAGCTTCATTGTGTTGATCTCAAATTCATGGATATGTTTTATCGTGGATAATTTTTATCCGCAATAAGAAAATGAAAAACGGCGCCCGAAGGCGCCGCTTTTTCGTCGAGGCTCCCCTACTCCGCCGCCACCTTGGCCATCGGATTGTTCGGGTGCGTCGTCCAGTTGGCGTAGATCGGCGACACCGGCTTGCCGGTGCGCTGGTCCATTACGCCGGCGGCCAGCGGCTCCATGGTGATGCAGTTCTCGACCGGGCAGACATTGACGCACAGATTGCAGCCGACGCATTCGGCCTCGATGACCTCGAAGTGCCTAGTACCGTCGACCATGCTGGTGATCGCCTGGTGCGAGGTATCCTCGCAGGCGATGTGGCAGCGGCCGCATTTGATGCAGGCGTCCTGGTCGATACGCGCCTTGGCGACGTAGTTGAGGTTGAGATACTGCCAGTCGGTGACGTTGGGCGTGGCGCGGCCGACGATGTCGTCGAGCGAGGCATGGCCTTTCTCGTCCATCCAGTTTTCCAGACCGGCGATCATCTCCTGCACGATCTTGAAGCCATAGGTCATCGCCGCCGTGCAGACCTGCACGTTGCCGGCGCCGAGCGCCATGAACTCGGCCGCGTCGCGCCAGGTGGTGATGCCGCCGATGCCGGAGATAGGCAGGCCGTGGGTTTCCGGATCGCGCGCGATCTCAGCCACCATGTTCATGGCGATCGGCTTCACCGCCGGACCGCAATAGCCGCCATGCGAGCCCTTGCCGTCGATGGTCGGCTGCGGCGCGAAGTTGTCGAGGTCGACGCCTGTGATCGAGTTGATGGTGTTGATCAGCGACACGGCGTCGGTGCCGCCGGCGTGTGCTGCACGCGCAGGCTTGCGCACATCGGTGATGTTGGGCGTCAGCTTGGTGATGACAGGCATGCGGGTGTTCTGCTTGCACCAGCGCACCACCATTTCGATATATTCCGGCACCTGGCCGACTGCGGCACCCATGCCGCGTTCCGACATGCCGTGCGGACAGCCGAAATTGAGTTCGATGCCGTCGGCCTCCGTCTCCTCGACCACCGGCAGGATCGCCTTCCAGGCCTCCTCGACGCAAGGCACCATCAGCGAGACGACGATGGCGCGATCAGGCCAGTCCTTCTTGACCTGCTTGATCTCGCGCAGATTGACCTGCAGGTCGCGGTCGGTGATCAGCTCGATGTTGTTGAGGCCGAGCAGTCGGCGGTCGGCGCCCCAGATCGCGCCATAGCGAGGGCCATTGACGTTGACCACCGGCGGGCCTTCCTCGCCCAGCGTCTTCCACACCACACCGCCCCAGCCGGCCTTGAAGGCGCGGATGACGTTGTAGGCCTTGTCGGTCGGCGGCGCCGAGGCCAGCCAGAACGGATTTGGCGATTTGATGCCGACGAAATTGTTGCGGATGTCTGCCATGACAGGTCCCTTTCAGCCGAGACGTAGGATCAATTCGACGGGTGCGAGAATGCCGCCTTCAAGCGCGGCGGTGAGGTTGGCGATCTTGGTGCGGGCATCCTCGCCCATGATCAGGCCGACGCCGGGCGGCGGCTTCTTGCCTTCTGCTTGCGCGGCGGTCATGCGTGCACGGACCTCTGCAAAGAACTTGATGGCGAAGGCGCCGCGTGGTCGCTCAGCAGTCACCGAGAATCCCGCAGCCGTCGCCGCCGAGCGATAGTCATCCGGCGTGGCAACGAAGGACATGGTTTCATCAGTTGCCCATGGCAGCGGATAGGTCAGCGCGCCGTCCTTCAGCCTCATCACATCATAGACGGCAAAAACGCCGCCCGGCTTGAGCACACGAGCAGTTTCGCTCATCAGCTTCGCCTTGTCGGGAAGGTTCATACCGACATGCAGGATGATTGCCGCATCGAAACTGTCATCCGCGAATGGCATGCCCAGCGCGCTGCCTTGAACGAAGCGCGTCTTGCCAGCCATTCCCGTTCGCTTCGACAGGCTTGTCGCGATATCGACATAGCTCTGCGTCAGGTCGATACCGGTGACCTCAGCGCCTGCGTTATTCGCGACAAAGCGGGCCGGACCGCCGATGCCAGATCCGATATCAAGAAGCTTGATTGCGGGCTTGAGGTCCATCTGATTGACGAGTTCTTTGGTGGCGGCCACGCCGCCAATATGGAATTCATCGGCCGCTTCGAGATCGCCGGCGCGCAGATGGGCAACGTCCACTCCCGTGTCGGCGAGCGCGGCAATGATCCGCTCCTCCAGACCCGATATGTCGTAGTGACGGGCGATGCCCGGTTCCATCGTGGCCATGATCCCTATCCCCGCGTCAGACTCCTGTTGATGCTCTCCGCCGCGTCGCGGCCTTGCGCGACCGCCGAGACGGTGAGGTCGTCGCCACCGAAGATGCAGTCGCCGCCGGCCCATACCCTGGCCAGTGACGTGCGCCCTTCCGCATCAACCTTGATGCGGCCGGCCTCGAGGTCGATCGAAACACCGCTTCCGTTAAGCGCTGCCGGCACAAAGCTCTGGCCGATCGCCTTGAACACCTGGTCGGCAACGAGCGTCAGCGTCTCGCCGGTGCCAGCGAGCTGGTCGCCGTTCATGGCGGTGTATTCGAGTTCGATGGCCGACACCTTGCCGCCGTCGGCGATTACCCGCTTCGGCTGCAGCCAGTGGCGGATGGTGACGCCGTTGGCGGCAGCCAGATCCTGCTCGAACTCGGAAGCATTCATGTGCTCCTGGCCGCGCCGGTAGCAGATCGTCACCTCCTCCGCGCCGAGCAGTTTCGACTGCACGGCGGCATCGATCGCCGTCATGCCGCCGCCGATGACGACGACGCGGCGGCCAACCGGCAGGCCGGAAAGGTCACTGGCCTGACGCAGGTCGGCAATGAACTCGACCGCATTGATGACGCCGTCGGCGTCCTCGCCATCGGCACGCAGCGCATTGACCCCGCCAAGCCCCATACCGAGAAACACCGCGTCGTAATTGCGGATCAGATCGGACAGCTGGTAGTCGCGGCCGAGCGCCTTGCCGTTCTGGATGTCGATGCCGCTGATCGCGGTGACGTAGTCGACTTCGGCCTGGGCGAAATTGTCGACGCTCTTGTAGGCCGCGATGCCGTATTCGTTGAGGCCGCCGGCCTTCGGGCGCGCCTCCAGGATGGTCACGTCATGGCCGTGGCGGGCGAGCCGGTGCGCGGCGGCAAGGCCCGCCGGCCCGGCGCCGACCACGGCGACTGTCTTTCCGGTCGGCTCGGCACGCGGATAGAACTGCTTGTTCTCGCCCATGGCGATGTCGGTGGCATAGCGCTGCAGGCGACCGATCTGCACCGGCTTGCCTTCCGCCACCTCGCGCACGCAAACTTCCTCGCACAGCGTCTCGGTTGGGCAGACCCGAGCGCACATGCCGCCCAGGATGTTCTGGTCGAAGATGGTCTTGGCCGAACCGATCGGGTTGCCGGTCGAGATCTGGCGGATGAACAGCGGAATGTCGATCGAGGTCGGGCATGCGTTCATGCACGGCGCGTCATAGCAGAAGTAGCAGCGGTCGGATTCGACCAGCGCTTCATGGTGATCGAGCGGCGGATGCAAGTCGGAGAAATTTTCCGCATACTGGTCGGCCGAGAGCCTGCCGCCTGCAATGCCTTCCCTGAATTGGCCTTCTGGCATCGTCAGTTCCCCTTGTTTTGTTTTGGAGAAAGCTAGCACGTTTTATTTTTTTATCAATTGGTCAATTTTCGGCGCAAGCCTCTGAAAAGGCTCGACAATAACATGATTTTTTTACTCATGTTATGGCGACTACGGCTGCCTTTGCAGCGGGAGGGAATGGCCGGGCTCAAGTCCGTGGCCATGGATAGCCCTGACCTCATCGGCGACCAGCTGCTGCAACCGCCACAGGTTGCGGTCGTGGATGCCGAACGATTCGAGGTGGCTGACCGTGTTGTAGAGATATTCGGCGCCGGATCCGATATGCCCGCAGGCCCTGGCCAGCACGCTCGCCACTCTGTCCAGCGGCTGGTTCAGCGACGTTCCCCTGCCCTTCACGCCGACCCAGAAGCCAAGCGCGCGCAGCGCACCTTGCGCCGAATGCACCGGCAGCCACCTGACCGTGTCGATGCTTTCGTGGTCGCTGATCTCGCGCCGCAGCAGCCTTTCGATCTGGGCCGGCTTTTCGCCCTCCGGCAAGCGGTAGATCACCCCGTTGCAGCGTCCCCCCCGTTCGAGCGCCATCATCAAGCCCGGCTGCTCGGCGCTGCCGCGCCAGCGCACCATGTCGAGGCAGAAAGAGCGGTGCCAGCCAAAGGCGGTGGCGAGCTGTTGCTCGACCGACTCGAATTCCGGCTTCCAGATCAGCGATCCGTAAGCGAACACCCATAGCGGCCCCTCGTCGGCTTCCCCAGATAGCCGCACGGCAAGGGTCCGGAAATCCTCGTCGTTCAACTCCGTCCAGCTCGGATCCGGACCGGGATCGGCCTCCTCCCGATGGCACAGTGCGACAAGCTCGGGCGTGAGCGACATCAAGCGCATGAACGGCAACCCCTCATTGCCGCAGAGAAATCGAAAACCGCTGGGCATGCAAGCCTCGGAACGCCTGTTGCAGTTCGACCATTATTGTCCGGGCGGGTGTCGGATTTCCGTCGTGAAGATCGTCCTAGGATGGATCGGACGACGATCGATGCATGAAGGTGAGGAGACCGAAAATGCAGAAATTCCCGATGCCCTTCTTCTGGTACGAGTTGATGACATCAGATCTCGACGCCGCAGAGGCGTTCTACACCAATGTAGTCGGCTGGACGGCGCAGCCTTTCGACGTGGCGCCCGGCATGCCGCGCTATGTCGTCATGAATGTCGGCGTGCGTGGCGTCGGCGGCCTGATGACGATGCCGGAGGCTGCCGCCAAGATGGGCATGCCGCCCGCCTGGCTCGGCTATATCCACACCAAGGATGTCGATACCTCGACGGCATCGCTGGAGAAAGCCGGCGGCGCCGTTCGCCGCCAGCCCGACGACATTCCAGGCGTCGGCCGCTTTGCCGTCGTCGCCGATCCGCAGGGCGCGACGTTCATGTTCCTGCAGCCGAACGGCCCGGACCAGCCTGTCGTGCCGGCCAGCACGCCGGGCCATATCGGCTGGCACGAGCTTTACACGAGCGACTGGAAGGCCGCGTTCGATTTCTATTCCGACCAGTTCGGTTGGGCCGATGCCGGCGATTTCGACATGGGCCCGATGGGCACCTACCAGACCTTCACGGCCGGCCCCGAATCCGGCGGCGGCATCATGAACAAGCCAGAGCAGATTCCGGTCCCGGTGTGGCAGTTCTATTTCAACGTTCCAGCCATCGATGCCGCGGCCAAACGGGTGACCGACAATGGCGGCAAGATTCTGATGGGGCCGATGGAGGTCCCCGGCGGCAGTTGGATCGTCCAGTGCCAGGACCCGCAAGGCGCTCATTTCGCCTTGATGGCGCCGGTGCGATAAGGTGTTCGTGCGACCTGCCGATGTTTAACCGTGCCGGCGCCTGTTCACTCCGGCGCCAGCACCGCCACCTTCAGGTTCGCCTTTTTCGCACCGCTCAACTGGACGGTGGCCGGACCGGACGCAAGCTTGAATCGCACGCTCTTGCGGATGCCTGGGCAGGTTTTCACCCCGCTATAACCCGTCGACTTGATGGCGTGGCCATCCTGGATGACATCAACCCAGGCCTCGCCCGACAGGCTGATCTGGATTGCTCCGTCATCCGGTACCTCCACGCTGGCGACAGCACCAAATGTGCCTGACGCGGGGGCACGTTCGGGCGCCAGCGCGAAGCCGGCCTTCTCCACCGGCACCAGTGCCAGATCCGCGGCAGCGCCCACCGCCAGCGCCGCTCCGGACGGTGTTGCCGGGGCGGCGGCAAACAGCGCCTGCTCCCTCGTCACCGGCCATTTGAAGGCCTCGCAGCCGGCGTCCTCGGCCATGGCGAAGCTGGTGCCTGCAAGGATTGCGAACAGGCTGATGACGACTTTCTTCATGGCAAAGGGAACCCACCTGATTTGAAATATCCGCACATTAATACAACCATAGAGATATGAATGCAACCCTGACGTGAGAAATATGGAAAGTCGGATTGGGGAAAGATTTCCAATCACCGATTGTTGATGGCAGGCCGTGGGAAGTGAATGGTCCATTTCCGGGCGATAATCTATGGCCGATCCGAAGCTAAAATGGAGTTTTGCATGAAGCTTTTCGAAAGCCTCGCCAAGTATAAGCCGCAGGCTCTGGGCGTGCTGCGCATCATGACCGCGCTGCAGTTCATCGAACACGGCAGCCAGAAACTGTTCAATTTCCCGGTCAGCGACCACGCCGGTGCTTTGAGCGGGCTGGCACTCACCTCCGGCATCCTCGAATTCGCTGGCGGCATTCTGCTGGCGTTGGGGCTGTTCACCCGACCGGTCGCGTTCCTTCTGGCCGGCGAAATGGCGATCGCCTATTTCATGGCGCACTTCCCGCGCGACTTCTTCCCGGTCAACAACGGCGGCGATGCGGCGATCTCGTTCTGCTTCATCTTCCTCTATCTGGTATTTGCCGGCGCCGGCGCATTTGCGGTGGACAACCGCCGCAACGCCTGACTCCAGAAAGAGGATGCGCAGCGCTTTTGGGACAACGACATGCACAAAACAGGTATCTGAAGCGCATCGGCAAAGCCGAAGCGCTTCAGGCGCGCATCCTTTCGAAATTGGCGTCGAACAGCGGCGCCGCCTGCATGCGCGCCGCATGGCGTTTGCCCAGCAACTCGATCTCGAAGCCATCGCTCTCGTCGGCGATCTCCTTCGGCACGTAGCCGACGGCGACGGATTTCTTCGAATGATGCGCGTAGCCGCCCGAGGTCACCCAGCCGCGCACCGCACCATCGAACCAGATCGGCTCGTCGCCGATGACATCGGCATCGTCGGCATCGACGATGAAGGCGCGCAGGCGCAATTTGCCGCCCTGCTTGCGCTCGGCGAGTGCCGCGGCCTTGCCGATGAAATCGGCATCCTTGCCGTAGGCGACGAAGCGGTCGAGCCCGGCTTCCAGCGGTCCGTAGATAGGCCGGTATTCGCGTGCCCATGAGCCATAGCTCTTTTCCAGCCGCAGCGCGTTGAGCGCGCGCGAGCCGAACAGGCCGATGCCGAATTCCTCGCCGGCTGCCGTCAGGGCCTGGAATGCGGCGCGCTGATACTCCGGCGTCACCCAGATCTCATAGCCGAGATCGCCGGTGTAGCTGACGCGGCCGACCAGGCACGGCGCCATGCCGATATCCATCCTGCCAATGGCCATGAACGGAAATGCCGTATTGGAGACATCCGAGCGTGTGGCCTTTTCCAGCACATCGCGCGCCTTCGGCCCGGCGATCGACAGACCGGTGAGCTTCGCGCCCAGCGCCTCAATGTGCACCGAACCATCATCAGGCAGGTGTTTCTCGAACCAGCGCATATGGTATTGCTCGGCGATCCCGGAGCCGGCGAGGAACCAGCCTTCCCCATCTCGATCAAGAGGGCCGAGATTGGACAGCGTGAAGTCGCCGATCATTCTGCCGTCTTCCTTCAGCATCGGCGCCAGCGTCATGCGACCGGGCTTGGGCAGCTTGCAGGCAAGCATCCGGTCGAGCCAGGCGGCCGCCCCCACGCCCGTCACCTTGTATTTGGCGAAGCTCGAAATCTCGGACAGGCCGACACCGTCGCGAACCGTTGCGACCTCGTTGGCAACTTGGGTGAAGTCGCTCGAGCGGCGCCAGGAGAATTCGTCCTTGACGCCCTCGGGCGCGTACCAGAGCGGCACCTCCAGCCCATAGGCAACGCCCCATTGCGCACCCTTGGCCGACAGCAAGTCATAGACCGGCGTCGTCTTCAGCGGCCGTCCTGCTGGCAGCTCCTCATTGGGGAAGCGGATCGAGAATCGCCTGGAATAGTTCTCGCGCACCTTGGCGTTGGTGTAGGCCATCGTCGCCCAATCGCCATAGCGTGCGACATCCATCGCCCAGATATCGGCGCCGGGATCGCCCTCGATCATCCAGTTCGACAAGGCGAGGCCAACGCCGCCGCCCTGCGAAAAACCGGCCATGACACCGCAGGCGACCCAGAAGCCAGGCAGCCCGCGCACCGGTCCGACCAGCGGGTTGCCGTCCGGCGCGAAGGTGAAGGGCCCGTTGATGATCTGCTTGATGCCGGTGTTCTGGAAGGCCGGGAAGTGCCGGAACCCGACCTCCAGCGACGGCGCGATGCGGTCGATGTCGGGCGCCAGCAATTCATGGCCGAAATTCCACGGCGTCTGGTATTCGGACCATGGCTTGTTGGCCTTTTCATAGGTGCCCATCAGCATGCCGCCGCGCTCCTGGCGCAGATAGAGCTCGCCATCGAAATCGACCGCGTGGATGATCTCGGTGCCGGTCTTGGCGTTCCAGGCGGCGACCTCCGGCATATCCTCGGTGATCAGGTACATGTGCTCCATGGCCAGCACCGGCAGTTCGAGGCCGACCATGCGGCCGACCTCGCGCGCCCACAGGCCGCCGGCATTGACGACATGCTCGGCCACCACTTCGCCCCTGTTGGTGATGACCCGCCACAGCCCGTCGGAGCGCCGCACGATGTCCTCGACCTTGGTGAATCGCTCGACCTCGGCGCCCAGCTTGCGCGCCGCCTTGGCATAGGCGTGGGTGACGCCCGAGGGATCGAGATGGCCGTCCTCCTTGTTTCTGACGGCACCGACGAACTGCTTGGGATCGAGCAGCGGCATCAGCTCGGCCGCTTCGTTGGGCGAGATTTCCTCGAGCTCGATGCCGAGATAGCGGCCCTTGGCAACGACACCGCGCAGCCAGTCCAGCCGTGCCTCGGTCGCCGCCAGAAGCACGCCGCCGGTCAGATGCACGCCGGTCGCCTGGCCGGAAAGCTCCTCGATCTCCTTGTAGAGACTGATCGTGTATTTCTGCAGCTTGGCTACGTTGGGGTCGCCATTGATCGTATGCATGCCGCCGGCCGCGTGCCAGGTCGAGCCGGATGTCAGTTCGTCGCGCTCCAGCAGCACAACATCGGTCCAGCCGTGGCGGGCGAGATGGAACAGCACGGAGCACCCGACGACGCCACCGCCAATGACCACGACCTTTGCATGCGATTTCATGGATTTTTCTCTGATATCAGTGAGTTGGATGGGTGAGATGAATCGGATCGGGAGGAGCCAGGCCGCACGCGTGCAAACCTGTGACCATCACGGCTCGCCCTGCCCGATCGCTTCCTTGCGCCTAGCCATGTAAGCCTCCAGCGCCTCGCGCACGGCGATATCCATCACCGGCTCGACATAGTCTTCCAGCGCCTTCTTCCACAGCCGCGTCGCCCGCGCCGTGGCGTCGAGCCCGCCGGCCTCCTGCCAGGCTTCGTAATTCTGCCAGTTGGACAGCATCGGCTGATAGAAGGCGGTAGCGTAGCGCTCGAGCGTATGCGGCTCGCCGAAGAAATGCCCGCCGGTCGGCACCGCGCCAAGCGCCTCGACGGCAAGTTCCGCCTCGTTGACCTCGATCGGGCGCAGAAACTCCATCATGTGCTGGATCATCTCGACATCGATGATGAGTTTTTCGAACGACGCCGTCAGCCCTCCCTCCTGCCAGCCGGCGGCGTGGTAGACGAGATTGCCGTGGCCGAGCACCGCGCCCCACAGCGCCATCAGCGTCTCATAGGCGCCTTGTGCATCGGCGGCGTTGGAGGCCGAGCCCGGCGTCGTGCGGTACGGAAGCCGATAGCGCCGCGCCAACTGCCCTGACGCAATATTGGCCTTGGTGTTCTCAGGCGTGCCGAAGGCTGGCGCGCCCGACTTCATGTCGACATTGGAGGTGAAGGCGCCATACATGACCGGCGCGCCCGGACGGACAAGCTGCGTCAGCACGACCCCGAACAGCGCCTCGGCGTTCTGCTGCGCCAGCGCGCCTGCCAGCGTCACCGGGCTCATCGCCCCCATCAGCGTGAACGGCGTCACCGCCACCGACTGGCCGAACTCGGCCATGGTCATCAGCCCCTCGGCCATCATCTCGTCGAAGCGGCGCGGCGAGTTGACCGAGATGATGGTGGCGATGCCGGGATCGTCGCGCATCTGGTCAAGCGTCAACCCACGCGCGATGGCCATCATCTCGATGCCGTCCAGTGCCCTGCCCCGGCCGATCGCCGAGACATGGAAACTCTTGTCGGTCAGCGTCAGATTGGTGAAATAGGTGTCGAGATGGCGCGAGTTTGCCGGCAGTTCCACCGGCGCGCAGACCTGGTTGCCGAGCATGTGGATGCAGTTGAAATGCTGCGCCAGCCGGGTGAGATCCGAATAGTCGCGCAAATTGCCGGCGCGGCGGCCGCGCTCCATGTCGTGCACATTGGGCGGCCCGGCAACGAGCGTGAAATTGATCGTGTTGCCGCCGAGATGGATGGCATTGGCCGGATTGCGCGGCGTCAGCACGTAGCTGGACTGCGTGGTCTTCAGCGCCTCGTCGACCAGGCCGCGATCGATGCAGACATTCGCCGAGGCATGATCGATCCTGGCGCCGGCCTTCTCGAACAGCGTCAGCGCGCGCGGGCTCATCACCTCGATGCCGAAATTCTCCAGGATGTGCATCGACGCCTGGTGGATCTGCTCGATCTGGTCGGGCGACAGCATGGCCATCGGGGGATAGGGATTGGTCACCCGCCTGAGCGACAGTTGCGGGATGGCCGACGGACCTCTGTTGCTGGTGCGCTCGGCGCCGCGTTTGCGTCTTGGTTCGTTCATGCTCGGCATCAAAGCCCCGGCAAACCAGCCAAGCTGTCAGAAATACGCCGTTTGCGGGCGTGATTTTAGCCACGGCGGCATTTCTGTAATATCTGTTTAGATAAAACGACAAGACATGTCGGATTACTGATGCTGGATTTCCTTGAGAGACTGCGCCGGCGAAGCGTTAACGGACGCTGCAAGATTCCCTTTATGATTTCGGCCTATTGCTCTGCCAATGCGTAGTTCGAGTTTTAGTAAAATTGGTGCGGTTTGCGTGCTGCTGGCGCTTTCGGCCTGCGCCACGCCGCCCAATCACATCAACAATGTCTGCGCCGTCTTCGACCAGAATGACGGCTGGTTCGACAACTGGCAGTCGGCCGCCGAGCGCACCCAGCAGAAATACGGCATCCCCGTTCCCGTGCTGATGGCGACGGTGCGCAAGGAATCCGGCTTCAAGAGCAACGCCCGGCCGCCACGCACCAAGCTTCTCGGCTTCATTCCGTGGAAGCACGTCTCGTCGGCCACCGGCTTCTCGCAGGCGCTGGACGGCACCTGGTCGCAATATCAGCGAGAGACCGGCAACTGGGCGGCGCGGCGGACGAAATTCGCCGATGCGGTCGATTTCGTCGGCTGGTATCATTCCAAGACATCAGACACTTACGGCGTCGCCCGCAACGACACCTACAATCTCTATCTCGCCTACTATCTCGGCTGGACCGCCTATGGCCGCGGCAACCGGGGAGATGCCGGCGTGCAGGGCTATGCCCGGGCCACCGAAAAGATGGCACGGGACTACGCGCAGCAATTGAACGAGTGCGGCAGCTAAATAGCGTCCGTTCCCGTCAGCGCGGCTTCTTGCCGAACACCTTGCTGTATTCCGCCTCGCCGCCCTTGGCGAGCGCCTTGGCCTGCTTGACCCAGTCGTCGCGCTCGATGCGGCCATGGAATTTCAGATGGTCGTCAACCCATTCGCGCTCGGCCTTCTTCCACGCCGCGACCTGCGCATAGGTGAAGATGCCGAGGCCGTTCAGGATGCCCTCGATCTTTGGGCCAACGCCGGCGATCAGCTTCAGATCGTCCGGCTTGGCCGGCCTGGCGATGCCCGACGGGCGGTTCTTGTCGACAGCACTTGCGCCGGTCAGCCGGGCCGGCTCGGCAGTTCCGCTCGTCTTTGTCGCACCCTGGCCTGGTTTGGCCTGCCTCGTGGCTCGCCCAACAGCCGGTGCGACGCGTGCACTCTCCGCCTGACGGCCGTCACCAAGCGTTCTTGGCGTGAACGGCGCCGAGGTCGCGTTGGCATCCGTCGCGGGTGCGCCGGTTTCCGAAACCTCGTCGCGGACCTCGTGGCGGCGGGCTTTCGAAACGGCTTCGGTCTCCTCGGCAGCTTGCCCCACCGCATCGGCTTCCGCGCTGCCTGTCTTGCCATGCGGCCGGTTGGGTGGCGTGCCGACAAACCCAGGGCCATCGCCATGCGGCGCGTCTTCCGGCACACCCTCATTAGCCGCGTGTTCCTTGTCGAACTTGATCACCGGCTCCATCTTGGCCAGCACATCGTCGGAGAGCCAGCACAGGCTCATATGGCCGTCGCCGAGATGCTTGACCGGCGGCACCTTGGTCTCGCACAGATTGTCCGGCACCAGCTTCTTGTAGCCGCAGCGGGTCTGGAACGGACAGCCCGACGGCGGGTTCATTGCCGACGGAATGTCGCCTTCCAGCACGATGTGCCGCTTGACCACGCTGGTGTCGGCGATCGGGATCGCCGACAGCAGCGCCTCGGTATAGGGGTGATAGGGCGGTGCGAAGATCTGGTCGGTCGTGCCCTGCTCGACGATGTAGCCCAGATACATCACGACGACGCGGTCGGCGATGTAGCGCACGACGGACAGATCGTGGCTGATGAACAGCATCGTCGTCTTGTTCTTGCGCTGGATGTCCATCAGCAGTTCGGTCACCGCCGCCTGCACGGACACGTCGAGCGCCGAGACCGGCTCGTCGGCTACCACCACCTTGGCGTCGCCGGCAAAGGCACGCGCCACGCCAATGCGCTGCTTCTGGCCGCCCGAAAGCTGCCGCGGCTTGCGGGTCTCGAACGCCCGCGGCAGCTTCACCAGGTCGAGCAGTTCCAGCATGCGCTTGCGGCGATCGGCAACCGTCTTGCCTACATTGAACTTCTCCAGCGTGCGGATGATCTGCGAACCGACCGAATGGCTGGGATTGAGCGTGTCGAACGGATTCTGGAACACCATCTGGATCGACGATACGGTTTCGACACTGCGCTTCTCGATGCCGGTCGACTGGATTTCCTTGTTGCCCAGCGTCACCTTGCCGGCACTTGCCGTCTCCAGCCCGAGCAGCACCTTGGCCAGAGTCGATTTTCCGCAGCCGGATTCGCCGACGATGGCAACGGTCTCGGATTCGCGCGCCGTGAACGAGATCGTCTCGTTGGCCTTGACGACGCGACCTTCGCTCGAGCCGAACACCTCGCTGCCGCCGACCTTGTAGTATTTTCTCAGATCCTCGATCTTGAGCACCGGCGCACCGGGCACGACGCGCTCATTGACCTTCTTGGCGCCGGGCGGCAACGCGTCCCAGTCGATCTCGTTGAAACGCACGCAGCGCGAGAAATGGCCTTCGTGACCCGCGACCTCGATCATCGGGATTTCGGCGGCGTTGCAGACACCCTCGACGAAATGGTGGCAGCGCGGGCCGAAATTGCAGCCCTTGGGCCGCTCGTGCGGCAGCGGTAATTGGCCTGGGATCGAAATCAGCGGCCTTGAGTTCTTGTCGGCGCCCGGCAGCGGGATCGAGCGGAACAGCCCTTGCGTGTAGGGATGGCGCATCCGGTCGAACACGTCCTTGATCTTGCCGGTCTCGACCGCTTCCCCCGAATACATCACGGTGATGCGATCGCAGGTTTCCAGGATCAGGCCGAGATTGTGCGAGACAAAGATCATCGACGTGCCGAACTTCTCGCCGAGCCCCTTGACCAGGTCGACAATGCCCGCTTCCACCGTCACGTCCAGCGCCGTCGTCGGTTCGTCGAGCAGAAGCAGCGCCGGCTTCGACAGCAGCGCCATGGCAATGACGATGCGCTGCTGCTGGCCACCCGAAAGCTGGTGCGGATAGGAGCGCATCATGCGCTCGGGGTCGGGCAGCTTGACCGAGCGGACCATGTCGAGTGCGCGTTTGTAGGCCTCTTCCTTCGACACCTTGTCATGGATCAGCGGCACTTCCATCAACTGCTGGCCGACCTTCATCGCCGGGTTGAGGCTGGCCATCGGCTCCTGGTAGATCATCGCGATCTTGTTGCCGCGAATGGAACGCAACTCTTCGTCGGAGAGCTCGCCCATGTCCTTGCCCTGGAACTTGATCTTGCCGCCGACGATCTTCCCGATGTTGGAGAGGTCGCGCATGATGCCGAGCGACACGGTCGACTTGCCGCAGCCGGATTCGCCGACGATGCCCATCGCCTCGCCCGGCATGACGGTGCAGGAAAAATCCATGACGGCCGGGATCTCGCCCTTGCGGGTGAAGAAGGAGATCGACAGGTTCTCGATCTCGATGATCGGTTCTGAGGGATTTCGAACTGCCTCATTCATGGGTCGCTCCAATCCTGGTTCTTTCAGGCCTGATTCTCTCAGGCACGTCGGGTCGAAACCCGTGAGATCAGTCTTTCATCGATTGTTCGCGCAGCGAATCGGCGAGCAGGTTCAAGCCCAGCACGAACGACATCAGCGCGATCGTCGGCGGCAGCGCCGGGTGGATGAAGGAGCGCAGCAGGCGGCTGGCGTCCTTGATCGCGGTGCCCCAGTCCGGACTTTCCGGCGCCAGACCTAGGCCGAAATAACCGAGCGTGCCGAGCAGGATCGTGGTGTAGCCGATACGCAGGCAGGCATCGACGATCAGCGGCCCGCGCGCATTGGGCAGGATCTCCCACAGCATGATGTACCAGGGCGATTCACCGCGCGTCTGCGCCGCCGCCACATAGTCGCGCGTCTTGATGTCCATCACCAGGCCGCGCACGATGCGGAACACGCCGGGGCTGGAGGCGAACACCACCGCCACGAAGATGTTGAGCTGGTTGGGATCGATATGGACGATGTGCAGCGGGTCCCTGTCGAACACAAGGCCGAGGTAGATCCAGCCTCCGAGGATCAGGGTGATGCCGAGCAGGATGTAAAGCCGGTCGGGCCGGTTCTTGTAGCGCGTCCAGAACAGCACGCTGAAGAAGATGATCGGAAACAGGAAGAAGACGCCGGCCATGCCATAGGGGATCGGCGTGTCCATGATGCCAGGCGTCACCAGCAGGTAGAACAGCAGGATAACCGGGAAGGCGAGCACCAAATTGGCCAGGAACGACAGCACGGTGTCGATCTTGCCGCCATAGTAGCCTGCCGGCAGGCCGAGCGTGATGCCGACCATCAGCGCGAAGCCGGTTGCGGCAGGTGCGATGATCAGCACGATCTGGCTGCCATAAACCATGCGCGAAAACACGTCGCGCGCCAGCTTGTCGCCGCCGAACAGATAGGTCAGGCCCGATTGCGGTTCGACGGCGCCCGGCAGCACGTCCTTCATGATGGGGATCTGGGCCAGCGGATCGAAGGGCGAGATAGTTGCGGCGAAGATTGCCGTGAACAGCCAGAACAGGCAGATGCCGACGCCGACGATGCCGACGCCGCTGTCGAAGAGCTGGCCGTAAAGCGCCAACTTTTTCTTGTAGGCGAAGCTCGCCCCCATGACGATGAGGAGGGCGATCCAGACGGGCCAGAAGCGCGACAGCACTTCGAGAACGACGGTGAAGCCACTGATGTATTGAACCGGCATCCGCTTCGCCCCTACTGAACTCTGATACGCGGATTGAGAAACGCGTAGCCGACATCGGAAATGAGCTGCGTGATCAAGACGATGAACACCGAGACCAGCGAGCAGCCGAGCAAAAGGTCGATGTCGTTGTTGCCGGCCGCCTCGACCAGCGTATAGCCGAACCCCTGGTAGCGGAACATCACCTCGACGATGACGACGCCGGTGAGCAGCCAGGGAAATTGCAGCATGATGACGGTGAAGGGCGCGATCAGCGCGTTGCGCAACGCGTGTTTGACCACCACGCTGCCGAACGAGAGCCCCTTCAATCGGGCGGTGCGGATATATTGCTGTGTCATAACCTCGACCATCGAAGCGCGCGTCATGCGGGCGATGTAGCCGATGCCGTAGATCGCCAACGTCATCACTGGCAGCGTGAAATTATAGAAGGTGATGCCCTGGCTGGCCGAGGCCGCCGAGCCGTTCAGCCAGCCGAGCCATGAGGCGAAGATGACGGTGAAGATGACGCCCGACACATACTCAGGCGTCGCCGTCGAGGCGATCGAGGCCACCGACAGAACACGGTCGGTTCGCGACCCCTCGCGCATGCCGGCAAGGATGCCGATCAGCAACGAGATCGGCACCATTACCACCAGCACCCAGAACATCAGGATGCCGGTGGCGCCGAGCGCGGGAAACAGTTTCGAGGCGACCGTTGCCTTGAACTTGGTCGAGCAGCCGAAATCGCCTTCGAGAACGCCGGAGAACGTCGAGACGAGCGGGTCGTTGCAGAAGGAGAAACGCTGGGCCGGCTTGCCGGTCGCCGGGTCGGTCACCGGCTGCTTGGGCACGAGGCCCAGCCACTGCCCATAGCGGACGAAGAAGTTCTGCCGGTAGCCATGGTTGACTAGCCAGCTCTCGAGCTGCTCGGCCGATGTGTGCATTTCGGTCTGGCTGATCGCCAGCTTCTTCAGATTGGGTTCGAGGTTGATCAGGAAGAAGACGACCATGGTCAGGCACAGCATCGTCAATGCCATGGTGCCAAGACGCCTGATAACGAAGGAAAGCATGGCGGCCCCCTGCCGATGGGTTGGGGTTCGAGCCGGCTATGAAAGCCAACCCTGCCGTGACCGGCAGGGCTGGCTGTCAAACAGGCCTTCGGATGCGATCAACCCTGTTTTTGTCGCATCACCTTGCCCGTGAGTCCGCAACTTTTTTGAGAAAGCGCGGACCAACAGGGACGGATGATGCAAAGAGCGACGGAAAGGGGCGACGCCCCTTCCCCTTGTCGGTGCGATCAAGCCTGGTCGAGCCAGACCTTGCCGTAGTCGCGCTCGAAGGTCGGGTGCATCTTGTAGTTCTGCACCGCCTTGACCGAGTGGCTGTAGAGCTTGCGCCAGTATGGCTGGATCAGGATGCCGGAATCCTGCAGGATCTGCTCGATGTCCTTCATCATTTCCTTGCGCTTGGCGGCGTCGGCAACGGCGAGCGCCGCATTGAGCTTGGCATCCCAGTCCGGGTTCGACCAACCGGCCTCATTCCAGGCCTCGCCGGTGCGGTAGGCGATGGCCAAGACCTGAACGCCGAGCGGGCGCATGTTCCAGTTGGTCATCGACAGCGGATACTTCGTCCAGTCGTTCCAGAACGTCGAACCCGGCAGAACGGTGCGCTTCACCTTGATACCGGCGTCGCGCAACTGAGCGGCGATGGCATCGCCGGTGTTCTTGTGCCAGTCTTCGTCGACGGTAATCAGCTCGTGTTCGAAGTCGGCCTGCCCGGCTTCCGCCATCAGCGCCTTCGCCTTGGCCGGATCACGGGCAATCTTGGGCAACTCGTAATATTCCGGATGGATCGAGCAGACATGGTGGTTCTCGGCGACCGAGCCGGCATTGCCGTAGCCAAGCTGGAGGACGACATTGTTGTCAACGCCAAGCTGCAGCGCGTTGCGCACCTTCTGGTCGCCATAGGGCTTGTTGTTGACGTTGGTGCGGCAGACGATGGTCGATGCGGTGACGATCTCCGACTTTACCAGGTCCATGCCGTCGAGGATCGACACGTAGTCGGCCGAGGTCTCGAAATTGGTGTGGACTTCGCCGGCTTCGAAAGCACTGACCATGGCCGCCGGATCGGTGCCGTAGTCGATGAATTCCAGCCCATCGAGGAACACTTCGCCATCCCACCACTTGTCGTCGGTGCGGCGCTTGTAGACCACTTTCTGGCCGACATCGTAGGAGACGAGCTCGAACGGGCCGGTGCCGATCGGGCAGGATTTGAAATCGCCGCCCTTCTCATCGAAGCTCTTGTGGACGATCAGGCCGGGATAGTCGCACATGTTCGGGATCAACGCGATGTCGGGCTTGGTGAGCTTCAGCACCACCGTGTGATCGTCCGGCTTGCTGACAGCGCTTTCGTCGAGCTTGTCGTCCTTGACCAGTGAGCCGAGACGGCCGGGCATGGAATTGCCTTCGGCTTTCTTGTCGGCCCAGCGCTTCAGGTTGAAGATGACGTCATCGGCGGTGAAGGCATCGCCATTCGACCAGGTGACGCCCTTGCGCACATGCAACGTATACTGCGTGGCGTCGTCGTTGACGTCCCAGCTCTCCAGCAGATAGGGCCGGAACGTGTATTCGGATGTGTACTTGACCAGCGGCTCGAGCGCCTGGCGCTCGGCATTGGCGATTTCCGACCAGTCGGCCTTGCGCGGGTCCTTGGGATCCTTGATCCACTGGGCGATCTTCAGCGTGCCGCCCTTCTTGCCTTTTACCTCTTCGGCCTTCGCCGGCGTCGGGTCGGCGAGGCCGAGCAAGCCGTAAGCCATTGCCGTCGACGCACCGAAGACGCTGGCCATGGCCAGGAATTCGCGGCGATCGACCTTGCCTGCCTTGGCTTCTTCGGCCATGGCCAGGATGTGATCCGGAACGCAATCGCCATTGCTCTTGTAAATTGTCATGACTTAACTCCCATTGTTGGCTTTCCGCCTTGTAACATTCCGCATCCAGGCCATGATGTCAAAGACGGCGTGGATTGAGAACATGTTAGCGAATGTGCAACTTTGAAAACGGAGCGGTTCGCGTGATAACGACAGTCTTGGCGCAAAATTGCTACTGCTCGTCGGATTCCTTTGGAATCTGGATAGTCGATTAAACTGAGACATTTACTGGGCCCCCGACAGCGCCAGCATCGAGCCAGCATGGGGCCAAAAGTCCCGCTTAAGTATCAGTATTCCTTCTCGTAAAAGATGCCACCCTTGGCTTCGCCCGCGTCGTTGGCCTCGCCGCGCAGCTTGACGCCGCGCCCGACATTGAGGTCGATCGTCGCCTTGCCAGAACCCGGCTTGTCACCCTTCTGGATCGTCACATAGGTGCGGTCGTTGAGGTACTTGCCGGCCGAAACCGCCGTGCCGCCCTTGTCGTCCGTGGTGACATCCAGATCGTCGACGCCGATGGCGCTGCGCAGGTTTTCAAGCAGCGACGTCGAGCCGCCGACACCGGCCAGTTGTCCGGCCGCTTCGGCAAGCTGGGCGATCTGCAGCGGCGACAGATTCGACATCGAGCGGCCGAAGATCAATTGCGCCAGCACCTCGTCCTCGGGCAGCGCCGGCACCGAGGAGAAGGTGAATTTCGGATTGGTCGCCTCGCCCGACACCACGATGGTGACGGTGGCGCTGGTCGTCGTCGTCGTCGCCGTCAGGTTGAGATAGGGCACCAGCGAGCCGGAGAAGCCGACCGTGCCTTCGGTGAAGGTCAGCCGCTTGCCGAGGATCGACAGCCGTCCGCGCTGCAGGGTGAAGGTGCCGACCGCTTGCGGCGATGAGGCCGGGCCGGTCAGCTTGAGCGAGCCGCCGAATTCGGCATCGACACCCCTGCCCTGGATGAAGATCTGGTTCGGCGCGTTGACCGTGACATCGAGCGCGAGGCCCGTTCCGCCGCCCTTGCCGCTGGTCGTCGGCGGCCGCAGCGCCTTGTCCTGCGCCCTGACCGCACCCGGCGCGTTCTTGTGCTTGACATCGAGCGCCGCCAGCGAGCCCGGCAGCTTGTCCGGAACCGTGATCACTGTCTTGGCGAGGTTGACGGTTCCGGCAATGACAGGTGCGGATGTCAGCGGTCCCTTGATCGTCAGGTCGCCGCCGAGATTGGCGGTCACCACACGGCCGTCCGTATAGCGGCCGTCGACCAGCTTGATCGATAGGTCGGCCGGGAAACCCTGCGCCGGGTTGATGCCAACCGTGCCGCTGGCCGACAGGCTGCCGCGCGTCGACAGCGTTCCCGTCAGCCGGTTGATCCTGGCGACGCCGCCGGCGATCGAGACATCGGCGGCGAGATCGTTGACCGCGAGGCCCGAGCGCGCATCGACCAGGCGCGCACCGGAAGTGTTGACGCTGCCGCCGATGACAGGCGATGTCGCTGGACCGCGCACCTGCACGTTGACATTGGCGGTTCCAGACAGCGACAGGCCTTGCGCTGCGAGCTTCTGGCTGAGCAGGCCGAAGGGCACGGCACCATTGAAATCGAGCACCAGCGCCGGCGTGCCTGACGTCGTCACGGTGCCGCCGCCCTTGAGCCCGAGGCCGGCTCCATCGCTGAGATTGGCATTGAAGGTCAGCTTGCTGGCGGCGAAGGTGCCCGACGAGGAAACACTGACCGCACCGACACCAGCACCTCGTGTCTGTGACGTCTGCACGCCGGTCGCGTCGATGTTGAAGGCAACCGCAGGGCTCGCTGGCGCACCCGTCACCTTGACCGTGCCCGAAATCGAGCCGGCGGCGTCGAGGCCCGGCGAGAAACTGTTGGCGAGCGACATCGGCACCCGCGCCAGCGTCGCGTTGATGTCGAGCGCCGTGCCGACCTTGCCGGTCACCGTCGCCGTGCCGCCGCCAAGGTTGATCACCAGCCGGTCCAGCGTCGTCGTGCCGTTGGCGATGCTGACGGTCGACGCCTGGGCGATCGCCGCCTTGATGCCCTGTACGGTCGCCTGGCCGGACGCAAGCTCGATGGTCGTCGTGCCATTGGCCACTTTCACGCGGCCAGTGGCCTTTACCGGAATGCCCTTGACGGTTGCGCCGCCGGAGAAGCCGGTCCAGTCACCGTCACGCTTCAGATCGACATCGATGCCGCTGATCACGGTGCCACCCGACGTGACGGTGTTGGCGCGGATCTTTCCGGAGATCACGGGTACTGCCAGATAGTTGGCGACCAGCGCATCGATTGAGACAGCTTTCGCCTGCAGGTCGCCCCGCGTAATCGACGCTGTCGTCGCCTTAATCGCGACCTGCGGCGCGGTGCCGTTCTTCGAGAAGGCGATCGTGCCGCGCACGTCGCCTTCGGCCTTTTCCAGTGCAAGCGCCGCCAGCGGGCCGATATCGGGCAGGTCGAGCGCGATGGTGCCGACCGGCACGAACTTCTCGTCCAGCGCCAGATCACCGGAAATCCTGTTCTTGCCCAGCGACAGCAGCAGGCCGTTGATGGCGCTCTTGCCGTCCGCCGTCGCCAGCACCGCACTGCCTTGCAGCGCCTGGCCGGCGACATTGCCGGTCAGTCGCACATTCGCCGCCGGGTTGGCGGCATCGGCCTTGCCGGTGGCGGTCAGCTTCAGCCCGGTGATCTCGCGCGATGCCACCAGCAGCCGGTCGCTGTCCACCGTCAGCGACAGATCCGGCGCCGTGGCCGGCCCCTGTGCGTTCAACGCAAAGGCAATGGCGCCCTTGGCATCCTTCGACAGCAGCGAGATGTCGCTCAGCGCACCCTTGATGTCGGCGGTGATCTTGTTGTCGGCAAGGCTCGCCTGCCCTTCGGCGGTCAGTGCGCCGGAGGCCAGCTTCAATCCATCGACATTGACATTGCCCGACGCATCGCGCTTCAGCGCAGCGCTCAGTTGCGCGCGTTCTGCAAACACCCCGCGCACCGCAGCCGGCAGCGCCGCCGAGGCTGCATCGGCTTTCAAATTGAGGTCGATGGCGCCGTCGGCCAGCGATACCCGACCAGTGAAGCCACTGTTCAGCACGTCGCTCGTCACCGAGCCGCTGTCGATGGTGATGGCCTCCGTGGCCAGGTTGCCGGCGACCTTGGCCGTGACCTTGCCGGCGATCAGCGGCGCGATGGTCGGATTGTCGAGGCCGATCTTTTCCGCCGACACCGTGCCGGAGATCGGTCCTGTGCGGGCCTTCAGGTCAAATGCATCGGAATGCAGGGCGACCGCGACACCTTCGACCCTGGCCAGCTTGGTAGCGACCGAAGGCAGCGACGCGGAAATGTCGAGCCGGGGCTGCGTGCCCTGCCCCGCCGCCTTCATCGAAAGGGCCTGCAACTCGAGCTTGATCGGGCTTTCCACGCTGCCCAGAGTCAGCGGTAGGCTTGGACCGGTCGAATTGATGTCGAGAGCGAAATCGCTGGCACCGTTCGGGTTGAGGGTGCCGGTCGCCTTGCCGGAAATCTTGTCTCCGGTCAGCGTCACTTGATCGAGCACAACACCGCCGGCCATGGTGTAGCTGCCTGCCGCGTCGACAGCGAGCGCCCCGAGCCCCGCCTGGCGGGTCTGGCTGGTTTCGACGCCAGCCAGCTGCGCATTGAAGCGGACGTCTGGAGCCGCTGGCGATCCGGTCACCTGCGCCGTGCCGCCAAGCGTGCCCACCGCATCGAGACCGGGCGAGAAATCATTGGCGAGCGCCGCCGGCAGTGCCGAAAATTGCGCCGCGAGGTCGAGTGTCTGGCCGGCGGTACCGGACAAGGTCACCGAACCGCCGCCGATATCGAGCGCCAGTCGCTCGATGCTGGCAATGCCGTTGGCGATGCTTAGCGTCGAGGCTTCAGCGATTGCCGCCTTGATGCCGCGAACAGTCGCTTCGCCCGAGTCGATCTCGACGCTGGTCGTGCCGTCGGCGATCTTCACCCGGCCGGCAGCCGTTGCCGGAATGCCAGCTATGGTGGCGCCGCCGGTGAAATTGGTCCAGTCGCCGTCGCGCTTCAGGTCGACGCCGATGTCGTCGATTTCGGTGGTACCGGAGGTGATGCTGTCGGCCTTGATTGAACCCGCGATCGCCGGCGCCTTGAGATAGTTCGCGATCAGCGCATTGACGGTGATGGCCTTGGCCGTCACGTCACCGCGCGCGATCGACGTGCTCTTCGCGTCGATGGCGACGGAAGGCGCGTCGCCCTCCTTGGCAAAGCGGATGGTGCCGTCGATGTCGCCCGTCACCGCCTGGCCGGCCAGTGCGGCCAGCTGGTCGATAGCGGGCGCGTCGAGCGTCAGCGTGCCCAGCGGCATGTACTTGTCGTCCAGCGCGAGATCGCCCGAGACCTTGTTGTCGCCCAGCGAGACCAGGAATCCGTTGATCGAACGCTTGCCTTCGCTCGTCACCAGCGCCGCCTTGATGTCGAGCGGCTGGTCGTTGACGGAACCGGTCAGGGAGACATCGGCTGCGGGGCTGGCAATGTCGGCCTTGCCGCTCGCCGTCAGCTTGATGCTCTTCACCGTACGGCCCGAGGCGGTCAGGCTGTCGCTGTCGGCGGAGACCGTGAAATCCGGCGCCGTCATGGCGCCGCTGGCCGACAGCGCGAAATCGATACCGCCAGCAACCGGCACGCCGACCATCGGCGACAGCACCGAAACATCACCCAGTTTGCCCTTGATGTCCGCCTGGATGTCGGTGCCTTGCATGCTGGCCGTGCCGGCGGCGCTGAGCGTGCCGGACGTGAACTCGATCGAATTCGCGGCGAAGGACCCCTGCGGATCGCGCGTCGCGCTGGCTGAGAATTTCACCCGGGCGCCGAGCACCGAGGCGATCTGCGGCGGAAAGGCCGTCGCCACGGCATCCGCGTTCATCTTGAGCTGCATCGACAGGTCGGCAAGTCCTACCGTGGCTGTCAGCGAAGCGTTGAGGGCGTCGGAACGCAATGTGCCCTGGTCGATGGCAATGGCGTCCTTGCTGATCGACCCGGCCAGATCGACATCGACCTTGCCGGTGATCAGCGGCGCCAGTGTCGCCACGTCGGTCTTGAGACCACCCGCTGCCAGCTTGACGCTGACCGGCCCGGCGCGGTTCTGGATGTCGAAACCGTCGGAATGGATCTGCGCTGCCAGATCGTCCAGCCGCGTGCCGCCGGCGACGATCGAAACGAAGGAGGCGCCGATGTCGATGATCGGCGCCTTGCCGTCGCCGAAGGCGCGGGCGGTGGCATTGCTGATCGCCAGCGTGATCGGCTGCGCCTTGCTGCCGACGCTGATCACCACAGGCGGGCCCTTGGCGGCGAGTTCGACCGAGAGATCGCTGGCGCCGGCAGGATCGACGATGCCGGTCGCGGTGCCGTGCACCGCATCGCTCTCGATATTGGCGCGGTCGACACTGACGCCACCGGCTGATGTCGCGGTGCCCGCGACATCGAAACTGGTCTTGCCGGCAAAAAGCGGTTTCAAATTCTCCGGCAGGAAGCGGGCGAAGTCGCCGTCGCCCTTGGCTTCGACGTGATTGCCTTTGTCGGTCAGCTGGTGGCGGCCCGTCAGCTGGGTGACGATCTTGCCGTCGACCGCGAACGTGCCGATGCCGTTCCAATTGGCGAGCGGCCCCGTCCCCGAGACGATTATGTCGACCGGCGGCGCATCGGGCAGCTTGAGCAGATTGGCGATGATCCCGCCTGCCGGCTCCGAGGCCTTGAGGTCGAGGTCGAGCCTGTTGTCCGCCGGCGCAAAGTGGATCTTGGCGTCGACTTTGCCTTGCTTGCCGTCATGGCGGGTGACGTTGAGCGTCGTCTCGACCGCCAGGGGCGCGGCGTCGGCCTTGAGCATGCCCTTGGCGGCGAGTTCGGCGATGCCGCTGCCGGCAAGGTCTTGCCCCAGCGCAATCTCGGGCAGGTCGATTTGCTTGATATCGAGCGAAACCGGCAGCGTCGTCGTGCCGCTGCTCTGCGCTGGCTGCGTGCTGGCCACCGGCAACCGCGCCAATTCGATGCGCTCGGCTGCGATGCGGTCGGCGCTGAAGTTTTTCGACAGCAGCGCCAGCGGCGACCAGTCGACGGCCACCTTGCGTGCCACCAGCCAGGCACCCTCGCGATCCTCCAGCACGACATGGTCGACGCTGAGCGCCCCGGACCAGATGCCATCTATGCCGCTGACCGTAATCTTGCGGTCGTCGCTCGAAGCCAGGCGCGAAATAATGCCGGCGAGATTGTCGCGTCCGCGCTCGGTCTTGGTCAGCACCACCAGCGCGCCGATCGCTCCCGCGACCACGATCAGCAGCGTGTAAAGGACGATGCGGAGAATGCGCCAGACCGTCTTCATCGTCAAAATGCCTGCCCGATGCCGGCATAGATGCCGAAATGCGGGTCGCCCGGATCGCGGTTGAGCGGCACGGCCGCGTCGATGCGAAGCGGCCCGAACGGCGTAACATAGCGCAGACCGACACCGGCGCCGACCTTGACGTCGGAGAAATCTGGAACCGACTTGGTCGACACCGTGCCGGCATCGACGAACGGCACGATGCCGATCGTGTCGGTGATGGCGATGCGCATCTCGACCGAGGTTTCGAAGAAGGACAGACCGCCGATCGGCTGGCCGGTGAAGTCCTTGGGGCCGATCCCCTGATAGGCATAGCCGCGCACCGAACCGCCGCCGCCGGAATAGAAGCGCCGGTCAGCCGGCACGTGTTCGAGGCTGGTGCCGACGATCGAACCGACAGCGACACGTTCGGCCAGCACGAACTTCGAGGCTGAATCCAACGACTGATAGGCCGAACCCTCGCCCTTCAGCTTGAGGAAGGCGGCACCGCTCAGAATCTCATAGCTGGGCTCGGCATAGGCCAGCATCCGGAAGCCGCTGGTCGGGTTCAGCCGGTTGTCCCTGTTGTCATAGACATATTGCAGCGGAACGCTGGCGATCAGGTATTTGTGCTTGCCGAAAGCGTCGTGGATGCGGGAATAGTCGAGCGCCACCTCGGCGGAAACCGTCTGCTTCTTGGTCAGTTCGTAGGACAGGCCGGTGCTGCCCTTGACCGAGAAATGGTCATAGGCATCAGGATGTTCGAGCACGGTCTTGACCCTGGCGAAGAATTTCGATGCCGGCCCGATCACACCAGGTTTTTCGAACATGATGCCTGCATTGTAGTTGAGCTCGCTGAGGTCATTGCTGCCGATGCCGCTGATGGCGCCTTCGATGCGCAGCTTCTCGGCTCGTCCAAACAGGTTACGGTGGCCCCAATAGCCTTCCAGGCCCAGCCCCTCGGTGTTGGAAAAGGTGCCGCCGACGCCAAAATAGTGCGGCTTGCGCTCGCTGACCTGGACGCCGATCGGAATGTTGCCATCGGCATCGAGCGAGTCGGCTTCCTTGAACGTCACGCTGTTGAAGACCTCGAGCGCCAGCAGCCGGTCGCGCGCGTCGCTGATCTCTTGCGGCGAGTACTGCCGGCCGCGCTTGAGGCCGGTCATGTATTCGGTGAAGTCGCGATCGACCTTCTCGGTGCCTTCCACCGTGGTCGGGCCGTAGCCGGCGACCGGCCCGGCGGCAACCGTCAGCGTCACGTCGAGCGTCGAGGTGGCATGGTCGGCGACGATCTGGCGGTCCGTCACCTTGGCCAGCGGCCTGCCTTGCTCCTTCAGCGTCCGTACGATCAGTGCCTCGGCCTTGAGCACGGCGCCGGATCCGGCGTCACCGCCTGATATCAGGCCATAATCGGCGCTCATCAGCCCCGCCGCGTCGCCTTGCAGCCTGATATTGCCCAACGTGAATTTCGGTCCGCTGGCGATATCGATGACCACCGGTACTGGCTGCGGACCCTTGAATTCGGCATCGGGCGGCAAATCGTCGAGCGGCTTGCCGTCTATGGTGACGGTGACGACGCCTTCGTAGCGGGCATCGGCATAGAGCGCGGCGACCAGCTGCTCGCGATCGCTGCGTGCCTTGGCCATCAGTCCGAGCGAGCCGGAAACGGGACGGCCCTCGTCATTTTTCAGGGTCGAGGCGTTTTCCAGCTTCTTGACCAGATCCCTATCGGCGTCGGGGGCATTGATGGTGACGGCATAGCGCATAGGATCGACAATGTCGGCATCCTCGTCGTTGGACGATCCCCACAGCTTGATGCCGAAAAGCTCGAAAGCCGCCGCCGGCCGCGATTCGGCGACCAGCGCGGTCGAGCACATCATGGCCAAAAGCAGGGCGCGCGGAAGTGCACGCCCTGGCGCGCGTCCTCCTGACATCTGCTCTTCATGCGCCGGCATTAAGACAACCTAGGTTATAAAACTAAAATTGGAATGAAGTTCTGAAGCGCTCGTAAAGGGGCCACAATCCAATTGTCTGAAATAGGGTGGGCTTGGAATTCACACCTTTTGCGTCGCCGCAAGAAAGCGTGATCCCCTGTCCTATGGAGGTACTACCGGCCACTGGCCGGAAAGGAAACCGTTGGCAGGCGGAACCCTGCCGCGTCCCTGCGTTGACAAGCTTGACTGAAGCTTGATCATGCCTGGACGTTAGCACTGTCTGGAGGGTGTTATGGCAATGCGCGCGGCTCGTGGTCTGTCGATCCTGATTCTTCTGTTTTTTGCCTGGGCCAATGTCTTGGCCTGGAGCGGTGTCGCGCAGGCCGCCGAGGCTCGGCGAATCGCGACGACGGACAATTCCGATTATTTCGGCTTTGATCTCAGGTCCGACCAGAATGTGACCCTCGACCAATGCAAGACGACATGCCTGGGAGACCCGGCCTGCCGCGCCTTCACTTACAATAAAAAAGCCAAATGGTGCTTCCTCAAATCCGACTACAACCAGCTGAAAACCTTCAATGGTGCGGTCGCCGGCAAGGTCGTCAACATCGATGGCGATCCTGATATCGGCGCGCCGCCGGAACTCGCCTTCTTCCCCAACTGGATGGCCGATCAGGCCCAGCAATACCGCAAAAAGCTGCTCGGCCCGGCCTATGACAAGCCGACAGAGGGCATGGCGGCCTTGATGAACGCCGCCGAGCAGGCTGTGCTGACCGGCGACCACCGCTCCGCCATGTTGAAATACGAAGCCGCGGTCTCGGTGCTGCCCGACGATGGCCAGCTCTGGCTCAACCTGGCGCGTGAAACTCTGGCCGTGCAACCGGGCGCCAACACCTCCGATGCATCCACTTTGCCGGCAAACGGCACCTCGGCTGCTTTCAACGCCTACAAGCTGCTGCGCACCACCAAGACGCGCGCCGACGTGCTGGCGCTGCTCGGCAACGGCCTCGACAAGCGCGATCTCTACCGGCCGGCCTTGCAGGCCTATGAGGCCAGCCTTGCCCTGGTCCCTTCGCCCACGGTCCAGGCCGATTATGCCGATCTCAAGGCGCGCAAGGGTTTCCGCGTCATCGACCACACCGTCGATGCGGACACCAGCGCGCCGCGCATCTGCGCGCAATTCTCCGAGGATCTGGTCAAGACCGGCGTCGACTACGCGCAATTCGTCACCGTCAACAACGCGCCGCCCAAGGGCGTCGAGGCCAAGGACAAGCAGATCTGTGTCGAAGGTCTGGAGCACGGCCAGCATTATGATGTCACTTTCCGCGCCGGCTTGCCGGCGGCCATCGGCGAGGTGACCGCAGCTCCCGTGGTGCTGTCGATCTATGTCCAGGACCGCGCACCGTCCGCCCGCTTCACCGGCGACAGCTTCGTGCTGCCGGCCGGCGCGCGCCGCGGCATTCCGGTCGTCACCGTCAACATGAACGCCGCCGAAGTGAAGCTCTATCGCATCGGCGACCGCTCGCTGGCCCAGCTTCTTTCAGGCTACCAGTTCCTGCATCAGCTCGACGGCTATGACATCTCCAACATTTCCGAGCAGATGGGCGAGCCGGTCTGGCAAGGCCAGCTCGACATTGCCAATGATCTCAACAAGGAGGTCACCACTTCCTTCCCGGTCGACGAGGCGCTGCCGCAGCGCAAGCCAGGCGTCTATGTGCTGACCGCCCAGGCCGTCAATGACAAGAGCGACGACTACAATTCGATGGCCACGCAGTGGTTCGTCGTCTCCGACATCGGCCTGTCGACCTATACCGGCCAGGACGGGCTCAATGTCTTTGCCCGTTCGCTGGGCAGCGCCAAGCCGATAGCAGGCGCCGAACTGACCCTGGTTGCCCGGAACAATGAGGTTCTCGGCACGGCGACATCGGATGCCGACGGCCACGCCGTCTTCAACCCCGGCCTGACGCGCGGCGACGGCGGCATGGTGCCGGCTGTGCTGATGGCTAAGCAGGGCGACAATGACTTCGTCTTCCTCGACATGGGCCGGGCCGGCTTCGACCTGTCCGACCGCGGCGTCACCGGCCGCGCAGCGCCCGGTGCGCTGGACGTCTATGCCTGGACCGAACGCGGTATCTACCGCGCCGGCGAGGATGTCCATGTCGCGGCGCTTGCCCGCGACGGCGCCGCCAAGGCGGTCGAAAACCTGCCGCTGACCTTCATCTTCTCGCGCCCCGACGGCGTCGAGGATCGCCGCATCGTCAGCGCCGGCGCATCGGCCGGCGGCCATGCCGTCGACCTGCCGCTCGAACCCAACGCCATGCGCGGCACCTGGTCGGTGTCGATCTACACCGATCCCAAGCAGCCGGCGGTGGCCAGCCAGATGTTCCTGGTCGAGGATTTTGTGCCGGATCGCATCGAATTCGACATGAAGGCCGACAACCAGGAAATAGCCCAGGGGGAAACCGCGAACATCACCATTGACGGCCGCTTCCTCTATGGGGCGCCGGCAGCAGGCCTGGCGCTGGAAGGCGAGTTGACGCTGTCGACATCGCGCGACTGGGACCGTTTCCAGGGCTTTTCCTTTGGCCTCGCCGACGAGCAGTCGGCCGAACCCACCGTCACCCCCCTCGCCGATCTGCCGGTGGTCGGCGATGACGGCAAGGTGACCTTCCCGGTCTCCGTCGAGCAACTGCCCTCGACCACCAAGTTGGTCGACGCCAAGGTGACGGTCAGGATGCGCGAAACCGGTGGCCGCGCCATCGAGCGTTCGCTCAACATCGGCATCCGCCCGCAAGGCCATATGATCGGCATCCGTCCAGATTTCGCCGACAATGAAGTGCCGCAGGGCGGCACGGCCAGGTTCAGCCTGATCGCCGTCGACCCCGACGGCAAGCGCGAGGCGCTGAAAGGCGCGCAGTGGACGCTGGTCAAGGTCGAACGCAATTACCAGTGGTACCGTTCCAACAATTCCTGGAACTACGAACCGGTCACCTTCACCAAGTCGATCGCCAACGGCCAGGTCGACCTCAGCGCCGACGGCGACGCGACGGTCTCCGTGCCGGTCGACTGGGGCCAGTATCGGCTCGAGGTCGAGACATCGGATCCCGAGGGACCGGCGACCAGCTACGAGTTCGATGCCGGTTGGTATGTCTCCTCGACCACCACCGAAACGCCTGACGGCCTCGAAATCGCCCTCGACAAGGACACCTATGCCGCCGGCGAAGTGGCCAAGCTGAAAGTCTCGCCGCACTTTGCCGGCGAACTTCTCATCAACATCGGCTCCGACAAGCTGTTGAAGACCGTCACGGCGTCAGTGCCGGCCGGCGGCAGCACCGTCGACATTCCGGTCGGCGACGACTGGGGCGCCGGCGCTTATGTCACCGCAACCCTGTTCCGACCGGGCGATGCGCAGGAAACACGTATGCCGACACGCGCCATCGGCGTGAAATGGCTGAAGGTCGATCCAGGCTCGAAGAAGCTCGCCGTCACCTTGACGCCGCCGGACAAGACCATGCCGCGCCAGCAGCTGTCGATCCCGGTTTCCGTCGCCGGCGTGCAGCCGGGCAGCAATGCCTATGTCATGGTTGCCGCCGTCGATGTCGGCATCCTCAACCTGACCAACTACAAGGCACCGGATCCGGAGAACTGGTTCTTCGGCCAGCGCATGATGGGCATGGAAATCCGCGACATCTACGGTCGCCTGATCGACGGCTCGCTTGGCAACACCGGCAAGCTCAGGACCGGCGGCGACGGCGCCAACATGCAGGCGCAAGGCAGCCCGCCGACCGAAAAGCTGGTCGCCTTCTTCTCCGGTCCCGTCGGGCTCGATGCCGACGGCAAGGCGCGGATCGACTTCGACATCCCACAGTTCAACGGCACCGTGCGCGTCATGGCCGTCGCCTGGACCAAGGAAGCGGTCGGCCACGCCCAGACCGACGTGATCGTGCGCGACCCCGTCGTGATCGCCGCCGGCCTGCCGCGCTTCCTGGCGCCTGGTGACGCCGCCGTCATGCGCCTTGATGTCGCCGATACCGATGGCCCTGCCGGCGACTATGCGCTGTCGATCGAAACGACGGGCGACCTGTCGACGGGCGACAAGCCTCTGCCCCAGACGCTGACGCTCGCCCAGGGCAAGCGGCAGACGCTGACCGTGCCGCTGATCGCACAGACGGCCGGCAATGCCTCGCTTACCATCAAGCTCGCCCATGCCGACGGCACCAAGGTCGAGCAGACGCTCTATGTCCCGGTGCGTCCGGCGCAATTGCCGGTCACCACCCGCCTGGTGGTCGACCTCAAGGGCGATGGCGGCGCGCTGCGTGTCGACAGGGAACTGCTGGCGGCCAGCCTGCTCGATGGCGCTTCCGTCAGCGTCGGCGTTTCACAGGCCGCCGCCTTCGACGTGCCGTCGCTGTTGATGACGCTCGACCGCTACCCCTATGGTTGCGCCGAGCAGACCACCAGCCGCGCCATGCCGCTTCTCTACGTCAATGAATTGGCATCCGGCATCGGCATGGCCAGCGATCCCGACATCCATGGCCGCATCCAGGACGCCATCTACAAGGTTTTGAGCTACCAGGCCTCGGCCGGCAGCTTCGGCCTGTGGGGTCCGGGCTCCGGCGATCTGTGGCTCGATGCCTATGTCACCGACTTCCTGACCAGGGCGCGCGAGCAGAAATACGACGTTCCGAGCCTGGCGATGAACCAGGCGTTGAGCAACCTGCAGAACTCGCTCGGCTACGACCAGAGCGTACAGGACCGTGGCAGCGAGATCGCCTACGCACTCTACGTGCTGGCCCGCAACAAGAAGGCCTCGATCGGCGATCTGCGCTACTACGCCGATACCCAGCTCGAAGCTTTCTCGAGCCCGATGGCCGTTGCCCAGTTGGCGGCGAGCCTGGCGCTCTACGGCGATACGCCACGTGCGGAATCGACCTTCAAGACCGCCCTGCAGCTCGCCAAGTCGACCACCGACTACGACTACTACCGCTCCGACTACGGCTCGCGGCTGCGCGACGGCGCGGCGATGCTGGCGCTGGCGGCGGAATCGAAGCCGGCGCCGGCGATCGTGCCGGAGCTGGTCAAGCTGGTGACCAGGGAACGCGCCGAAGCCCGCTGGACCAGCACCCAGGACGAATCCTGGATGCTGCTGGCGGCCCGCGCGCTGAAGGAAGGCAATGATACGATCACGCTGACTGTCAATGGCGCGGCGCATTCCGGCGGCTATTCCAACCAGGTCGACGGCAGTGACCTGGTTGACAGCCCGCTGACCATCGCCAACACCGGCAAGACCCCGCTGCAGGCCGTCGTCACCACGGTGGCGTCGCCGGTCCAGCCCCTGCCGGCCGGCGGCGACGGCTTCACCATCAGCCGCACCTACTACAAGCTCGATGGCACCGAGGCCAACGTCACCGAGGCGACGCAGAACGAACGCTATGTCGTCGTGCTCAAGGTCAACGAGCAGAACACATGGCCGTCGCGCCTGCTGGTCACCGACCTGTTGCCGGCTGGCTTCGAGATCGACAATCCCGGCCTGGTCTCCAGCGCCCAGTTGACGAACTTCTCGTGGCTGGCGCAGACCGATGCGGCTCATCTCGAATTCCGCGACGACCGTTTCGTCGCGGCGTTCAACCCGGCCGACGGCGACCACGACCACAATTTGACCCTCGCCTATGTCGTGCGCGCGGTGACGCCGGGCACCTATGCGCACCCGGCGGCAACGGTGGAGGACATGTACCGGCCGCAATATTCGGCCCGCACAGCCACCGGCATGATGGAGATCAAGGCGCCGCAAAGGCGCTGATGGTGACGATCATGAAAATGGCGATTGCGCTTGTGAAAGCTCCCACCTCCCCGTCACTATACGGGGAGGTGAGGCGTGGTCCGCGCAGCTTACGAAAAGCCAATTGCTTGCCTTTTCGAACGACGAAAACCCGAAGGGCCGTCGTGCCGGCAGGCGAATGAGGGGCGGCGCTATGCTCTCCAGGAAATTCTTCCTACGCACAGCCATCGCCACAGCGACCGTCGCCGGCCTTGCGGTCCTCTCCGCAGCCAGCATCTGGGAACTCGACCGCGCCTTCCCGCCTCCGCTGCCGACCGAACTCACGGTCTCGACCGAAGTCCAGGACCGCGACGGCCAGCTGTTGCGCGCCTTCGCCACGCCGGACGGCTACTGGCGGCTCGAGACCCGACTCGACGAGGTCGACAGGCAATTCGTCGACATGCTGGTCACCTATGAGGACAAGCGTTTCTGGGACCATGAAGGTGTCGACGTGCTGGCGCTGGCGCGCGCCGCCGGTCAGTTCGCCGCCAGCGGCCACATCGTCTCCGGTGGCTCGACCCTGTCGATGCAGCTCGCCCGGCTGATCGAGCCGCGCGAAAGCCGTAGCCTCGGCTCCAAGATCAAGCAGATGCTGCGCGCCATCCAGATCGAGCGGCGGCTGTCCAAGCGCGAGATCCTCGAACGCTATCTGACGCTGGCGCCCTATGGCGGCAACCTGGAAGGCGTGCGCGCCGCCTCGCTCGCCTATTTCGGCAAGGAGCCGAAGCGGCTTACCGTTTCCGAATCCGCCCTGCTCGTCGCCCTGCCGCAACTGCCGGAAAGGCGCCGGCCCGACCGCAATCTGAAGATCGCCCACGCCGCCCGCGACCGGGTGTTGACCCGCATGGTGTCCTCCGGCGTGCTCGGCGAGCGCGAGGCCGCACGTGCCGCCCTCGATGATGTGGCGGGCCTGCGCCGCACGCTGCCGGCGCTCGCCGCGCACGCCGCCTATGCGATGCTGCCCAAGGCCGTCCCCGGCCAGCCCTTGCAGCTGACGATCCGCAAGAGCGTCCAGGAAGGGCTGGAACAGGTGGCGAGGGACGCGGCTACCAAGCTTGGGCCCCGCCTGTCGGTCGCCATGGTGCTGGCCGACTCCCGCACCGGCGACATCCTTGGTGAAGTCGGCTCGGCCAATTTCTTCGACGCCAGCCGCTCCGGCTGGATCGACATGACCAAGATCGTCCGCTCGCCCGGCTCGACGCTCAAGCCGTTCATCTACGGTCTTGCCTTCGAACAGGGCCTGGTGGCGCAGGAGACGCTGATCGACGACAGCCCCGTCGATTTCTCCGGCTATAGGCCGAAGAATTTCGACATGGGCTATCAGGGTGATGTCAGCATCCGGCAAGCGCTGCAACTGTCGCTCAACGTGCCGGCGACCCGCGTGCTCGACGCGGTCGGGCCAACGCGGCTGATGGCGCGCTTCCGCCAAGCCGGGGTAAATCCCATACTGCCGGTCAACGAAGCGCCGGGCCTGGCCATCGGCCTTGGCGGCGTCGGGGTGACACTACGCGACCTCGTCCAGCTGTACACAGGGCTCGCCAATGGCGGCAAGACGCACACGCTGCATGACGGCACGGAGCCTGCCAATTCAGAGCGCACCACCGCCACCATCCTCGACGGTCAGGCCAACTGGCAGATCATCGACATATTGTCGGGCGTCAAGCCGCCCGAGGGTGCCTTGCAGCGCGGCATCGCCTACAAGACCGGCACCTCCTACGGCTACCGCGACGCGTGGTCGGTCGGCTTCGACGGCCGCTATGTGCTGGGTGTCTGGGTCGGCCGCCCCGATGCCGGCGCGGTGCCCGGCCTGTCTGGCTATGTCTCGGCCGCTCCCATCCTCTTCGAGGGTTTTGTCCGCTCGGGCCTGGCCACCGTCCCATTGCCGAGCAAGCCGCCCGGCGTGTTCAGCCCCAGGCGCGAGGACCTGCCGGTGACGCTCGCCCGCTTCGGCGCCGGATCGGACGGCCTGGTGCAGGCGACAGTGACCGAACCCGCGCCGACCATCATCTTCCCGCCCGACGGTGCCCGCGTCGATCTCGGCACCAATTCAGCCGACGCCTCGCCGCTGGTGCTGAAGCTGCAAGGCGGTCGCGCGCCGTTCCGCTGGCTAGCCAACGGCAAGCCGCTGACCGGCATCGACCGTCGCCGCACCGCGACCTGGCAACCTGACGGCGCCGGCTATTCGACACTGACCGTCATCGACGCCGCGGGACGCGCGGCCAGCGTCAAGGTGTTCGTCGAGTGAAAGTGTCCGTTGAATAGAATGCGCCAGGCGATTCAGCGCATTGGCTTTTGCACGCTGATGCTCCCAGTCTTCGTTCCGCCGGCACATGCCGACGCCCTGCCCGCCGGCTTTGTCCGGCTCGCCGATGTCGACCCCTCGATCCGCCAGGATATCCGCTACGCCGGATCGGACAATTTTCTGCACCGCAAGGTGAAAGGCTATGACGCGCCGGCCTGCATCCTCACCCAGCAGGCCGCAAAGGCACTGTCCGCCGTCCAGAAGACGATCGCCGCCAGAGGCCTGACCCTGGTGGTGTTCGATTGCTACCGCCCTGCCCGCGCCGTCGTCGACATAGGCGGCTGGACGAAACAGGACGGGCCAGCCGATCCGCAATGGTATCCCCGGGTCAAGCGCAGCGATCTGATCGCCAAGGGCTATGTCGGAGAACTATCGGCCCATTCACGTGGCTCGACCGTCGACGTCGCCATCGCTCGAACGGACGGCAGGTCCAGCCCGAACCCAGCCTGCGGCGCCGTTGATGCCGACACGCTCGATTTCGGCACCGGCTTCGACTGCTTTGACCCGATGAGCGAAACCGCCCAACGCGGCCTCGCCAGTGAAGCGGCGGCAAACCGCAAGATGCTTGTCGATGCCATGCGCGCCGGCGGCTTCAAGAACTATGCACGCGAATGGTGGCACTTCACGGTGGCAAGTGAACCGTTCGCCAAGGAGCGTTTCGACTTTCCCATCACCACCGATTGAGGCGCCGGACCAAATTCCTCACGGCCTTGCCTCGGCGCTGCTCATTTCTAAATAGGCTGGTGGCCGGCATGGATTCGTTTCGGAGGCTGAGGAGGAAAACATTTCTCCGTACAGCGAAAGATCGTCGAACATTTTCTCCAGAGGGGTAAAAAACGCAACATTGAATGCATCTAATTTCTATCAATTCGGTAGATTTAGCGCGAGTTCAACGGAGGCAGAAATGACCAAACCTCATTTCAGGAAACTGCTCGGCGCACTGGTCGCCACATCTGTCCAGTTCGGCACGCTCGGTTTCGCGTTT